>JAAWHL010000037.1 GCA_022795855.1 Lawsonibacter sp.
TTCGCCCTGATTGGGAGTCTATCTTTTTCCCTTCACCTCCGCCACAAAACTACATTTTTTCCTCGGCGTTTTCTTTCATTTTATCATTGGCGCTGACACGACATGAATCAATCAAATTCAATGGAATGAATGAGTATACATCCCGATTTTTGGAGATAGACGCTGTAAACATAAGCGGCAATTGGGACTTCTATAAAACACACGGCAGAAAACCCCGGCGCAGACAAGTTCACTGCGCCGGGGTTCTTCTTATCTGCTTCATATCTCGGAGTATGCCGAGAATGACGAGGAATTTTGCCGTCAGACGAGGCCCATATATCCGGCCAACGT
The DNA here is from genome assembly GCA_022795855.1 of Lawsonibacter sp. Lineage (GTDB taxonomy): Bacteria > Bacillota > Clostridia > Oscillospirales > Oscillospiraceae > Lawsonibacter. The sequence goes on from JAAWHL010000037.1 coordinate 331, forward strand.
TAAAAATATCATGGCCATCACCGGCATGGTAACCGCGCACAGCACCGTCGTCACCACGTTTCCCGCCGACACATAGCCGCTCTTGGGGCATCGGAACAGCTGGGCCATCTGCGTGGTGGCGGACGCGGTGGGCCCGATGGAGCACAGCACGCTGACGGTCAGCACATTCACCCCGTCGCTGTACCGCCACAGCCGCCCCATTACCAGCAGCACCCCCACCGACAGCAGCGGGTAGAGAAGCAGCCGCAGGGCCGCAATCCAGTACACCCGGCGGCTCAGCAGCACGTCCCTCAGATCCAGCTCCGAAATCAGAAGGCCCACCACCATCATGCTCAGCGGGGCCATGCAGCCGGCCACGCTGGTCATGGCGGACTCCAGGGGCCCCGGCAGGCGGATTCCCGTTCCGTACAGAAACAGCCCCGCGAAAATCGCCGCGATGGCCGGGGTGGAAAGCACCTTCCGGACCGTCAGCTTTCCCGCTCCCCCCAAAAGCCGCTGCCCGTGGGTCCACATGAACAGGTTCTGTACCAGGATGTAGGGGCTGGTATACAGCACGTACTCCCGGCCCAAAATGCTATGCACCATGGGGATAATCAGGTTTCCGGCGTTGTTGTACATCACCATGGCCTGCTCCTCCCGCCCCAGCCCGCCGGGCCCCCGGGACAGCAGCCGGTTCAGAAGCAGATACATGCCGTGCAGCACCGCCGCCGCCCCCAGAGAGACCGCCAGCGCCTCCAGCCGCCGCGCGTCCCGCTCCCCGCTGCCAAAGGAGGTAATCAGACTGCACGGCACCGCCAGATACATGCACACGCAGGACAGCGCCCTGCTCCCTTCTCCCGTCACTATCTTCAGCCGCCCCAGCGCAAACCCGGCCAGCGCCATCAGCACCATGCTGACAATCTGTTCCGCCAGCAAAAAGCTCAGTTCCATCTCACCCTCTCCTTTGCTTCCCCTATTCTACCTGCTCACCTCCCCGGGGTCAAGCGGTTTGACAGTAAAAGTGCCCGGCCGGAAAACCGGCCGGGCGTTTCTCATTTCGCGCTCAGGCTCTCAACCATGCTGTCATACACCGCGTCCTGGCCCTCGCAGAGCACCATCACAACGGTGCCGTCCTCCAGGGTCTCCAGGCGGGCGCTCTTGGCCACCTCGTACTGGTCCTCCAGATAGTACTCAAAATTGCTCTTCTGAAGGTCGATATACCCCTGAAGCGCCTCCTTCACCGTATCAGCCTTCCCCTCGGCGGGCATGATCAGAGCAATGCCGTAGGCGCGGACGTTCATAAGGGAGACGCTGATGGCAAAGGCCTCCATATCGCTCTCCTCCAGGCCGAGCATCTGCAAAACCATCTCCCCGTCCTGGTCGTCCTTGCTGGTCACGATGCCAAGGTACTCGTTTTCCTCCTGGCTCCGGGCGGCGGTGATGGCGCCGGAGTACAGCTCGGTCCGCTCCGCGGCGCTCATCTGTTCTCCGCCCTCCGGCTCCTTGCCGCCGCATCCGGGCAGCACCAGCAGCGCCAGAACCAGCGCCGCAGCAATCAGCTTTTTCATATGTTATCCTCCTGTGATAATATCTTGGGAGCGTCCTCCCACCTCCCTTTGACGGCAGATTGAAGAAAAGGTTCCCTGTTGGGGGAAAAATTTTTTACGCGGGCAACGGCGGTCTACCGCCCGGCGAGGAAGCACAGAAGCTCCGCCAGCCAGCCGGGCGCGCCGGCGCAGGACTGCCGGATGGCCTGGTGAATCCGGGCCAGGGGGACGCTGCCGTCCAGAGGAATGGCCTGCAAACCCTCCGCCTGCTCTCCAATGGCCAGCGCGGCGGCGGCCACCCTGCCCACCGCAATCTCCCGGCCCAGGGCGACGCCGCCCGCGGCGTAGGTCCCCATGGAGACGCCTCCGACCGCCAGCCAGCCCAGGCTGACGCCGCCCCAGGCCAGGGCCCCGACGGCCAGCCCGCCCACGGCGCAGGTCCCGGCCGCCAGGCCGCCCGCCCCCAGCAGGAGTCCGGCGGACAGCCCGCCCAGAGACACCGCCCCCAGGGCCATTCCCCCTACCGCCACCGCGCCTGCCGCCACATTTCCTATGGCAACCACCCCTCTTGCACAGCACATGCCCTCCCCGATATGGATATGGACCAGCGGCAGCCCAAACAGCCGGGCGCGGCTGCGGTACTCGTACTCCCTCCGCCGCTCCGCCGCCCGGACGGGAGGGGCCTGCTCGGGCTCCGCGCCTGTGACCAGCCAGTCCAGGCTGACGGAAAAATACTTCGCCAGGGCGCACAGGTTGTCCATATCGGGCCGGGAGGCCCCCGCCTCCCACTTCTGTACCGCCTGGCGGGTAACGCCCAGCAGGTCGGCCAGGCCCTCCTGGGACAGCCCGGCGCGCCGGCGCAGCTCATACAGCCGTGTCTGAAAATTCATCATGCAAGCTCCCTTCTGGTTGGAATTTGATGGGGAGTATAGCAAAAACCTCTGTTCCGCACAACCAAAAACAGTATCCAATTTGACAACCGGCGGTTGCATCCGGTATTTTTGAGAGAATTGAGCCGTTTTTACCAGGCCCCCACGCGGATATCCTCCCTGGGGAGCTTCCCCCAGGAGAACAGGGGCAGCAGCTGGACGGGCCGGATGGGCTCCGGAGCGGGGAGCAGGCCGGCCAGGCAGGCCAGGCGGCCCACCAGCTCCGGAGCGGTGAAGCGGGCCTGAAGCGCGGACAGCTCCTGGTCCCGGTCCCGCTTGGCCAGCCGCCGCCCGTCGGCGGCCAGCAGCAGGGGGATATGGGCATACCGGGGCCTGGGCAGCCCCAGCAGGTCCTGAAGGTAATTCTGCCGGGGCGCGGAGGAGAGCAGGTCGTTTCCCCGGACCACCTGGGTGACCCCCATCTCGGCGTCGTCCACCACCACGGCCAGCTGATAGGCGTATACGCCGTCGGACCGGCGCAGGATAAAATCCCCGCAGTCCCGGGCCAGATTTTCCTCATAGTGCCCCTGAACCAGGTCCTGAAGGGAGAAGGTCCGGTCCGGGACCTGAAGGCGCCAGGCGGGGCGGCGCTCCCGGAGCAGGCGGGCCCGCTCCTCGGGGGAGAGGCCGCGGCACAGGCAGGAGTCGGCCCTGTCCCCCCGGTGGGGGGCGCCGGCGGCCAGACGCTGGGCCCGGCTGCAGAAGCAGGGGTAGGCCAGCCCCTGCTCCTCCAGGCGGGAAAAGGCCCGGGCGTAGAGCCCGGTGCGCCGGCTCTGGTACACAGGCGCTCCGTCCCAGTCCAGGCCCAGCCACTCCAGGTCCCGCATCACCTGCTCGCAGAAGCTCTGCCTGCAGCGGTCCGGGTCCAGGTCCTCCAGCCGCAGAACCACCCGCCCGCCTGTACTCCGGGCCCCCAGCCAGGCCAGCAGGCAGGACCACAGATTGCCCAAGTGCATCCGTCCGCTGGGGCTGGGGGCAAAGCGGCCGGTGACCGGCTCCGGCCCCCTCACGGCAGATCCCAATAGCGGCGAATCAGGGCCTGGGTGCCCTCGCCGCCGTGCCCCTGCGCCTCCAGCTCCCGGCTGGCGGCCAGCACCTGCTCCAGCACCTCCAGGGTAAGTCCGAACCCCTTGCTTTCCCCGCTGGCAATGCCCATATCCTTTACAAAGTGCCGCAGATAGAAGGCCGCAGAGAGGTCCCCGGCCAGAATTTTGGGGGCGGCGGCGTCCATCTGTCCGCTGCGGGCCGCTCCGGTGCGGATGGTGCGGTATACCCGCTCCTCGTCCAGGCCCGCCGCCCGGGCGTAGGCCAGAGCTTCGCACACTCCGGCCAGCGCCCCGGCAATGGCAATCTGGTTGGCCATTTTCGTGTGCTGGCCCGCCCCGGGGCCCCCCTCCCAGACCACGTTGGACCCCATGGCGTCCAGAATGGGGCGGGCCGACCGGAACACCGGTTCGTCCCCGCCGACCATAATCGCCAGGGTCCCCTCCGCCGCGCCGGTGCTTCCCCCGGACACCGGCGCGTCCAGGGCGGACATCCCCCGGGCACGGGCCGCCTCATAGATGCGCCGGGACAGCTGGGGGCTGGTGGTGGTCATGTCAATCAGAACCGCCCCCTCCGGGGCGCTGTCCAAGATACCGCCGGGGGAGAAGTAGACCTCCTCTACATCCCGGGGATAGCCCACGATGGTGATGACCGCCTGCACCCCCGAAACGCACTGGGCGACTGAGGGCCTCCAGAGCGCCCCCTCCGCCTCCAGCGCGGCGGCCTTGGCGCGGGTGCGGTTGTAGATTTGGACGGAAAACCCCGCCCGCATCAGGTTGCGGGCCATTCCCTGGCCCATGATTCCGGTGCCAATCAATCCAATTGTCTGCATACAGATTCTCCTTTGCTGCGGCATTTCATTCCGCCCTGCGGCGCCGCGAGGCGGAAGCGGAATGGTGTCACGCACGCCATATTCCGCAGTTCCCGGCGGGGCCGCAAAACGGCGCAAACGCATCCGCTTTTCCCCTATTATAACACAAGGAGGTCCTCCGGGGATACCTTTTCCAGTTTCGCGGCCGCTCTCACCCTGTGAACCGCGTCCAATACCGCGCTGTCCGGCAGGGTGAGCGCTCCCAGCACCAGCATGGACACCTCCAGGCTCTCCGCGATGCGTCCCAGCAGCTCCATGGTAGGATTGGCGCACCCGTGCTCCAGCTCCCGCAGGTAGGCGGCGCTCACATGGGCCCGGCACGCCAGCTCCTTTTGTGAAAGCCCCCTCGCCTTCCGGAGCAAAACCACGTTTTTCCCCAGCTGGGGCCGCTTTTCGGCTGTGCGCAGAACCGCCCCGGAGGCTTGCGGAGCATGGACAGGATCTCGCCGTCCGTTCCCGACAGGATACCCAGGGTAAAGGGCGGCACCTGCAATGTTCTGGCCGCGCACCACAGTGTGTTGACCGTGGCATTCCCGCATCCGTTCTCAATTTTTCGCCAGCAGGCAGGGCTGATGTCCGACTTCAGGGCCGCCTGCTCCTGAGACAGGCCCATCGCTTTCCTCAGCAGGGTGACATTCTTTCCTGTTTCGACAATCAAGAACATACAATTCCTCCTTTGATTCAGCGTAGGAAGAATTTTCCTGAATGTCCAGGAATTATATCTGCGTTTCCGAGAATTTTGCCGTAAGAGCCGTCCGCCCTCCGGCCGCAAGCCGCCCGCCGCCATGAGGAAACTGTGAAAAATGACAGATTGCGCCCCCTCTCGGGCGGGAAAAATCTCCGTTTAACCAGCCGGCAAATGTTGAAATCCGGCCCTCCCTATGTTACAATAGGCCACGTCACAAGAACAAATGGCTTTCCATTGCGGACACACAGTTTAAGAAGAGGTGGATTTCCGTGAGCCAGAGCCCTAAATACTTCATCGTAGAGGCCCAGGCCCTGCCGGAGGTAATCCGTAAGGTCGCCTTCGCAAAGCAGCTGCTGGAGACCGGCCAGGCGGACACAGTGAACGCCGCAGCCCAGGCGGTCAACATCAGCCGCAGCGCCTTTTACAAATACAAGGACGCCGTACAGCCCCTGAACGACATGCTCCACGGCCGCATCGTCACCATCCAGGTGCTCCTGCGGGACGAGCCGGGGGTGCTGTCCGGTGTCCTGAATCTCTTCGCCGGGACGGGAATCAACATTCTGACCATCAACCAGAACATCCCCGTCAACGGCCGGGCGGCGGTCACCGTCACCGCCGAGACCTCCGCGCTCCACACCCCCCTGGAGCAGCTGCTCTCCGACGGGGCGGCCTCCCCCGGGGTTATCCGGTGTGAGATTCTGGCAGGCTGATTGTTTGCGCAGACTCCAGCAAAGTGGATGGATATCAGGATATTTTTGAGGTGATTGTATGGTTAATGTAGCAATTTTAGGGTTCGGCACTGTGGGCTCCGGCGTGGCCGAGGTGCTCACCACCAACGGCGGTCTGATTGACCGTCGGGCGGCCGATTTGGTGCGTCTGAAATACATTCTGGACGTGCGGGACTTCCCTGACAGCCCTTACAGCGGCTGCTTTGTCAAGGACTTCTCCGTCATTGAGAACGACCCCGAGGTGGACATTGTGGTGGAGACCATCGGCGGGGCCTCGGTGGCCCTGGACTTCACCGTCCGCGCCCTGAAGGCGGGCAAAAGCGTGGTCTCCTCCAACAAGGAGCTGGTGGCCACCCACGGCTACGACCTGCTTCAGCTGGCCCGGCAGCACGGGGTCAACTACCTGTTTGAGGCCAGCGTGGGCGGCGGCATCCCCATTCTGCGCCCCCTGGTCTCCTGCCTGGCCGCCAACGAGCTCAGCCAGGTCACCGGCATCCTCAACGGCACCACCAACTACATTCTCACCCGGATGATTAAGGCCGGCCTCACCTTCGACCAGGCCCTGAAGGAGGCCCAGGACAACGGCTACGCCGAGCGGGACCCCTCCGCCGACGTGGACGGCCACGACGCCTGCCGCAAAATCTGCATCCTGGCCGCCCTGGCCTTCGGCGAGCAGGTCTACCCCCGCCAGGTGCCCACCCAGGGCATTCGCCAGGTCACTCTGGCCGACGTGGCCTACGCCGACTCCTGCGGCTATAAAATCAAGCTGCTGGGCCGCTGCCTGCGCCGGGAAGACGGGAAGGTGTGCGCCTTTGTCGCCCCCCACCTGGTGCCCGGGGACAACCCCCTGGCCGGCGTGGAGGACGTGTTCAACGCCATCGCCGTCACCGGAAACGCCATCGGCGACGTGATGTTCTACGGCCGGGGGGCCGGCAAGCTGCCCACCGCCTCCGCCGTGGTGGCCGACGTCATCGACATCGCCAAGGATCTGAAAAAGGACCGCCGCAACCAGTGGGGCCCCGGCGCGGAGGACCTGGTGGTGTCCGGCGATGTTCTGTCCTCCCGCTGGTACGTGCGGGTCAACGCCCCCCTCCCCAAGGCCCGGGAGCTGTTCGGCGAGCTCCAGGCCCTGGCCCGGGGCGGCGCGCCCGACGGGGAAATCGCCTTCCTGACCCAGGCCATGACCGAGCCGGAGCTCCGCGCCCGGCTGGCCGGCCTGGAGCTCTGCTCCCTGCTGCGGGTTCTGGACTGACCCGGTGGCCGGCGGGACACCCGAACGCATAGAATGGTGAGAGCCCCGCGTGCTCATTTGACCCGATTCAACCTTCTTAGGAGGAAAACATATGTCACTCATTGTACAAAAATTCGGCGGCAGCTCGGTGGCCAACGCCGACCGCGTGCGCAACGTGGCCCGCATCGTCACCGAGACCTACCGCAGGGGCCACTCCGTGGTGGTGGTCCTTTCCGCCCAGGGGGATACCACCGACGACCTGATTGCCAAGGCCCGGGAAATCAATCCCAAGGCCTCCAAGCGGGAGATGGATATGCTGCTGTCCACCGGCGAGCAAATCTCCATCGCCCTGTGCGCCATGGCCATTGAGGGCATGGGCTATCAGGTGGTCTCCCTGACCGGCTGGCAGGCCGGGATGCTGACCAACTCCGCCTACGGCGGCGCGCGCATCAAGCGCATCCGCACCGAGCGCATCCAGCGGGAGCTGGATAAGCGGAAAATTGTCCTGGTGGCCGGCTTCCAGGGCATCAACAAGTATGACGACATCACCACCCTGGGCCGGGGCGGCTCGGATACCTCGGCGGTGGCCCTGGCCGCCTGCCTCCATGCCGACCTGTGCCAGATTTATACCGACGTGGACGGCGTGTACACCGCCGACCCCCGGAAGGTGAAGGGGGCCTACAAGCTGGAGGAAATCACCTTTGACGAGATGCTGGAGCTGGCCAGCCTGGGCGCGCAGGTGCTCCACAACCGCTCGGTGGAGATGGCCAAGCGCTACAATGTCAATCTGGAGGTGCTGTCCAGCTTCTCCGGCGTCCCCGGCACCAAAGTTAAGGAGGTAGTCAAAACCATGGAAAAATCCCACGTCAGCGGAGTGGCCAAGGATAAGGACGTCGCCCGCATCGCTCTGATTGGTCTGGCCGATGAGCCGGGCATCGCCTTCAAGGTCTTCTCCCTGCTGGCCAGGGGCCGAATCAACGTGGATATCATTCTCCAGTCCATCGGCCGCAGCGAGAGCAAGGACATCAGCTTCACCGTGGCCCGGGGGGATATGGAGCAGGCCCAGGCCCTGCTGGAAAAGAACCGGGACACCCTGGGCTTCAACTCCATTGAGGTCAACGACCAGGTGGCCAAGGTGTCCGTGGTGGGGGCCGGCATGGTCAACAACTCCGGGGTGGCCGCCAAGATGTTCGAGGCCCTGTTCTCCGCCGGCATCAACATCAATATGATTTCCACCAGCGAAATCAAAATCTCCGTCCTGGTGGATGAGCGGGACGCGGACCGGGCTGTCCAGGCCGTCCACGACCGGTTCTTCAGCGAGTTCGGCAGCGGGAACTGAACCGCCGGGGCCCCGCCCCGGATCCCGCCGCCCTTTGAAAAGGTCGGCCCGAAACTTTTGCACTTTGTCCCTGTTGAGAAAGAGAAAAAGGCGTCCGGAGCATGATTGCTCCGGACGCTTTTTTGCTCAGACAGAGCATTTTACCTTGAACACCGCTTTTTCCACCCTGCCGGGGCCGTCCCGCCTGACCTTCACCATATGGACGTCCTCCGGAAACACAATCAGAACATCCCCCGGGGCCATGGAAAACCAGGTCTCCACCGGGCCCTCAAAGGACACGAAATCGGCCTCCTCGTCCCGGGACGTCTCGGTCAGCCGGGAGGCGCTGGAGACGCCGATGCGCTCCTCGCCGGACAGCCGGACGTGGATGTCCGCGTATTGCAGGTGCCCCTCCCAGGAGGCCTCCTCCTCGGGCACGGTCTCATAGTCAAAGCGGTTGATAAAAACCCGCTCCCCGTCCACCTCATTGCGGCCCATGGCCAGCCGGGCCAAATCCGCAGAGGCAAGATAATCCAGGGCGGTATCCAGGGCCGGGCTGATTCCCTTATACCGGCCCAGGCATCCCATTGTTGTGAAAATCATGGAACCCTTCCTCCATCCATTCAAATTCTTTCCAAAAAGGCGGCGCCGCCCCGGTCCACCAGAATGGGCCGCGCCAGGGCCGGGTCCTGCCGGGGGAAATCCGCCCGGAAATGGGACCCCCGGCTCTCCCGGCGCAGGGAGGTCGCCTGGAGCACGCAGCGGGCCGTAACCAGCCGGCACTCCAGCCGCCTGGTCCGGGCCGCCTCCTCCGCCGCAGCTGTGGGGGCCCGGGTCTCCCGCAGCCGCCGGTCCAGGGCCTCCACCGTCTCCAGGGCCCGGCTCAGGCCCGCTCCCTCCCGGGGCACCATGGCATACCGGGTCATGGTCTGCCGCAGGGTGCGGGTCATCTCCCCGGTCTCCGGGCAGCTCCAGGACTGGAATTCGCACCGCCCCGGCGGTTCCGGAGCGCCGGCGGCGGCGGCCGCCGCCGCCTGTCCCACCCTGCCGCCGAACACCAGCCCGTTGGCGGTGGACAGGCCGCCAATCCGGTCCGCACCGTGCATCCCGCCGGTCACCTCGCCGCAGGCGAACAGCCCGGGCACACCGGCGGAGGCGTCGGGCCCGATGGCCACGCCTCCATTGGCCGCATGGGCAAACAGGCCGATCCGCACCGGGTCCGCGGCGGTCAGCCCCTTCTCCCGCGCCAGCCAGTCAAAGTAGGCGGCCACAAATTCCGGCGGATTCTCCCGCAGCTCGGGGGAGTAGGTCACCTCCGCCCCCTCCTCCGCCCAGGCCAGGGCCAAATCCACTGCCCGGGACTCCAGCCGGGAGGTAAAAGGCCCATGGGTGGAGCGCAGCTCCAGCAGGCGGCGGCTCTCCTCCCCCGGCGGCAGCAGGGGCGCGCCGTCCGGCAGGGTCAAATCGGAAAACCGGAACGCCTTCTCGTTGAACACCGTCCCGGCCGCAGGGGAGAGGAACCCGGGCATTATCTGCATAAATTCCATGTGAATCAGGGAACAGCCCGCCTCCAGGGCCAGCGCCTGCCCCATGCCGGCCACGTCCCCGGTGCACAGGCGGCGCTGAAAAATGCCGCCGTAGCCGCCGGTGGCCAGCACAAAGGCCCGGCACCCCAGAAAGCGCAGCCTTCCCCGGAAGAGGGCCGCCGCGCCCCGCACCCGGCCGCCCTCCGTCACCAGCCGGAGCACCTGGCCGCGGTCCAGGACAGTGACCCCCAGCTCCTCCAGGCGCTTGCCCAGAACCTGGCGGACGCTTTCAAACTCAATGCCGTTCCAGTCCCTTGTCTTGTGGTCAAAGCAGGGGATAAACTCCCGCTGCTCCCGCTGCCTGGCCCGGCGAAGCTTCACGCCCAGGCCCCGCAGCTCCGCAATGGCCGGGGAAATCCCCGACACAAAGCTTTCCGCCATTGCCCGGCTGGCCATGCCGCAGCCCACCCGGCAGACGGCGTCCACCAAATCATCCCTGTCCGACGCGTCCTCGGGGCCAATCAGCCCCAGCCCCCAGGTGCCCGGGTAGAAGCTGGAACCGGAAAACAGACCGCCGGCGGGAATCAGGGTCACGGAACACCCCGCCTCCCCGGCCTTCCAGGCGGCGCAGAGGGCGGCAATGCCGCCCCCCGCAATCAGCACGTCACAGGAATGCTCCCGCTCCACAGCCTACCCCGCCTGCGCCCCGGCCGCAGCCTTGGCGTACAGGTGACAGGCCACCATGTGCCCGTTTTCGGCGTTCTGCACCGCCAGGGCGGGGTCCGCGGTCTTGCAGATCTCCATGCAGTTGGGACAGCGGTTGTGGAAGGCGCAGCCGGAGGGCTTGTGGATGGGGCTGGGCACCTCCCCCTCCAGGACCTGCCGCTTCTTGGTATTGTGGATGTCGGGCACCGGGATGGCGGAGAGCAGCGCCCGGGTATAGGGGTGCAGGGGCTCGTCGTAGAGGGCCTGGGAATCGGCAATCTCCACGATTTTGCCCAGATACATGACCACAATGCGGTCGGACATGTACTGCACCACGCTCAGGTCGTGGGCAATGAACAGATAGGTCAGGTTCATCTCCGCCTGGATATCCTTCATCAGGTTGAGCACCTGGGCCTGGATGGACACATCCAGGGCGGACACCGGCTCGTCGCAGATGAGCACCTCCGGCATGACCTCCAGGGCCCGGGCGATGCACAGCCGCTGACGCTGGCCGCCGGAAAACTCATGGGGGTAACGCATCAGGTAGTCGGGCTGGATGTTGACCATCTTCAGCACCCTCTGCATCACCGCCTCCCGCTCGGCCTCGCTCTTCACGCCGTGGACCTTCAGGGGCTCCTCAAAGGAGGTGTAGATTTTTTTCTGGGGATTCAGGGCGGAATAGGGGTCCTGAAAGACCATCTGCACCTTGCGGCGGAACTCAAACATCTCCTGGGAATTGAACTTGGTGATGTCCCGGAACTGCCCGTCATAGTTGAACAGCACCTGTCCGCCGGTGGCCTTCTCCAGCATCATCAGCGTCTTGCCCAGGGTGGACTTGCCGCAGCCGGACTCGCCAACGATGCCCAGGGTCTCGCCCTTATAGACCACCAGACTGACGTCGTCCACCGCCTTGACATGGCCCACCACCTTTTTGAAGGCCCCCTTGGTGATGGGGAACCAGGTGCGCAGGTTTTCAGCCCTGAAGATAACTTCCCTTTTTTCGCTCATCTCACTTCACCTCCGGAAATTCCTGATATCTCAGGCAGCGCACCCGGTGGCCGGGGGACACCTCGAACATGGGGATATCCCTGGCCCGGCAGGCGCCGGTGCAGTGGGGGCAGCGGTCGGCAAACTCACAGCCGCCCTTCAGGTCGGCGGGGTTGGGGGTGGAGCCGGGAATGGTCTCCAGCTTCTGGCCGTCCGCCAGGCCCAGCACGGGGACGCTGCGCAGCAGCGCCTGGGTGTAGGGGTGGCTGGTGCGGTCGAACACATCCTCCAGGTTGCCGAACTCCACCACCCGGCCCATGTACATCACGCAGACCTCGTCCGCCATCTCGGCCACCAGGCCCATGTTGTGGGTAATCAGGATGATGCTCTTGCCGTCCTTCAGCTGCATCTCCTTCAAAAGCTCCATAATCTGGGCCTGGATGGTCACGTCCAGCGCCGTGGTGGGCTCGTCGCAGATAATCAGCTCCGGATTGCAGATCATGGCGATGACCACCCGCTGCTTCATGCCGCCGGAGAACTGGTGGGGGTAGCAGTCAATCCGCTCCTCCGGGTCGGGAATGCCCAGCTTGCGGAACATCTCCAGCACCTTCTCCCGGGCCTGGGCCTTGGTCATGCCCTTGTTGTGCTGAAGCAGGCCCTCGGCCACCTGATCCCCCACCTTATACACCGGGTTCAGGCTGGACATGGGGTCCTGAAACACCATGCTCATCTCCGGCCCCCGCAGGGCCCGCATCTCCGGCCCGTGGGGATTCCGGATGCTCTCCAGGCGGTACTCGGTGACCTGGCCGTTCCGGACGGCGTTGTATTGGATTCGCTCCGCGTCAATGATGGCGTTCCGGCCCAGAAAGCGCATGACGGAGTTCATGGTCACGCTCTTGCCGCAGCCCGACTCCCCCACCACGGCCAGGGCCGTGCCCCGCTTGAGCTGGAAGGAGACGTTTTTCACAATGCGGATTTTCTTCCGGTCGGAGACAAAGGTAGTATTCAGATTCCGGACGTCCAGAATGATTTTTTTGCTGTCCATATTTCCGCCCCCTTACTGCTGTTTGGCGTCCAGCACGTCCCGCAGGCCGTCGCCGAAGAAGTTGACGGCCAGCACGAACAGGCTGATGGCCGCGCCGGGGAAGACCCAGATCCACCACTGCTTCTGCACCACCTGGATGCTCTTGGCCGCGTTCAGGATGTTGCCCCAGGTGGGGGTGGACTCGGCCACGCCCAGGCCGATAAAGCTCAGGGCGGCCTCCTGAAGGATGAAATAGGCCACGTTGGTGGTGGTGGAGACGATGATGGGGGTCATGACATTGGGCAGAATCTGCTTGAACATCACGTTGGTCCGGGACATGCCGAAGGCCTCGCACACCTTGACGTAGGTTTCGTTTTTCAGGCTCATGAACTCGTTGCGCACCATGCGGAAGGTGGTCATCCAGCCGGTCACCACAAAGACGAAGAGCATGTTGCCGATGCTGCGCTCCTTCAGGATAGCCACCAGCATCATCACCAGCACCAGCTGGGGGAAGGCCTGGAAAATCTCGGAGACGCGGACGATAATCATATCCGCCTTTCCCCCGAAGTAGCCCGCAACCGCCCCCAGAGCGGCGCCGATGGCGCTGGAGAGCACGGCGCAGAATACCCCGATGAAGATGGAGTAACAGCCTCCGAACAGGACGCGGGAGAAGAGGTCCCGCCCGATGGTGTCGGTGCCGAAGATGTGCCCGGCGCCGGGCGCGGACTTCATGATGGAGGGGTTGGGGGTGGTGTAGTCCACTCCGGCCAGCGCGCCGATGATGCAGGCGGCCGTAATCACCACGACCACCACCAGCCCGAACACGGCCAGCCTGTTGCGCAGGAACTTGCGGATATTCTTTTTCAGCAGGGAGGAAGACGCGCTTTTGTTCTGCTCCTTAATGCTGACGGCAGCGGCAGTTTCACTCATGGCAGATTCCCTCCTTCCATCTATTCGCCCAGCCGGACCCGGGGATCCAGCAGCGCGTTGAGCACATCCACCATGAAGGAGCAAATCAGCATCACGGCGGCAATAATCAGGGTGATGACCAGCACCAGGTTGTAGTCCATGTTGTTGATGGCGTCGGTCATGGTGGTTCCGATGCCGGGGTAAGAGAACACGCTCTCAATGACCACCGAGCCGCCGATCAGGGCGGGAATGCGGAACATCAGGATGACCAGTACCGGCTTCATGGCGTTGCGGAAGCCGTGCTTGAGGTAGACCTTCCACTCGGGGATGCCCTTGGAGCGGGCGGTCTTGATGTAGTCGCTGTTGAGCACGTCCAGCATGGTGTTCCGGGCGTAGCGCATCAGCACAGCCACCATGCCGATGGTCAGGGTGGTCACCGGCAGGAACAGGTGCTGGAAGGCATCCACAAAGGCGTTGGCGGCGTCGGGGCTGACCCGGTTGCCGTGGGGGAAGATCCCCAGCTTGATGGAGAAAATCCAAATCAGGATGATACCCACCAGGAACTGGGGCACCGCCTGTCCCAGCACCGCCAGCACCCGGCCGATGTAGTCCACAATGCCGTTTTGCCGGATGGCGCTGATGATGCCGATGCCGATGCCCAGCACGGCGCTGAACAGCATGGCGTAAACAGACAGCTCCAGGGTGTAGGGCAGGCGGGTAGCCACGATGTCAATAATCTTCTCGTTCTTGCTGGTGTAGCCCAAATCGCCCTGGACAATCCGGCCCAGCCAGCGGAAATACTGGACGATGACGGGGTCGTTATAGCCCAGCTCCTCCCGCAGCTGCTCGGCCAGCTCCGGGTTCTGGGACTGGACCTCCGGCGGAATCAGCGCGTTGATGGGGTCCACGCCGGTGGATTTCAGGCCCACGTACACAATCAGCATCGGAATCATCAGCAGCAGCTTTTTGATGATAAATTTGAGCATTCTCTCACTCCTTCTACAAAAGAAGAGGGGAGGGACGCAAGGCTGGTACGCTGCGTCCCTCCCCTTCGCTGTCCGGAAATCAAGCGCAGAGGCTTAGAGCCGTTCCGCCCCCCTCCGGCCGCGGCCGGCATCCCTCAGGGCCTTTTCACATCCCTCAGGGCGCCGGTAGGATTTTCAATAGAATGCAACATAATTCCGCCAAAAATGTAATTCTTATTCACAAAACAGCAACAAAGACCCGCCGAATCCGGCGCGGGAACCCTGCGGCCCGGCCCGCTCCCGCGGCCCCCGCAGATACAGAAACAGCTCCTCCCCCGGATTTCTCCGGAGAGAGGAGCTGGGAACCTGTATTCACAGCCGAAACCGTGCGGCCGGGCGGGCCTTTTCCCGCCATATTGCGTCCCATTTTCCTGGAATCCGTCAAGGATTCCAGGAAAATGGGCCTTGCCCGGCGGAAAAATTCCTCACTCTGGCGCCAGTTTCGGTTATGAATCCAGGCTGTGAGTCCCGTCCGTGAATCAATAATTTTTCGCGCTCACCTCAAAATACGCCTGGGGATGGGCGCAGACCGGGCACACCTGAGGCGCATGGGTCCCGACCACAATGTGGCCGCAGTTGCGGCACTCCCACACCTTGACCTCGCTCTTGGCAAACACCTGCGCCGTCTCCACGTTGTTCAGCAGCGCCCGATAGCGCTCCTCGTGGTGCTTTTCAATGGCGGCCACCATGCGGAATTTTGCCGCCAGCTCCGGGAAGCCCTCCGCCTCGGCGGTTCTGGCAAACCCCTCGTACATGTCCGTCCACTCGTAGTTCTCGCCCTCGGCGGCGGCTTTGAGATTGGCGGCCGTATCGCCGATACCGCCCAGCTCCTTCAGCCACATCTTCGCGTGCTCTTTTTCGTTGTCCGCCGTCTTCAGGAACAGCGCCGCAATCTGCTCCAGGCCCTCCTTCTTTGCCGCAGAGGCAAAGTATGTATACTTGTTTCTCGCCTGGGACTCCCCCGCAAAGGCCGCCTGGAGATTCTTCTCCGTCTGGGTTCCCGCGTACTTTCTGTCCATGGTGGTTTCCTCCATTTTTTCAAATTTCAGCGTGCTCCGGGATAAATCCCCTGCGCCCCCGCCGGCGCGGGGGCGCGGAGACCGGTCTAGCCCGTAACCTTCTCGAAATCAGACGCAGGGTGCTTGCACAGCGGGCAGATGTAGTCCGCCGGCAGCTCCTCGCCCTCGTAAATATAACCGCAGACCTTGCAGCGCCAAACCGTCTTCCCCGGGGAGGCCGGCTGGGCCGGCTTGGGCTTGATGGACGACTGGTAGTAGGTGTAGGTGGCCGACGGGACGCCGGAGAGCACCTCCATATCCTCCACCGAGGCGATGAACAGGGTGTGGCTGCCCAGGTCAAGCGACTGCTCCACTGTGGCGCTGATCCAGCCGTTGGTCCCCGCTGTCACGTAGTAAAGCCCGTTGGCGCTGCGCCGGCAGTCCGGGAACCCGGCAAACTTGTCCGCCGTGCGCCCCGACTGGAACCCGAAGTGGCGGAAGGTGTCAAACACCGCCTCCTCGCTGAGAATGGAGAGGTTGAATTTCCCGCTTTTTTTCACCAGGTCCGCAGTAAAATTACTGTTGTTCACCGCGATGCTGATGCGGTTGGGCTCGGAGGTCACCTGCCCGGCGGTGTTGATGATGCAGCCGCTGTCCTTCCCGTCCGCCGCGGAGGTGAGGACAAACAGCCCGTAAGTCAGCTTGTACATAGTCGTCTGGTCCATACCTGTGTTCTCCTTTTTCTGTTATAAGTTTTCATATTTTATGTATCTGAACCGTTTTTTATCCCCTTTTTGCAGTCCGGGCAGAGATAAAAGACCTTCAGGTCATAGTACAGGAACGCCTCCCCCGCCGCCTCACGCAGAGGCGCGGTCAAATCGGCAAAGGTCAGGTCCGTCAGCCTTCCGCAGCGCCTGCACACCAGATGGTCGTGCCTTTTGACCCGGTCGTACCGGTCGGGCATCCCCTCTAGGGAGACCCTGCGGATTAGGCCGGCCTCCCACAGCTTGTTGACGTTGTTGTATATGGTGGCAAGCGCCACCCTGGGGTAGCTGTCCCGCGCGCGCCGGAAAATCTGCTCCACAGTCAGGTGCTCCATTGAGCGGCTGACGATGTCATAGACGGCTTTCTCATATTTCGTCATGGCCGGCTTCCTCTGAAATTAAAATAATTCTAATTATTTTTTATCAATTCTAACAGATGCTCCTCCGTCTGTCAAGCGGTTTGCCCCAAAATTTTCCTCTTCCCCAAAAACGGCCCCCGGGCGGTACATGCGCACCGCCCGGGGGCCGTTCTCCCTATTCAATCCAGCGGAGCACCGCGTCCTGCAAAAACTGTGCGCAGCCCGGGGTATTCCGGTCGTAATACTGCCGGAAACGCTCGTCGGCGGGATAGAGCCGGACAATTCCCCGGTGCTTCTCCGGGGTATATCCCCCGCCCAGGCTTACCTCCAGCCATTGGCGGTGGAGACGGGCCAGCTCCCGTCCCGCCTCCCCTTTGGGGGGATCCCCCCGCCGCACCGCCTGCTCCAGACCGGTTTTTATCTCCTCCTCCAGAGCGGCGTACCGGTCATACTCCTCCCGGGTCAGATTCTGGAAATGGGCGGCGGCCTGGTCCACCGGAAGGTCTCCGTAGCGCTCCCGGGCCTCCCGGCCGTACCGCGCCTCATTTCTTTGGACTTGCTCCGCCTTGAAGGCCGCAAACTTTTTTTCGTCTGTCATGTTTTCCTTCCTTTCTTCCGCGCGGATGGTCTCCCGCACGGCATCAATCAGCGTCCGAATCCGGTCCTGCTCCCCCTGAAGGGCGCGCAGGTGGCCCCGCAGGGCCTGGACCCGGTCAAAGGAGGGATCATCCAAGATCTCTTTGATACGGGCCAGCTCCACCCCGAGGGCCCGGTAAAACAAAATCTGCTGCAGCCGGTCCACCTCCGCAGGTCCGTAGAGGCGGTATCTATTTTCCGGCCCGCGTCCGGGCCGGAGCAGTCCCAGCTTGTCGTACCAGCGCAGGGTGCGGGTGGTCACCCCCGCCAGGTCCGCCAGCTTTCGGATGGTGTATTCCATGTGCTCCCCTCCTTCAACCGTATTGTACAGGCTGACGCCGCGTCAATGTCAAGAGGCTTTTGAGTCAGGCACGAGGAATTTTACTGCCGGGCACGGCGGATTTTTGCGGGGATCCTTGGCGTATTCCAAGAAAATTCCACGCCGGCTGGCGGAAAAGGCCCGTCAGCCGGCGTACCGGGAGATATGAAGCAGGCTGTTAGAGCCTGCTTTCATTTTCACAACAAAGGCCGCCGGTACTTCGTTGCTGCCGGCGGCCTTTGTTCCTGGAATCTGTATTCACAGCCTTAAACGCCCGCACGGGCGAGCCCCTCCGCCATACCGCGTTCTGTTCTCTTGAACGCCCGCACGGTTCCCGGCGGTTTTATCCCTTTAGCCCATGGCATCCCCCTGCGGGGGCGCCATGGGGGATGCCATAGTTTTCTGCGGAAATACGCCTTATCCGGCGGAACAATTCCTTGTCCAGGCGTCATGCTCCGTTAGGAATACATGAATACCGGTTCCTATTCCGCAACGCTTTTACTTCTTATTGCTGCGGCGCCAGATGCCCATCTTCTCCGCGTCGGCAATGAGCTGCTCGCGGAAATCCGGGTGGGCCACGGAAATGGCGGCCTCGGCCCGCTGCCAGGTGTTCAGGCCCTTCATGTTCACCATGCCGTACTCGGTGACGATGTAGTGGACGCAGGAGCGGGGGTCGGTGGCAATGGAGCCGGGGGTCAGGGTGGGCACGATGCGGCTTTTCACCGTACCGTCTTTGCCGGTGACGGTGGAGGACATGCAGATGAAGCTCTTTCCGCCCTTGGACAGGTAGGCCCCCATGGCAAAGTCCAGCTGCCCGCCGGTGCCCGAGATGTGCTTGGTGCCGGCGGATTCGGCGTTGACCTGGCCGAACAGGTCCATGTCGATGGCGTTGTTGATGGAGACAAAGTTGTCAATCTGGGCCATGACCCGCACATCGTTGGTATAGTCCACCGGGGCGGCCATTACGTCGGGGTTGCGGTCCACGTAGTCGTACAGCTTCTGGGACCCGGCGGCAAAGGCGAAGACCTGGCGGCCCCGGTCCAGGGCCTTGTGCCTGCCGGTGATTTTGCCGGCGGCGGCCATGTCCACAAAAGCGTCCACGTACATCTCAGTGTGAACCGACAGGTCCTTCAGGTCGGACTGGGCAATCATGGCGCCGATGGTGTTGGGCATTCCGCCGATGCCCAGCTGGAGGCAGGCCCCGTTGGGAATCTGGGGCACCACCAGATTGGCCACCGCCCGGTCCACGTCGGTGGGGGGCGCTCCGGCACCCAGCTGGGCCACCGGGGGATTGTCCCCCTCCACCACCATGGTCACGTCCTGAATGTTGATTTCACTGCCGGTCAGGCCGTTAACCCAGGGCATATTCCGGTTGACCTCCACAATCACGCACCTGGCCCGAGCCAGGATGTCGGCCAGGTGGGAGGCGGCCAGGCCGAAGTTGAAATTGCCGTGTTTGTCCATGGGGGTGGTCTGGAGCATCACCACATCCACCGGGTCCAGGTGCTCCCGGTAGAACCGGGGCAGCTCGGAGTAGCGCATGGGGCCGAAAAAGCCCATCCCCTTGGCGATAATCTTCCGGTCCACCCCGCTGCAGTGCCAGGACTGCCAGGTGAAGTGGTCCCCCGCGTCCTCCGCCTTGGCGATTTCGGGCATCCACATGGTCACGCCGCCCCGGACCTTCACGTCGTACAGCTCGTCCTTCCGGGCAGCCAGGGCCCGGTCCAGAGCCACGGGGTGGTTGGTACACCAGGTGTAGTCCACCCAGTCCCCCGACTTGACGGCCTTAACCGCCTCGGCGGCGGCGGTCAGCTTCTGCTGATACAGCGCTTGGTAATCCATTTCAAAGACCTCCGTTTCTCATGATATCTTTCTAAAAATCCAGATAAAAGGGCTTCATCAGGCTCTCCTGCTGGGTGGAGTCCTTGGTCTGGCCGGACTTCTGGGGCTCCATGGGCGCTCCCCGCCGTCCGCTCTGCCGGTCCTGACGGGCGCGGCGCTTTTTGTTCTCCGGAACCGGCCGGGCGCCCTCTCCGGGCCGCGCCTTCTGCCGGGCCGCTTTCGGCATGGCCGGGGGCGTCAGGGGAGGCGGGCTCTGGACCGTCTGGCCGCCGGAGGCGGATTTCTTCCGCCTGCGCTTCCGGCCGCTCTTCTGAGCCGGGGCCTCCTCCGTCCGCTGGGAGGCCGGCCGGCCCGCCGGGGACAGGGTCAGCCGCCGGGGGGCCAGCAGCCGTGCGGTGGCGTCCATAATACGTTCCCCTGCCAGGGGGTCGGGGCGGGAGAACTCCGTCTCGGGCATGGCGTCGCCGGTGTCCATCCGCTCACCCGGCCGGACCAGCTTGGGCCGGGCCGCCCGGGGGGCGGGCTGGGGCGCGGGGACGGCGGGCGCGGCGGGCGGCGGAGCAGCCTGGGCCGCCTCCTTCTTCCGGCGGCAGCTCCTCCGGCCCTCCTCCGGCTCCGGCGAGGACGGCGCGGCCAGCGGCACAGCCTGGGCCTTGGCCGCCCGGCGCTCCTGGCCCAGCTTCCGGGCGGCGGCCCGGGCCTCGGCGTCCTCCTCGTTGATGATTCTTCCGTGCTTGTCCCGCTTGGGGGCCTCGAATACCTGCATGGGATAGGGGTGGTCCTCCACCACGGAGACGGGACGCCCAATCAGCTTTTCAATGTCCTTCAGCAGGGGCTTCTCCCCAAAATCACAGAAGGCGACGGCCTGGCCCCCCCGCCCCGCCCGGCCGGTGCGGCCGATGCGGTGGACGTAGGTCTCGGGCACCTCGGGCAGGTTGTAGTTGAACACGTGGGACAGCTCCTCAATGTCCAGCCCGCGGGCGGCGATGTCGGTGGCCACCAGACAGCGCAGGCGGCCGGACTTGAAGTCGGCCAGGGCCTGCTGCCGGGCGGTCTGGCTCTTGTTGCCGTGGATGGCAGCGGCGGAGATGCCCTCCTTGCCCAGATCCCGGGCCACCTTGTTGGCCCCGTGCTTGGTACGGGTGAACACCAGGGCGTTTTTCACCTTCCGCTCCCGCACCAGATGGGCCAGCAAACGGGTCTTGTTAGCCTTGTCCACCAGATACACGCTCTGCTCGATGGCCTCCACCGGGGAGGACACCGGGTTTACCGCCACCCGGACCGGGGAGCGGAGCAGGGAGTTGACCAGCTCGGTGATTTCCGGGGGCATGGTGGCGGAGAAAAACAGGGTCTGCTTCTTCTCCGGCAGCCACTTCAAAATCTTCCGCACATCGTGGATAAAGCCCATGTCCAGCATCCGGTCGGCCTCGTCCAGCACAAAAATCTCCAGCCTGTCCAGGGAGACAAAGCCCTGGCCGTGGAGATCCATCAGCCGGCCGGGCGTGGCCACCAGGATATCCGCCCCCTTTTTCAGGGCCTCCACCTGGGGGTTCTGGCCCACGCCGCCGAAAATGACCGTGTGGCGCAGCTTCAGGCCCTTGCCGTAGGCCGCAAAGCTCTCGCCGATTTGAATGGCCAGCTCCCGCGTGGGCGTGAGCACCAGCGCCCGGACAGGCCGCCCGGCGGCGGGGGCGGCGCTGAGCCGCTGCAGAATAGGGGCCGCGAAGGCGCAGGTCTTGCCTGTGCCCGTCTGGGCGCAGCCCAGCACGTCCCGCCCCTCCAGGGCGGGGGGGATGGCCTTCTCCTGAATGGGAGAGGGCCGGGTATAGCCCTGGTCCTCCAGGGCGCTGAGAATGGGGGCAATCAGCCCCAGGTCACGAAATGTCATGTGATTCTTCCTTTTTTTCATGCGGCGCGGCCGCGTCGGGAGCGCCGGCTTCCAATTCCCCGGAAGCTGGGGCAGCTGAAACATGCGGGACGGGGAGACGCAGCTCCTCCAGCCGGCGGAGCACCTGAAGCATGGTCTCCCCCAGCGGCTGGTCCGCCGGGCAGTCCACGGTCAGGTCCGCCCAGCGCCGGTAGAGCGGCGCCCGAAAGGCCATCACATCGGCCAGGGTCTGGCCCGGCTCCATGGCGATGCCCCGGGTGGACAGGTTGGTGATGCGGCGGGACAGCTCGTCCATGGGCACTTGCAGATAGACCACCGGGCCCAGCGCCTTCAGGTGTCCGATGGCCCCCTCCCGGCACACCGCGCTCCCCCCCGGCGCGATGACCGTGCGGCGGCAGGACACCGAGCGGACGGCCCCCTCCTCCGCGTCCAAAAAGGCCTCCAGCCCCCGGCGGTCCAGAATGTCCTGGAGCAGAAGACCCTCCCGCTGCTGAATCAGCAGATCCGTGTCCAGAAAGTCATAGCCCAGGGCCTTGGCCAGCAGCACCCCTACCGTACTCTTGCCCGAGCCGGGCATCCCAATCAATGTGATATTGTCCACCAGTTCTGTCCCTCGCACATACAAATCAGCTCAAGCGCTCAAAAACCGCGGGCGCTCCGGCATCCCCCGCCCGCCCGGCGGAGCGGAACGCTCCGGCAGATTTTGAGAATCGCTCTAACAAAGGGTAATTTTAACACAAAAGGCCGGAAAAGGAAAGGGGAAATCTGTTTTCTTCTTTTCATTTTTTCCAAAACATGATAAACTGGAAAACGGTGATACTATGCTAAGAATTCAAAATCTCTCCCTCCCCCCGGAAGGGGACATGGAACAGCTGAAAAAACGGGCCGCCCGGGTGCTGGGCGTCCGCCCCGGGCAGCTGGAGGAGCTGACCATCGCCCGGCAGTCCATCGACGCCCGCAGGAAGGATCAGGTGCGCTATATCTACACCGTGGACGTCTCCCTGCCCAACGAGCGGCGCGCGGCAGAAAACGCCGGCGGCAGCGTGACCCTCTGGGAGCCCAGGCCCTACGTCTTCCCCCCGAGCGCCCGCCGGGGCGGTCCGCCGCCGGTGGTGGCGGGCATGGGCCCCGCAGGGCTGTTCGCCGCGCTGTATCTGGCCCGGGCCGGGGTGCCCTGCGTGGTGCTGGAGCGGGGCAGGGACGTGGACCGGCGCGCCCTGGATGTGGAAAAATCCTGGACCTCGGGCATCGTGGACCCGGACTCCAACGTCCAGTTCGGCGAGGGGGGCGCGGGCACCTTCTCCGACGGAAAGCTGACCACCGGCACCCACGACCCGCGCATCTCCGCCGTGCTGGACACCCTGGTGTCCGCCGGCGCGCCGGCGGATATCCGCTACTCCCACAGGCCCCATATCGGCACGGACGTGCTGCGGCAGGTGGTCAAAAACATCCGTCTGGAGCTGACCGCCCTGGGCTGCGACATCCGCTTCGAGCACAGGCTCACCGGGCTGAGAATTCAGAACGGCGCCCTGTCCGGCGTCGAGGCGGAGAGCCCCCGGGGCCCCTGCTGCCTGGCCGCGGACACCCTGGTGCTCGCCCCCGGCCACTCCGCCCGGGACACCTTCCGGATGCTGGAGCGGGCCGGCGTGCCCATGGAACCCAAGCCCTTCGCCGCAGGCGTGCGCATTGAGCACCTCCAGGCGGAAATCAGCCGCCGCCAGTACGGCCCCGCCTGGGACAAGCTGCCCCCGTCGGACTACAAGCTGGCCTGCCATCTGCCCGGGGGGCGGTCGGTCTTTACCTTCTGCGTGTGCCCCGGGGGGCAGGTGGTGGCCGCCGCCTCCGGCCCGGAACAGACCGTCACCAACGGCATGAGCCTGCGCGCCCGGGACGGGGAGAACATCAACGGCGGCCTGCTGGTGGGGGTGAGCCCGGCTGATTTCCCCGGCGGCGGCCTGCTGGCCGGCGTCTCCTTTCAGGAGCAGTGGGAACGGGCGGCCTGGCTGCTGGGCGGCCGGGAGGGCCGCGCCCCCGCCCAGCGGACGGAGGACTTTCTTTCCGGACGGCCCTCTCAGGGGCCGGGGGCCGTCCGGCCCACCTTCCGCCCCGGCGTGACCTGGACCGGCCTGGACCCCTGCCTTCCGGAAGCGGTGTGCGCCTCCCTGCGCCAGGCCCTGCCTCTGATGGATCGGAAAATCCGGGGCTTCGCCGCCCCGGACGGGGTGCTCACCGGAGTGGAGACCCGGTCCTCCTCCCCCGTGCGCATCCTGCGGGACGAGCGCTTTCAATCCTCCCTGCGGGGGCTCTACCCCTGCGGCGAGGGGGCGGGCTACGCCGGAGGCATCGTCTCCGCTGCCGTGGACGGCATCCGGGTCGCGGAGGCTGTAGCAGCCGAGCCGCCCCCTCGCCGGGGCCCCATCGCAGATGGGGCGGCCGCAGGCCGCAAATGACGAACGGAGTGAGTCATTTCCGCAGGGCGAATTTACTTCGCCCGAGGATTTCAAATGACAGGGCTCCCACGGGACTTCAGGCCCGTGGGAAGAGGGGCGGGCTACGCCGGAGGCATCGTCTCCGCTGCCGTGGACGGCATCCGGGTCGCGGAGGCCGCGGCCCGGGGATAAGCCCCATTTAATTTTTTATGAAAAATTGAGATTAGGTCTTTACTAAGCTGAAATTTTGGAGTACACTAGATGCAGTAGCTTGAAAAAGGGGGGGACCCACAATGGAGATGGATCTTACCAGGAAATTTCGGTTGGGCGACCAGCGGGATCTGGAAATCAAGGCCATCCTGACCACGGTGTATCAGGCGCTGCAGGAGAAGGGCTATAATCCGGTCAATCAGATCGTCGGCTATATCCTCTCTGAAGATCCCACCTATATCACCAACCATAACAACGCCCGGGCCATGATCCGCAAGGTGGATCGGGACGAGCTCCTGCAAACCCTGGTAAAGTACTACCTGACCAACTGAAAATAAGCAAAAGCGCCGCAGTCTGCGGCGCTTTTTTGTGGAGGAACCTTTTTATGAATATTTTAGTCAGCAGCTGTCTGCTGGGCGAGCCCTGCCGCTACGACGGACAGTCCCGGCCCGTCCAAATCCTGCGGGAGCTTCAAGCCCTGGGACACGTTCTGGTCCCTGTCTGCCCCGAGGTGCTGGGCGGCCTGCCCACTCCCCGCTCCCCCGCCGAGCTGCAGCCCGGCGGGCGGGTCCTGAACCGGGCGGGCGAGGATGTGACCGCCGCTTACCGCACCGGGGCCCGGCTGGCCCTGGAGACCGCCCTGGCCCACCAGTGCTCCGCCGCAGTGCTGAAGGAGAAAAGCCCCTCCTGCGGCAGCGGCACGGTCTATGACGGCACCTTTTCCGGCCGCCTGGTTCCCGGCTGGGGCGAAACCGCCCGCCTGCTCCGGGCCCATGGCATCCGGGTGCTGGGTGAGAGCCGGGCGTCCGAGCTGCTGGAGGAGTGAGCTCAACTTTTCCCCCCAGCCTCCAGGTGCTCCCGAAGCATTTTCAGCTCCCCCAGTGTCGCCACGGTGATCCCGCTTTCCAAAAGCTGAAGCTGAACGCTCCCCGGCATAGTGTTCCAGTAGTTCAAAAGTTCGTCGTCCTTGCCTACCACGTCCTGCGGACGGCGGTAGTATTGATACATTCCAATTCACCTCCCGGGACAGTTTGCCCCGGGGAAGGGATGCCAATACCCGGTATTGACGCGGCGCAGGCCTTAAAATCTACCAAAAGTCTACCAACGAACCCCCGGAAGGCCTGCGGCAGCGGGTCTTCCGGGGGTTTGTTCTTTTTCCGCGGCTACCAGGCGGCTACCAACGGAACTTTCAGGCTAAAGTTTCCTTT
>JAAWHL010000038.1 GCA_022795855.1 Lawsonibacter sp.
CGTTGGATGGAACATCCGCTTATAGC
Organism: Lawsonibacter sp.; assembly: GCA_022795855.1. GTDB lineage: Bacteria > Bacillota > Clostridia > Oscillospirales > Oscillospiraceae > Lawsonibacter. The sequence goes on from JAAWHL010000038.1 coordinate 27, forward strand.
TTTGCCCCGAACGTCAGAGATATACCGATTCTCCTGTCTGCCTATATTTTCTAACTTTGGCTGGTTGTGGATATCCTCACCCGAACACTTTAATAAGCCTGTTGAAAATACTTCAACAGGCTTCTGCCTGTCTGCAATCTATTGTGCGTTCCCTATATCTTTTTGAATAGCTCATACCCTTATTCCACTCCATGCCCTGCTTTTTTCAACTGTTTTACTATAAATAGAAAAGCCGATAAAAATAAAGAAAAGGTCCCGAGTTAATGGTGAATTACTCAGGACCTTTTGTTGGTCAAAATATTAGGGACACTCTGTCTGATGTGAAGTGGACAACGACAGAATATCTCAGAGAAATTCACCTACTATGCGAAGTATAGCACAAGGTAGCTTCGATACAAAGACCTATCGCGGGGATAAGACCTATGTGTTCAACGCCCTAACCAATATTTCAGAAGTCGCCTCCGCTGGAAAATCCCAAGTGGAGGAAATCAAGCGAAAACAGTGGCTCAGCGGCTTTAACTCCATTTTTGCGGTGACCTCCGTCGATATGGCGAAGCTCTATTATGCGGAGTTCAAGCGGCAGATGGAGGTGGACCACAGCAACCGGTTACGGATCGCCATCATTTACAGCTATGGGGCCAACGAGGCGGAAACGGATGGTATTCTGGATGATGAGAACCCAGAGGACACCTCCGCCCTGGACCAGAACTCCCATGATTTCCTGGAGCAGGCCATCCAGGACTAAAACGAAATGTTTCACACCAACTATGATACCTTCAGCGACAAGTTCCAGAACTACTACAAAGACGTGTCCCTGCGGATGAAAAACCGGGAGATTGATTTGCTGATTGTGGTCAATATGTTCCTCACCGGCTTTGACGCCACCATGCTGAATACCCTGTGGGTAGACAAAACCTCAAAATGCACGGTCCCATTCAGGCGTTTTCCCGTACGAACCGCATTCTCAACTCCATCAAGACCTTTGGCAATATTGTCTGTTTCCGCAATTTACAAAAGCGGGTAGACGATGCTATCGCGCTCTTTGGGGACAAGCAGGCAGGCGGCATCATACTGCTGCGGAGCTTCCAGGATTATTTCAGCGGCTACACAGATGAGGACGGCGCCGAGCACCCCGGCTATGAGGCCCTCATTCAAAAGCTGCTGACAAAATTTCCGCTGTCTGAGCCGCGGATCGTTGGGGAGCAGAATGAAAAGGACTTTATTTCTCTCTTTGGCGCGATTCTGCGGATGCGGAATATCCTGACCTCCTTTGACGAGTTCCAGGGGCGTGATGTTCTGTCCGAGCGGGACTTGCAGGATTATCTGGGCCGCTACCAGGACTTGAAGGACGAGTGGGCCGAGCGGAGAAAGCGAGGGGAAAGCTCCGATATCGAGGACGATATTGTCTTTGAGGAAGAGCTGATATGGCAGGTGGAGATCAATATCGAATACATTCTGCTTCTGGTAAAGAAGTACCACAACTCCCACAACGAAGGCAAAGAGATATTGATTACCATTTGGAAGGCCGTGGACCCAGTCCGGAGCTGCGGAGCAAGAAGGCTCTGATCGAGAGCTTCATTGCCGGGATCAATGATGTGGAGGATGTTTTCCTGGAGTGGCGCGATTTTGTGATGCGGCAGAAGGAGCAGGAACTGGCGGCTATCATTACGGAGGAGCGGCTTAAACCGGAGGAAACCCGGCAGTTTATCGAAACAGCACTGCAAGCCGGAGAAATCAAAACCACCGGAACGGATATTGACCGGCTGATGCCGCCGGTATCGCGCTTCGGTGGCGGAAACCGTGCGGCAAAAAAACAAGGTATCATTGACAAGTTAAAGACATTCTTTGATAAATTCTTTGGAATTATCTGAATGGAGATTCTATAAATTCTGCTATCATCAAACCGCCGATTGCCATAGAGGTGTTGCTTGATGGTAGCGGAATTTGCATTTAGGATAAAATTACCCTTGACAAAAGTTCTCTGAGGACAACGTGACAGGTAAGCTGTCAGACGAACGATTTGCCAAACTGTCCGCAGCCTATGAAGCGGAACAGGCAGAATTGAAACAGTCCGTTGAAAGTCTGAGCGTCATTGTAGAGGCATCCGAAGCGCAGGCTGTCAATGTCAGAAGTTTTCTGAAAATTGTAAAGCGCATCCAGCGGATTGGCGTACACTACAACTTTATTGGGGAGGTTAATTTTTCCCCGGAATTTCGCCGGTAAAAGAAGTAACGGCATGGCGCTGTTGCACCAAGCTGTTACTTCCCTCCGAAATATCAAAATGTTCTTTATGCGTGGAAACCCTTTTCTTTACAGCGGCTTCGTAAATGGCTTCGCTTGCCGTTTTTGTGCCGCTGAAAACGCTGACCACCCGGATGGTGTCGCGCCCGATGGTAAGCTGATAGCCCTTCTCGGACGGCTCCACAGCGGCAGCCTTTGGTTCTTTCGTTACCGTGTCCATATAAACCTCCCTTGCAATGAAAAGGGCCGCAGACCATGCCCGTCTGCGGCTCCTATGTACGTTTTCAAAACCGATAAAAATAAAGAAAAGGTCCCGAGTAATGGTGAATTACTCAGGACCCTTTGCAGGTTGGGATATTAGGGATACTCGATCGGGTTTGAATGGGGCAAGCTCAACTTGTTTATTTAATCATGGAAGCGACTTCCGCGGCGAAATCGTCCTCTTTCTTCTCGATTCCCTCACCGGTGGCAAAGCGGGTGTAGGCCTTCACGGTAATCTTGCCGCCCAGGCTCTTAGCCACCTCGGCCACGTGCTTCTCCACAGAGATTTTGTTCTCCTTGACGAAGGCCTGCTGCAACAGGCAGTTCTCCTCGTAGTACTTGCCCAGCTTACCCATGACGATGCCTTCCTTCACCTTCTCAGGCTTGGCGGCCATCTTGGGGTCGTTGGCCATCTGGGCCAGCTGGATTTCCTTCTCCTTGTCCAGAGTGGCCTGATCCACGTCGGACTTGTCCAGGAAGGTGGGGTTCATGGCGGCAATCTGCATGGCGATGTCCTTGCCCAGCTCCACCACCTTGGCGGCCTCAATGCCCTCAACCTCCAGGTTGACCAGCACGCCGATTTTGCCGCCCATGTGAATATAGGGCACGTTCACGCCCTGCGCATAGCGGACAAAGCGGCGAATCTGGATGTTCTCGCCGATGGCCAGCACCTTGTCGGCGGTGACGTCGGCGATGGTGCGGTCGGTGCCGGGGTAGCTCATCTCCTGAAGGGCGGCCACGTCGGCGGGGTCCTTGGCGGCGACCACAGAGGCCACGTCCTTGACAAAGGCCTGGAACACCTCGTTCTTGGCCACGAAGTCGGTCTGGCTGTTCACCTCAATAATCACGCCCACGCCGCTCTCGTCCACAACGGCGCAGGACACGCCCTCAGCGGCAATCTTGCCGGCCTTCTTGACCTGAGCGGCCAGGCCCTTCTCCCGCAGCCACTCAACGGCCTTGTCCATATCGCCCTCGGCGGCGACCAGGGCTTTTTTGCAGTCCATCATGCCCACGCCGGTCATCTCGCGCAGCTTCTGTACTTCCTTTGCACTAATAGCCATTTGAATTACCTCCATATCATATCGGAGCCGGCCGGGCCGGTCCGTGTAAAAACAGCGCCCGCCCGGGCGGGCGCTGTAAGCGCTCGGAAAGGATTCGGTCACTCGGCGGCGGGAGCCTCAGCCTCGGCGGGGGCGTCCTGCCCCTGCTTGCCCTCCTGGATGGCGTTGGCCATCACGCCGGAAATCAGCTTGATGGCGCGGATGGCGTCGTCGTTGCCGGGAATCACATAGTCAATCTCGTCGGGGTCGCAGTTGGTGTCCACAATGGCCACAATGGGAATCCCCAGCTTGCGGGCCTCATTGATGGCATTGCGCTCCTTGCGGGGATCCACCACGAACAGAGCGCCGGGCAGCTTCCGCATCTCGGTCACGCCGCCCAGATACTTCTCCAGCTTGGCAATCTCGCCCATGTGCTTGATGACTTCCTTCTTGGGCAGCATATCAAAGGTGCCGTCCTCCTGCATCCGCTTGAGCTGGTTCAGACGGTCCACGCGGCCCCGCATGGTCTTGAAGTTGGTCAGCATTCCGCCCAGCCAGCGGGCGTTGACGTAGTACATGCCCACGCGGCCGGCCTCTTCCTTGATGGCCTCCTGGGCCTGCTTCTTGGTGCCCACGAACAGCAGGGTCTCGCCCTTCTCGCCCAGCTCGCGCACGAAGTTGTAGGCCTCCTCCAGCTTCTTCACCGTCTTCTGAAGGTCGATGATATAGATGCCGTTGCGCTCGGTGTAAATGTAGGCGGCCATTTTGGGGTTCCACCGGCGGGTCTGGTGGCCGAAGTGTACGCCGGCCTCCAGCAGCTGCTTCATAGATACGACTGCCATGTTTGTTTCCTCCGTTTAATTTCAGTTTTGGAACCTGTGTCCAGACCTGAAGCGGCGCCTGGGCGCCTGCTTCAGGGGGGGCTGCAGGCTCTTGCTTCTGGGCGCCTCATCCTTCCGCCAATCCCGGTTTTCCGGGACACAGGGCGGAAAATCAGCTCTCCCATGCGTAGTGCTCTGGTATTTTAGCACAGCTTGCCCGGGAATGCAAGGTTTTTTTCTGATTTCCCCCGTTTTTTTTATGTTCTGCGCCGGCGGGGCCGGACCGGGGTACCGGCCTGCTCCACCAGGATGATGTCCTCCCCGAACCGGCGTACCGCCGACCAGGGGATATACCGGTCCTCCTCCCGGCCCAGAAGGCCAAACAGCCGCAGGCGGCCGGGCACCACCAGGGCCCGCACCTGGCCGCTCTCCAGGTCCACCTCCATGTCCCCCACGTAGCCGAATCGGCTCCCGTCCTCTACGCTGATGACCTCCTTATAGCGCAGCTCCGCGATTCTGGTCTCCATTCTCCGCGCCCCCTCTGAGATTGATTTTCCGTATCCGGTTTTGTTCACCATATGCCGGAACAGGGCTGTCCTATGCGGAAACGGAAAAAGCCGCCGGAATCCTCTCCGATTCCGGCGGTTTTCTGCTGCCTCTGTTACCGGGCGCTCTTCTCAAACGAGATGCCGCTGACGGTCACGCTGACCTCGGCCACCTCCAGCCCAGTCATGGACTCCAGGGCGGCCTTTACCCCGTCTTGAACCGCCCGGCCCATTTCGGGAATGGTATGTCCGTAGTCCATCAGAATGGACAGCTCCACCCGGACCTTCTCCTCCTCCATTTGGATTCGGATTCCCTTGGTCAGGTTCTTCTTGCCCAGCAGCTCGGCCAGGTCGCTGCCCAGATTGGCCGACAGGCTGTTGACCCCCTCTACCTCCAGCGCGGCGGCGGCGGTAATGGCGGCCAGCACCTCCTCGGAAATATGGATATTGCCCAGCTCGTCAGAGCGGGAGACATACTCTTTGCTTTCGCTCATAACAGTCACGCTCCTTCTTTGTTCCCCATGGCGCGCGCGCCATCTGCGGTCAAGCCCGCAGGCTTTTTGTATTGTATCATCTTTTTGGGAAATTGACAACCGCAATTGAAAAACTTTCTGGAAATCGGAAGAAATTTATCCCCTGCGCCTGCTGTGCCGAGGCGGCCGGCACAGCTTCTGAAACCGCCGTCTCCTTGCCCCGCCAGTCCGAGAAGCAGAAGGGGGCGGAAATTCTGACGAAAGAAGCGCCCCCAAACGCTCGGGGGCGCTTCTTGTTATTCCACCGGAATAATCTTGATCTGGCCGGCGGTGAAATCGGTAACCTGGCCCACCACGTCCACAATGCGGGCGGTATCCGCCTCGGTCAGTCCGTTCTCCGGGGCGGCCACGGCCAGGCTCAGGCTCTGGTCGCCGATGAAGGCCACGCAGTCGGCGTAGCCCTTGGCCACCACCAGGTTCTCAATCTGGGCTTCGGTAACGGTGTAGTCGGCCATGGTCTGGATGGTGGCGTTGGCCTGGTCCTTCATGGTCTGGTCGGCCTCCTCTCCGGCCGCCGCATCCTGAAGCAGGGTCAGCGCGCTGTCCCGGGCCTGCTGGCGGTTCAGCCGGGCGTTGGCGAAATAGCCGCTGGCCGCGGCGGGGCTCTGGGCCTGGCCGTCCGCCCCATCCCCGGCGGGCTGGGACTGGTCCGGGGATGCGCCCTGGCTGCCGGACGCGCTCTGGCCCACCAGAGGATCGCTTCTGCCCCCCACCATGGCCGACTCGCCCAGGGTCTTGCCGGCGTTTACCTCCTGCTCGTAGTTCCAGTTCAGATAGACCGCCGCGCAGACGAACAGCGCGATGGCCGCCACCACGGCGTTGCGCTTCCAAACCTGGGACCACTGACTGTTTGCTTTGGTTTTCATGCTTGCATTCCTCCCTGAATTCATGTACTTTTGCAGACGGATATTTTATCGCTGCCCAGGCCCGTCAGGGCGGACACCGCTGCCACCAGCCGCAGGCGCACGCCGGGGTCGTCCCCTCCGGGGCAGACCACCAGCGCCCCCTGGAACTGGGGGGCCAGGGTCTGGAGGGTCACCACCTCCTGGCTGCCCGAGCCCCGCCCCACCGTGATGGGAGAGGCGGAGGCGCGGTCCCCGTCCCGCTGGGTGTCCTGGGCCAGAATCCGGCGCGCGCCGCTTTTCAGGGTCAGCACCACCCTGGCCTGGCCCGCCCCCTCGATTTGGGAGAGGGTTTTGGCCAGCTTCTCCTCAAAGGCCTCCAGGTCAAAGGCGTCCTCCTGGCCGCTCTTCTCCGCCTGCCGGGACGGCTCCTCCCGCTCCCCCGTGGGGAGCATCAGAAGCACCAGCCCCGCCGCAAGCACCAGAAGAACCGTCTGATACCGCTTCAGCGTCTCCTTCCAGGCGCCCGCTTTTGAAAACAGCCCGTCTCTCATGCCGCCCCCTCCTCCCGGAAGTCCAGCGCCTCGGGAGGCAGGCCCAGGTCCCGGGTCAAAAGCTCCTCCACCCCCTGGCGCTGCCAGGGCTCCAGCGCGCCGGTAATCCGCGCCCCCTCAGGCAGGAAGGTCCCCTCCTCCCGGCGGCAGGTCACCGCAATCCGGCAGGGAAAGCCAAGCTGTTCCGCCTTGTCCATACTATATGCGCTCAGGCGCTGCTCTATGACTGTCTTCATCTGCGCCTCCGTCTCCTCTCTCAGCTCCTGGCTGCGCCGCTGGAGCTCCTGGCTATCATACTCCCAGCGGCCGGAAATTTCTGTCACATTTACGCTGCCCAGGGGGCGCAGCACCGCGCACAGCAGCACCAGCCCGCACACCAGCCGCCCCGCCTGCTTCACCCCGCCCTCGGGCATCAGCGCGTCGGCCAAGGCGGCCAGGATGGCCGCCGCCGTGACCCCCAGAAGCCAGGTCCGCACCAGGGCCATCATGCCGCCACCGCCGTGACCGCCGACACCAGGCTGAACAGCAGCAGCATGGCGCAGGCCCCCGTCATCCCCAGTACCAGGCCGAAGGCCCCGCCGATGCTGTCCAGCAGGCCGGACAGCCGGGGATCGGCCACCGTTCCGGTCAGGGCGGCGGCCAGCTTATAGGTCAGGTAGTGGAGGGCCAGCTGGAGGAAGGGCCCGATGCAGATGGCCAGCACCGCCAGCAGGCCGGCCGCGCCCACCGTTCCCTTCAGCACTCCCGCCCCCACCAGCACCGACTCGGCCGCGTCGGAAAGAATGCCGCCCACCACCGGAATGGCCCGGGTGATGGCCTGTTTGACCGCCTTTACCGCCGCAGCGTCCGCCGAGCCGGAAATGGCGCCGCTCATGGTCAGGTAGCCCACAAAAGCCAGCAGCTCCGCCGTCAGAATAAAGGTCACCGTCCCCTTCAGCATGGCGGACACCTTTTTAAGGCCTTCGTTGCCCAAGGCCGCATAGGCGCAGCAGGCCGCCACATAGGCGTAAATCAGCGGAATCAGCAGCCGGTCGATTCCGTCCACCAGCAGCTGGGTGAACATCATGGTGACCCCCTGCCGGGCGGCGGCGGCGGTGACATGCCCCGTGGCGGCGGTCAGGGCGGCCATGACGGGCAGCAGCAGGTCGGAGAAAGCGGTCATCTTCCCGATGGTCTCCCGGCCCAGACCAATCATGGTCTCCATGCTGCTCACCGACAGGGCGGTTACCGCCAGCGCCCCGGCCATCTTGGTCACCGCCGCGGCGCTCCTCCCGGAGGACAGCCCCTCGGAAAGGCCGCACAGCAGCACCACCGCCAGCAGCCGCACCCCCGTCCGGGCGCTGCGGCGCACGAACTGCCCCAGCTCCTCCAGGGCGTCCCGGAAGATGCTGCTCAGCCCCTCCTCCAGCCCCTCCCCCGGGGACACGCCGCAGTCCTCCGCCGCCGCCCACAGCTCGTCCATTCCGGGCACCTCCAGCTCCTCCTGAGCGCGGCATACCGGGATCATGGCCCACAGCAGAACCGCAGCCGCAAAAAGCATCCTCATGTCAGCAGCTGTGCCATCAGCTCCAGCACCCCCTCCGCCAGCGGCAGCGCGGCCCCCAGTGCCAGCACAGTCCCGGCCAGCTCCACAAAAGCGGCCGCTCCCCCCTCTCCCGCGCTGCGGCACAGCTCCGCTGTCACCCGGGAAATCAGGGACAGGGCCACCGTCTTCACTACCGGCCGCACCAGCTCGTCCCCCAGCTGGGCGGCGTCAGCCATCCGCTCCAGGGCGGCGGCCGTCTGGGCCAGCGCCCCCATGCCCAGCATCAGAATGCCGCCCCCGGCGGCCAGGGCAAGCAGCAGGGCAAGCTCCGGCGCGCCCCGGCGCACCACTCCGGCACACAGCGCCGCCGTCAGGGCCAGGGCGGCCGCCTTTACCATAGCCTCCATCACAGGTTGAACAGGGTCTTGACCATGGCGAACAGGTCGGCAATCTCCTGCACCACCATCATCAGCACCACTACCAGACCCGCCAGGGTGGTCATCATGGCCTGCTCGTCCCGCCCCGCCCGGCTGAGCACCTGGTTGAGCACCGCCACCAGAATGCCGATGGCGGCGATTTTGAAAATCAAATCTACATCCACGGTTTTGTCCTCCTTTGTGCCCGGCTTGTCCTGCCTCAGAGCAGTAAAATGGCCAAAAATCCGCCGCCCGCCGCACCCATCGCCCGGTAGACGCCCCCCAGGCGGCGGCTCTCCTCCCGGGCGGAGGCCCGCAGCTCCTCCAGCCGGCGGCGGGTCTCCTCCGCTGCCCGGACCTGGCCCGGCGCGTCGTAGCGGCCCAGCACCTGGCCCAGGGGCCGCAGCGCCCGCCGGTCCTCCTCCGTCAGGTCGGGAACGGCCTGCGCCAGCCTGTCCCATGTCTGGAAAAAGGCCTCCCGGTCCGGATCCTCCAGGGCCCGGGCGCACCCGTCAAACAGCTCCCGGGCGGGAGCGGGAGCCCGTCCGGCCAAATCGGCCATCAGCTGGGGCAGAGGCGGCAGGCAGAGGGACAGCTCCCGCTCCAGCTGCTCCAGACCGGTGCACAGCGCCTCCAGGGCCTCCGCCCGGCGGCGCAGCCGTCCCGCCGCCAGAACCCCCGTCCAGCCGCAACAGGCGGCCACCAGCACCGCGCCAAGCATATGAATCATTCCAGCACCTCCACCGCGTACCTCCGCCCCGCCCCCGTCCCCTGGATGGTCACCAGGCGGCGGAACAGGCCCGTCTCCGTCAGCTCCCGGTACAGGGCCCGGCGGCGCAGGTCCTCCCGCCCCGCCCCGTGGACAGAGGCCAGCAGCACCGCGCCGCAGCCCCCCGCGTCGGTCAAGGCCCGGACGTCCTCCGGGGCGGTCACCTCGTCCACCGCCAGCACCTGGGGATTCATGGAGCGCAGCAGCATCATCAGCCCCTGCGCCTTGGGGCAGCCGTCCAGCAGGTCGGTGCGCCGCCCCAGCTCCAGCTGGGGCACCCCCTGGAAGGCGGCCCCCAGCTCTCCCCGCTGGTCCGCCACCCCCACCCGCAGGGGGGGCACGCCGTCCCCCTCGGATATTGTGCGGATCAGGTCCCGCAGCAGGGAGGTCTTCCCCGCCCCCGGCGGTGCCAGAATCAGCGTGCTCTGAAGACGCCCCTCCTCCAGCAGCGCCCCCGCCACCGGCCGGGCAATACCGGGAAACTGCCGGGCCACCCGCACGCAGGCCGACGAGAGGGAACGCAGCGTCAGAATCCGTCCGTCCTCCACCGCCGCCGTGCCGCACAGGCCCACCCGGTGCCCCCCCGTCACGGTGACAAAGCCCTCCCGCAGCTGGGGCAGCACCGCGTGGACCGAGGCCCGGCTGGCCAGCTCCAGCAGCCGCTGCAAATCCTGGGGGCAGACCGCTCCGCCCCCCAGGGCGCACTCCCCCTCCGGCAGCACCGCCGTCAGAGGCCGGCCCACCCGCAGGCGCAGCTCCTCCACCCGTTCCCGCTCCTTCGGGCCCAGCGCCAGGGCCCTTTGGCGCAGCTCCGGCGGCAGTACCGCCGCCGCCTGCAAAAACCCGTCTCTTTCGTGTTCCATGCCTGTCCCCCTTTTCGATGTCCTATCTATATGAGGACGCCGCGGGGGATATGACTGGACCGGGCAAAGAAAACCGCGGCGCGCTTTCTCAGCGCGCCGCGGTCTGGCTTTCGTTTTCTATTTTCCGTGCCGCCGGGCGGCCAGAAGGGTATTTTCCATCAGCATGGCCCGGGTCATAGGCCCCACGCCGCCGGGGACGGGGGTGAGATAGGCGGCCTTCGCCTCCGCCTCCGCCTCCACCACGTCCCCCCGCAGGCGGCCCTGCCCGTCCCGGTTGGTGGCCACGTCGATGACCACCGCCCCTTCCCGGATCATGTCGCCCGATATCAGGCCCAGCTGCCCGGCGGCGGAAATCAGAATCTCCGCCTGGCGGCACTCGGCCTTCAGGTCCCGGGTTTTGGTGTGGCAGACGGTGACGGTGGCGTTTTTCTCCATCATCATCAGCGCCTGGGGCTTGCCCACAATGTTGGACCGGCCCACAATGACGCACCGCTTTCCTGCGGGGTCGATGCCGTATTCCTCCAGCAGGCGCATCACCCCTGCGGGGGTGCAGGGGCGGAAGCCCGGCTCTCCCAGGGTCAGCCGGCCCATGTTGAAGGGGTGGAAGCAGTCGATGTCCTTGTCCGGGCGGATGGCCAGCAGCACTTCCTTCTCGTTCAGCCCCTCCGGCAGGGGGTGCTGCACCAGGATACCGTCAATGTCCTCCCGTTCGTTCAGGTCGGACACCAGCTCCAGCAGCTCCTCCTGGGACGTTCCGCCGGGCAGGAGGTACTCCTCGCTGTACACGCCGCACTGCTCGCAGTCCCGCTTCTTGCCGCCGGCATAGGTCCGGGCAGCCGGGTTGTCCCCCACGAGAATCACCGCCAGCCCGGGCCTGCGCTCCATTTTCTCCACCTCGCGGCGCACCTGCTCCTTGATTTTGGCCGCCAGGGCCTTTCCGTCCATTCTTACTGCCGGCATTCCGGTCCCTCCTCCGCAGGCGGCTCTCCGCCCTGGTTCTCCTCCTGACGCCGGGCGGCCAGGCGGTTGACAAACAGCTGCTCCGGGTCGTGCTTCTTCCTCAGCTGCCAGGCCAGCACCCCGCCGGCGGCGGCGGCCGTCGCCAGAGCCAGCACCTGGGAGACGCGCACTGGCGCGCCGAACAGCTCCAGCCCGAAAAAGTACAGGCTGTCGGTGCGCAGGCCCTCAATCCAGAACCGGCCCAGGCCGTACCAGAGGAAGTAGCTCAAAAACAGCTCCCCGTCAAACTTTCGGGCGTACCGGCCCAGCAGATAGATGCCTGTCAGGCCGAGCAGGTTCCAGGCCGACTCGTAAAAGAAAGTGGGATGTACCCCCAGCGTGCCGTCCAGAATGGCCTGGTAGGCCTCCTGGGAGTCCAGCAGTCCCTTGTGCCACAGCTCGTTGGCGATGGACTCGGAACACATCCGCCAGGGCAGGCCGGTCACGCCGCCGTAGGCCTCCACGTTCATGAAATTGCCCCACCGGCCGATGAGCTGGCCGATGAGCAGGCCCTGGACCCCCAGGTCGGCAAAGGCCAGAAAGCTGAGCTTCCGTACCCGGCAGAAAATCAGCAGCGTGACGGCGCAGGCGATGATGCCCCCGTAAATGGCCAGCCCCCCGTCGGTGAAGCGGAAAATCGCCCCCCAGTCCAGCGAGCCGTCCGCCCGGCGGTACAAATCCAGGTAGAAGACCACATAGTAGGTCCGCAGGCCCACCAGGGCGGCGGGCACAGCGAACAGCAGCAGGTCCATGATCTGGTCGGGGGTCACCCCGTAGCGGGGGGCCCAGCGGGAGCACAGCACCACCGCCAGCAGAAAACCGCAGCCGATGATGACGCCGTACCAGTAGATGGGCCGGCCCAGCACGGTGAAGGCCACCCGGTTCAGTGTAAATTCCAGCCCCAGGCCGGGAAAGCTCACCAGATTGGTCATACGCCGGGCTCCTCCCTGGGCAGGATGACAGACAGGCAGGCCCGCTCCGGGCGCACCCAGCCTTGGATCATCTCCCGGGCGTCCTCCTCGGAGAGGGGCTCAAACACCCGGGGGAAGGCGAGGAAATCAAAGCCGGCAAAATGGGCCTGGGCCTGCTCCACGCACAGGTGCTCGAAGGAGTTCAGGGCCCGCACCCGGCCGCCGTAGCAGGCCTTCTTCAGCCGGGACCAGAGCCGGGGGTCCACGCCCTCCCGGGCGATGCGCTCCCCCTCGGCCAGCACCGCGTCCCGCACGGCGGCGGGGTCCCGGCTCTCCCCCCCGGCGCACAGGAAGGCGCAGCCGGGATTGCTCTCATAGCCGTAGCTGAAACCCGCGTTAATCAGCCCCTGGGCATACAGCCTGGCGTACAGGGGGCTGGACGAGCCCAGCAGGGCCTCCAGCGCCAGCTCACCCAGCAGCTGCCTGCGCAGGGTCTCCTCTCCGCGGGGCGCCGCCTGTCCCTTGAATCCCAGCTGGAAAATGGGGGTGGACACCTCCATGCGCTGCTCCACCAGGGGCCGGGCCGCCTCCTCGGGCTCCGGGGGGCCGTAGTCCCGGCCGGCCGCGCTGCCCGGCGCTTTGGGCAGGACCTCCCGGGCCAGGCGGCACACCTGCTCCGGATCCACGTTCCCCGCCACGCACAGGGCCATGTTGCAGGGGACGTAAAACGCCCTGTGGCAGGCGTACAGGGTGTCGGGGGTGATATGGGAGATGGACTCCACCGACCCGGCCACCGAAACCCGGACGGGATGGCTGGCGTACAGCCCGGCCATCAGGTTGGTGTACACCCGCCAGTCCGGGTTGTCCTCAATCATGCCTATCTCCTGGCCGATGATGCCCCGCTCCTTGTCCACGCTCTCCTGGGTGAACCAGGGGACGGAGACAAAGGAGAGGAGGATTTTCAGATTCTCCTCAAATTTGTCCGTGCTCTCAAAGTAGTACCCGGTGATGGCGCTGCTGGTGAAGGCGTTGGGGCTGGCCCCGTTGGCCGCCAGATCCTGAAGGGCGTTGCCCTCCTGCGTGTCGAACATCTTGTGCTCCAGGTAGTGGGCCACGCCGGCGGGGGTGTCGTACTCCTTCCCCTCCAGCCGGAAGCGCATGTCCATGCCGCCGTAATTGGCGGCGAAAAAGGCGTAGCTCTTCTGAAAGTCCGGCTTTGGGAAGACAAACACATGCAGTCCGTTGTCCAGCACCCGGCTGTACATCCGCTCCCCCACCCGGGAAAATTCCTTACACTCCATGCTCTCCGGCCTCCTTCCCCTTCAGGAAATAAATGGTATCCAGCTCCAGCCGCTTCGCGGCCTCCACCACCTGCTCCCGGGTCACCGCCTCCACCCGCAGGGCCAGGCTCTCGGGGGGCTCGTCCAAGCCGGCCGCCGCCTGACCCAGCCAGAAGTCCTCCTGACGGGCCTGGGAGTCCAGGGTGCTTCTCAGGCCGGTGGCCATGATGCTCCGGGCGCCGTCCAGCTCCCAGGGCTCAATCTCCCCCCGGCGGATGGCCTCCAGCTGCTCCAGAATCTCGTCCCTGGCCTGCCGGTACTTGTCAAACTCAATGCCGGAGGATACCCAAATCACGCCCTTCATCCGCTCCAGGGTGGAGCTGGCAAAGTAGCACAGGGACAGCTTTTCCCGCACGTTCAGGAACAGCTTGGACAGGGAGGTGCCCCCGTACAGGGCGTTGAGCACCGCCAGCGCGGGGTACTCCGGCTCCCACACGGACATGCCGCCGGTGCGGAACCCGATGGCCAGCTTGCCCTGGGTCACGTCCATGGCCTCCTCCGCCACCTGGGGCTCCGGCCCTGCGGTCAGGCGAATCTCGCAGTCGGCCCGCTCCAGCTCCTGCGCCCGCGGCAGGCCCTCCAGGGCGGACAGCATGGCCCTGCGCACCCGCTCTTCTCCGGCGCTGCCGCAGTAGTATACCTCAATCTCCCCGGCGGACAGCAGCGCCTGATAGCGCCGCCACAGGCTGTCCGGCGTGATGGCCGCGGCCTGCTCCTCGCCGCCCCACATGTCCGTTCCGAAGGCCTCCTCCCGGCACATCAGCTGGGTCAGGCGGGTGATGGAATAGGCCCGCTTATCGTTAATCTGGGCCCGGATGCGGTCAATCAGGTTGGCCCGCTCCCCGGCCACATACTCCGGACAGAAGACCCCGTCCTGAACCCGCGGGCGCAGCAGCAGCTCCCCCAGCAGGCGGCAGGCCGGCTCCAGCACCTGTTCCCCCTCCAGGGTATAGGCGTCGTCCAGAAAGCTGGCCGCAAAGCCCACGCACTGGGTCTCCCCCTTCCTGCGCACCACCGGCTCCACCGAGCCGCCGTACAGCTCGTCCAGGGCGGCAGACAGGGACTGCATGTCCGGATGCTCCCGGCTGCCCCGGCGCAGCACATAGGGAACCAGCGCGTTTTCCGCCGCCGTCCGGGGGCTCAGCGGCGCCATGAAGGTAATGGAGAGATAGGCGCTTTTGAATTTTGCGGTGTGAACCGCCCGGAAATTGACCCCGGGCATCAGTTCGGTTCGTGTGATTTCAGTCAAAGGAACCCTTCCTTTCCGCTTTCGTCCCTCCTGAAGGGACAGCGGTGCTATTATACAATGCCTTCCACGAAAAAGTAAAGTGCGGGGGAGAAAAACTTTCCAGGCTGTCCCGCAAAACTTTTCCGGATTGGGGGGCCGGGGCCCCCGCACAGCGCTTTCCAGCAGAAGGCGCGCTACTCCAGCTCCAGCTCCAGGGCGTGGTCCCCCTCCAGGGCGGCCAGCTCCACGCCGCCGTCCGTCTCCGCCCCGTCCAGACTCAGCCGGGACCGGCCGGCGCGGGTCACCCGGATTCGGAGGACCCCTCCCCGGGGCAGCTTCCACTCGGCCTCGTACCCCGGCCAGTCGGCGGGCAGGCAGGGCTCCAGGTACAGCTTCCCCTCCCGGATCTTCAGGCCCAGCAGCATCTCCGCCGCCGCCCGGCAGTACCAGCCCGCCGCCCCGGTGTACCAGCTCCAGCCGCCCCGGCCCATGTGTCCGGGGGCGGCGTACACATCGGCCGCCAGCACATAGGGCTCCACCCGGTAGACCGCGCCGGGGTGGTTCTCCGGAAGCAGGTCCAGCAGCAGCCGGGCCCCCTCCTCCGCCCTGCCCAGGGCGAAGCAGGCCATGGCCAGCCACACCGCCCCGTGAGTGTACTGCCCTCCGTTCTCCCGCACCCCGGGGAGGTAGCCCCGGATATAGCCCGGGTCTGGCCCCTTTCCGTCAAAGGGGGGCCAGAGCAGGCGGGCCAGCTTGTGCTCCCGGTCGTACAGCTGCTCCAGGGCGGCGGACACCGCCTGATTCGCCCGCTCCGCCCCGCAGAAGGCAGAAAAGGACTGGGCGATGGAATCAATCCGGCACTCCCTGCTCTCCGCGCTGCCCAGCGGAGCGCCGCTGTCAAAGCAGCCCCGGCGGTACCAGCCGCCGTCCCAGGCCGCCTCGGCGGCCCGGCGCAGCTCCTTTGCCCGGGACAGCCAGTCCTCCGCCCGCGGCTCCTCCCCCAGCCTCCGGCACAGGGGGGCCATCCGCTCCAGCACCAGCACCAGGAACCAGGTCAGCCACACCGACTCTCCCCGTCCGGCCTCCCCCACCCGGTTCATGCCGTCGTTCCAGTCCCCGCCCCCCATGCGGGCCAGGCCGTGCTCTCCCTGCCCCCGGGACAGGACGCAGTCCACGGCCAGGCAGGCGTGGCGGAACAGCGTGTCCGTCTCCCGGGCGGTCTGGGGGGTCTCATACCGCTCCTGTTCCTCGGGCCGCAGGGGGGGCGAGCTCAGGAAGGGGACCTGCTCCCGGCAGGCCGCCCAGTCCCCGGTAACCGACACGTACCGCTCCAGCACATAGGGCAGCCACAGCAGGTCGTCGGAGATGCGCGAGCGGATTCCCGCCCCGTGGGGCGGGTGCCACCAGTGCTGTACGTCCCCCTCCGCAAACTGGCGGGAGGCGGCCAGCAGCAGCTGCCGTCTGGCCCGGGACGGGTCGGCCGGAAGCAGGGCGCACACGTCCTGAAGCTGGTCCCGGAACCCGTAGGCCCCGCCGTTCTGATACTGGGAGGTGCGGGCCATCAGGCGGCAGGCCAGCACCTGGTACAGCCCCCAGCCGCCCAGATACCGGTCCAGCTCGGGCCGGGGGGTGCGCACCGTCAGCCGGGATACCCGCTCCCGCCACCAGCGCTCCGTCCCCTCCCGCTCCCTGCGGTCCTCCGGGGCGGCGGGGCGGAAAACCGCCTCCACGCCCTTCCCCCGGGGCCGGACCTCCAGCACCGCCTCCCCCTCCGCCGCCAGGGGGAAGGTCTTCTCCTCCCCCTCCCCCAGCCGCCAGGAGAGGGTCCCCACCCCCCGGTCCAGGGTAAACAGCAGCTTCCGGCAGGCCTCCTCCGGGGGCACCCAGCCCTGAACGGTCAGCCGGGCTCCGCCGAAGGACTTCTCCCACCGGGCAAAGCCGGGCCCGTAAATCACGTCGCAGGGCAGCCCGTCCCCGTCTGCAAAGACGCTGGCCGTCCGCCCCCGGCATTTCAGGGCGATGCGCTCCCCGCCCCCCACCCGCAGGGGGTCGTTGTACCACCGGGTCAGCCGCCCCTCCCGGGAATTGCCCTGCCAGAGCAGGCCGTTTCCCGTCTCGTCGGTGACCCAGCCGAAGCTCTCATTGCACAGCACCTGGCTCCATCCCGCCGCAGGCAGGCGGGCCCCGGTCTCTATCACCACGCTGCCGTCCTCCCTGAAGCGCCAGGGGACCTCGCCCCGCTCCAGCTCCACCGGGGGCAGGGGCTCCCAGCGCTCCGCGGCCTCCGCCACGGGCTCCAGAGGCAGGCGGGCCCCGGCCCAGGCCAGGACGGCCGCCTCCCCCTCCCGGCCGGACAGCAGGTGGATGCCCCCTCTGCCCCCCAGGAAGGACTCGCCCCCCAGGGCCTTGATGCGCTCGGTCAGGGCGCCCCGCAGGGGACGGCGGTAGTCGCCGCCCTCCTCCAGCAGCAGCACCAGGTCAAAGGGGAACCCGCTCCGGTTCAGAAACAGGTGCTCCGCCGCCCACTGCCCGGCCTTCTCCAGATCCTCCTCCCCGGCCACCAGGCCCGCCGCAATGGGCACGTCGCCGGAGATGCCGAAGGGCCACAGCTCCCGCTGGGGCGGGCGGCCCTCCGGAACGGGCCCCGCGGCCGCCAGGCGGCGCAGCAGGGCGAAGGCCTCCCCGGTCCCCTCCCCGCTCAGCTCCAGCCGCCGGCTCAGGGCGGTCAAGCCGTCCCCCGGCTCCAGTCTGCCCTCCAGCAGCCGGTGGGCGCCGTCCAGCGCCGCGCCCGGGCGGTCGGATGCCCCAAGGGCCAGCCGGAACCGGGCGCTCTCGCCGCTGCGCAGGCGCACCGGCCAGCGCACCAGCAGGCAGGGGTCCAGCACACCCCCCGCCGTCCCCTCCAGGGGGCCGAAGCGCCCCCCGGCCAGGGCCCGCAGGCCGCCCCGGCCCAGGGCCTGCTCCCGGGAGGTGGTGAAGGAGCTGTTCTCCCCCGACCACAAAACGCACAGGGCCGGGTACTCCTCACGCCCCCGCGGCCGGCGGCGGAAGCTCACCCCGCCGGGCACCCGGGCGCTCTCCAGAAACAGCCTGGCAAAGGCGGGGTGGGCCTCATAGTCGGCCATAGGGAAGAGCACCGGCTCCAGATAGCACAGCAGCTCCCCCTCCAGGGTCCCCTCGCCCTTCCAGCTTAAACAGGCCTGGCGCAGCTCGCCCCCGCCGGTGGACGGCAGCGTCACCTGGGTCCGGGCCTCCAGCCGGTCCCGGCGGAAGGTCCAGGCCGCCCCGCCGTCGTAAAACTCCCAGCCGTACTCCCCCGCCCGCCGGTACAGCGGGGCGGCGGTCAGGCCGAAGAGCTCCCCTCCGGTCCTGAAAAACCAGGATACTCCGGCGCTCTCCTGCATCTCCCCCGGCCTGGCCAGGGTCAGGGCCCGGTCCCCCAGGGCGGAGCGGGTCAGCCCGTTGTCAGCGGCAAAGACGGTATACCGCCCGTCGGAGAGCAGATGGCACTCCGGCGTCAGCCGCCGGGCCCCCTCTCCCTGGCGCATCAGGGCCGACCCCGCCAGCCGCCGGGGCTTTTCAGGCACGTCCCGCTCCCCCCGGCGCATCACCGGGGCCCCCACCGGCACCCGCTCCTGGAGCAGCTCCCGATAGGCGGACATGGCGCAGTCCCGCAGAAAGCGGCGCTGCATGACGTTGTCTTTCAGGGCGTTGTCGATTGCCACCAGGCTCATCCCCAGGTGGTGGGACATATAGCTGCGCACCACCTCGTACTCCGCCCCGTCCCGGCAGCGGCTGGGGGTGCAGTCCAGCGCCTCGTACAGGCCGTAGCGCCCCTCCAGGCCCATGTCCCGCAGGCGGCGCAGGTTGGCCGCGGCGCTTCTGGGGGCCAGCAGCAGGGCCAGGAAGGAGGCGTAGGGGGCAATGACCAGCTCGCGGTTCAGCCCCCGCTTCAGCCCCAGGGACTGGACCCCGTGGGCCTTGTACTGATAGTACATCCCCGGGTCGAAGGCGTAAAAGGCCGACTCGGAGATGCCCCAGGGGGTCCTGGTCCTGGCCCCCCGGCGCTTCTGGGCGTAGATGCAGAAGGCCAGGGACTCGTACATCAGGGAGTTCTCCTCGCAGGGCAGCAGCAGGTTGGGCATAAAATACTCAAACATGGTTCCTGTCCAGGAGGCCATGCCGCTGTAGTCGTTCTCCCCCAGCAGCATCCGCCCCAGCCTGCGCCAATGGCGGGGGGGCACCTCCCCCCGGGCCACCGCCACAAAGCTGGTCTGCCGGGCCTCGCTGGCCATCAGGTCATACCAGCCCCGGGTCAGGCCGTCCTGGCCCTCGTCCCAGCCGATGGAGAACAGCCGCCGGCGCTTGTCGTACAGCCAGCGGAATTCCATCTGGTTGGAGAGGGCCTCCGCCCGCCGGGCCAGCACATCCTCCCCCCACTCGTACAGCCCCTCCCGCAGGGCAATCAGAGAGGCGCACAGGTTGCCGCTGTCCACCGTGGACACATACCGGGGCTGAAGGGGCCGGGCGGAGGAGGTGTCGTACCAGTTGTACAGGTGGCCGTGCCACTTCTCCAGCTTCTCCACCGCGTCCAGCATGTGCCCAATCAGCTCCGTCCCCCGCTTCCGGGGCAGCAGGTCCAGGTCCACCGCCGCCAGCACGGACAGCAGCGCCATGCCGATGTTGGTGGGAGAGGTGCGCCGGCCCAGGCCGGCGGCGGGCTGCTCCTGCCAGTTGTCCGGAGGCAGATAGTGGTCCTCCGGACGGAGGAAGTCGGCGAAATACCGCCAGATCAGGGTGGCCTCGTGGAGGAGGAAGGCCCGGTCCCGCTGGGACAGCCCGGGCTTCTTCCCCACCGGGCGGCTGAGGGCCCAGGCGATGGCGGGGGCGGCGGTCCACACCAGCCCCAGCAGCACCCCGATGCGCAGCTGGGACAGCAGCGCGGTGGCCAGCCCGGCCGCCGGGGCGAACCACATCTCCCGGAAGCAGCGCAGGAGGCCGCCGCCTCTGCCCTCGCTCTGCGCCGCGGTCACCCAGGCCAGCAGATCCCGCCGGGTGACATAGGTGCGCCACAGGGCGGCGGCCGCCGCCGACAGACAGGTCCAGGCCTGAATGGGCAGCAGCACCAGCTGCAGAAGGGTCTGCACCACCACTCCGGCAAAGCCGGCCACGATCGTGGAGTGGTAGCGGGTCTTGGACCCGGCCCCCCGCCGGGCGGCCAGCTCCGCCCCGGACAGCAGCAGGTTGGAGGCCGCGGCCAGCACCGCCGCCGCCCCGGCCGCCGCGAACACGCCCCCCGCGCCCCACAGCCCCAGCATCAGCGCCGCCAGGGTGAAGGCGGGGGAGAGAGAGCGGCGCAGGTTGTCAAAGATTTTCCACCGGGCCAGCACGGTCAGGGGGTTCTTCTCCCGTCCCCCCTTCCCGTCGGGCACCGTCCGGCCCAGCCAGGCCAGCAGCTGCCAGTCCCCCCGCACCCAGCGGTGGAGGCGGGCGAAGTAGGACCGGACCTGATAGGGAAACCCATCGGTCAGCTCCACCTCTCCCAGCAGGCCCGCGTGGAGGTAGGAACCCTCCAGCAGGTCGTGGGACAGGATGCGCCCCTCGGGGAACCGGCCGTCCAGGCAGGCGTAAAAGGCGTCCACCTGGAAGATTCCCTTGCCGGTGTAGGTCCCCTGGTCAAACAGGTCGTGGTACACGTCGCTGGTGGTGGCTCCGTAGGGATCCACGCCCCCCTGGCCCCCGTAGATGCGGGAGAACAGGGAGCGGTTGGCCGCCTCCAGCTCCACCGACACCCGGGGCTGCAGCAGGGCGTACCCCGACCGGACCGCCCGGGTCTTGGGGTCAATCCGGGGCTGGTTCAGGGGGTGGAGCATGGCCCCCACCAGCTCCCGGGCCGCGCCCACGTTCAGGCTGGTGTCGCTGTCCAGGGTGATGACGTACCGGGTGCCGCCCAGAGCCTGGGGGTCCCCGGAGAGCACCCGCACCCCCGTGCGCCGGTCCTTCAGCAGACGCACCAGCTCCAGCAGCGCCCCCCGTTTGCGCTCCCAGCCCAGGTACTTCCCGTCCCGGGCCTGGAAGGAGGGCGTTCGGAAGAAGAGGTAAAAGCCGCCGCCGTAGGTCTCATTCAGCGCGTCTACCGCCTGCCGGGCCTTCTCCACCCAGGCCCGCTGCTCCCCGCCCATGGGCTCCCCCCGGTCGGGCAGGTCGGCCAGGATGCCAAAGCGCAGCTCCTCCCCCGCGTCCCGGTTGGCCAGGCGGTAGCGCTCCAGCAGGGCGGCCAGCTTTCCCCCGCTCTCCTCGTCGGTGAGCAGGGAGACCACCACGCACAGGGTCCGGCCCCGGGCCGGAATCCCCTCCTCCAGGGCCATACGGTGGACGCTGCGGGGGCGCACCATGCGCACGGCCAGAAAGTCCACGCAGTTTTTTACAATATCTGACATGGGGAAGACCAGCAGCAGGGCCATGCAAAGACTCCCCGCCGCCAGCCCCACCGCTGCCGAGAGCATGGCCGTCAGCAGCAGAACGCACAGCACATAGGCCCCGCCGGACTCCCGCCGCTCCTCCCCGCCCAGAGGCTGGCGGAAGAGATACCAGCCCACATGCCGCCTCCGTCCCCGGGCCCCCTGGGCCAGCTCCAGGGCCTTCTGGGCGGTCTCCCGCTCACTGAGCCCGAAGCGGCGGGCCAGACGGCACACCTGCTGGCGGTAGCGGCGGCGGGTATCCTCCTCCATATCCGGATAGTCCCCCGCCGGGTCCCGAGCCAGAATGGCCTCCACCCCGCTCTGCCGCTCCAGAAGGGCGGACCAGTCCTGCCCTGACAGGGTGCGCAGGGCGGTGAACAGGGCGGCCAGCTCCTCCGGGTCCGTCCTGCCGTCCCGCAGGCTCTCCCAGTCCCGGCACAGCCGGGCCAGACGGTTCAGCACCGCCGCCCCCAGAGCGGGAACCAGCAGGGACAGCTCCCGCTCGGTCAGCGGGCAAACCCGCTGGAAATGCTCCAGGAACAGCTCCAGCCGCCCCTGGTCCAGACCCGGCTCGGCCCACAGGGCGCTGCGGGCCGCCTGGGAGAGCACGCACCGCCCCCCGGCGCAGGCCCGCAGGGGACGGCCCCGGCGGAAAACCTGGGCGCAGTTTTTCCCCTCCCGCAGGGCCAGGTAGCCGTTGTCCAGCAGCCACTCCGCCGCCGGCGGGACGGCTTCCCCCTCCGGCAGACGGGCGCTCAGCCGCCGGCGGGCCGCCTCAATATCCCGGG
This sequence comes from Lawsonibacter sp., assembly GCA_022795855.1. Taxonomy (GTDB): domain Bacteria; phylum Bacillota; class Clostridia; order Oscillospirales; family Oscillospiraceae; genus Lawsonibacter. The sequence continues at coordinate 22,164 of JAAWHL010000038.1, forward strand.
TGTCCCGCCGCACACACCGGGCCAGCCGCCCGGGCCGGACGGCCCCGGCCTGCTTCAGCTCTCTGGCCACATTCTGGGCGTATCGGGCCAGATGGGCGTCGTCCATGGGTACGTTGGGGGAGGGTCGGTCGTTCATGGGTCACATTCCTCTCTGCCTCCGGAACCGTTTCCGGACCGTTTTTTCCCTCCATTTTCCCCAGAGCGGTGGTGGAATATACCAAAAACCGCCGCCGGAGGCAGGCGGAATTTTCCGTTGACAATGCTGCGGAAATGTGGTATGATTCCCGTTGTAAAGTTTTTGCGCTTTACAACCAGGCTTCCAAGAAGGGGGTGGTTTCCGTGAAAAGTCAGGCCTACCGCATGGCAATGCTCTTTGACTTTTACGGCGACGTGCTCACCCCCCGCCAAAAGGAATTCTACGACCTGTACTACAACGAGGACCTCTCCCTGTCCGAAATCGCGGAAAACAGCGGCATCACCCGCCAGGGCGTGCGGGACGTGATTGTCCGGGCAGAGGCCGTCCTCACCGACCTGGAGGACAAAACCGGCCTTATCCGCCGCTTCCACGCCATGCGGGGACAGCTGGAGGAGATCCGGCAGGACGCCCAGGCCATTCTGAACGTAAACAACCGGTACGACGATCCCGAGCTGGAGCGGCTGGCGGAACGCATCCGCTCCGCCGCCGAGGCGCTGCAGAAGGAGTAATCCATGGCTTTTGAAGGACTTTCCGAAAAGCTGTCCGCCGCCTTTAAGAAGCTGCGCGGCAAGGGCCGGCTGTCCGAGGCCGACGTAAAGGAGGCCATGCGGGAAATCCGCCTGGCCCTGCTGGAGGCCGACGTCAGCTACAAGGTGGTCAAGCAGTTCATCGCCCAGGTGACCGAGCGCGCGGTGGGCGCCGACGTGCTGGAGGCCCTCTCCCCCGCCCAGATGATTGTCAAGATTGTGGATCAGGAGCTGACCGCCCTGATGGGCGGCGAGAGCGCCAAGCTGAACATCTCCCCCAAGCCCCCCACCGTGGTCATGCTGGCGGGCCTTCAGGGGGCGGGCAAAACCACCAACGGCGCCAAGCTGGCCGGCCTGATGAAAAAGCAGAACGGAAAGCGGCCCCTGCTGGCCGCCTGCGACATCTACCGCCCCGCCGCCATTCAGCAGCTGGAGGTGGTGGGCAGGCAGCTGGATATCCCCGTTTTCCAGATGGGCCAGGCCAACCCGGTGGACATCGCCCGGGCCGCCGTTGAGCACGCGGAAAAGCACGGAAACGACATGGTGTTTCTGGACACCGCCGGCCGGCTCCACGTGGACGAGGCGCTGATGGACGAGCTGCGCGCCATTAAGGCCGCCGTGGATCCCACCGAAATCCTGCTGGTGGTGGACGCCATGATTGGCCAGGACGCGGTCAACGCCGCCAAGGCCTTTGACGACGCGCTGGACCTGACCGGCGTGGTGCTGACCAAGCTGGACGGAGACGCCCGGGGCGGCGCGGCCCTGTCCATCAAGGCGGTCACCGGCAAGCCCATCAAGTTTGTGGGCATGGGGGAAAAGCTGGACCAGATTGAGGTTTTCCACCCCAGCCGCATGTCCAGCCGCATTCTGGGCATGGGCGACATGCTCTCCCTGATTGAAAAGGCGGAACAGAGCTTCGACCGCCAGAAGGCCCTGGAGCTTCAGGAGAAGCTGAAGAAAAACAAATTCACCCTTACCGACTTCTACGACCAGATGACCCAGCTGAAAAATATGGGTTCCCTGTCCGAGATTGCCGGGATGCTCCCCGGGGTCAAGGCCTCCGACCTGGAGGGCGCCTCCATGGACGACAAGGTGCTCTCCCGCATGGAGGCCGTCATCCTGTCCATGACCCCCTACGAGCGGGAAAACCCCAATGTGCTCAACTCCAGCCGCAAGCGGCGCATCGCCGCCGGGGCCGGAGTCCAGGTGGTGGACATCAACCGGCTTCTCAAGCAGTTTGAGATGCTCCAGGCCATGACAAAGCAGTTTTCCGGCGGCAAAATGCCCAAAAACCTGCGCAAAATCATGGGTAAGAAGGGCGGCCGGGGCATGATGCCCGGTCTGCCGTTCTGAGCCCCCTGACCCGGGTAAAACACAAAATTTGTGTTTTCCACATATTTCAAACATTCATTTGGAGGTGAAGATAAATGGTCAAAATCAGACTGCGCCGCATGGGCGCCAAGAAGGCCCCCTTCTACCGCATCGTGGTGGCCGACTCCCGCTATCCCCGGGACGGCCGTTTCATTGAGGAGATCGGTACCTACAACCCCGTCACCAGCCCCGCCGAGCTGAAGGTGGACGTGGACCGCGCCCAGGCCTGGATCAAGACCGGCGCTCAGCCCACCGAGACGGTCCGTGATCTGCTGAAAAAAGCTGGCGCCCTGTAAGGCTGGGAGGTCCTGTCACACATGAAAGAGCTTTTGACCTACGTGGCCAAAAATCTGGTGGACAACCCCGAGCAGGTGTCTGTCTCCCAGTTCGAGGACGAAGGCGAGACCGTTCTGGAGCTGCGCGTCGCCCCCGAGGACATGGGCAAGGTAATCGGCCGCCAGGGCCGCATTGCCAAAGAAATCCGCACGCTGATCCGCTCCGTGGCCCAGCGCACCGGCAAGCGCGTCTCCGTGGAAATTGTAGATTGAGCAATGGCGCAGGGCCGTCCCCTGCGCCATTCTTTTATTCCCGTATCCGCGGCCCTTTTCAGCGGGCCGCCGGAGGAGCGGCAAGCGCCGGGGCGAGGACCCGCCGCATGGCCTGGCCGTCAATGGTGACGCCGGTGAACAGCTCCAGGGAGAACACCGCCTGCCACACCAGCATCCCCATCCCGTTCAGGGTCTGGTGCCCCCGCAGGCGGGCCTGCTCCAGAAGCAGGGTCTCCTCCGGGGCGTAAATCAGGTCGCACACCGGGGTATCCGGCGGCAGGCAGTCCAGGAAGGACAGGTCCTTGAACTGGCTGTCCACGCCGGTCATCCCCAGCGAGGTACAGTTGACCAGCAGCTCGGCCCGGGGCAGCAGCCGCCTGAGCACGGCGTCGTTCATCTGTGCGGGCTCCATAGCCCCGAAAGGGGCCATGGAGCACAGCTCCGCCGCCTTGGACACGGTGCGGTTGCAGATATGCACCGCCTTGGCCCCCTGCTGCACCAGCTTCAGGGCCACCGATTTGGCCGCACCGCCCGCCCCCAGAATCACCACCCGGCGGCCCTTTGGGTCAATGCCCCCGTCAGCCAGGGACTGAAGGAACCCCCGTCCGTCGGTGTTGTAGCCGCAGGCGCTCCCGTTCTGAATCACCACAGTGTTCACCGCCTGGTACAGTCTGGCATCCGGGTCCAGCCGGTCCATCAGGGGAACCAGGTCCACCTTGTGGGGCATGGTGGCGTTGAATCCGGCGTAGCCGGCGAATTTGGCCGCCTGGAGCCACTGAGCGGCCTGCCCCCTGGCCACGGGCTGGGCCATGTACAGGTAGTCCAGACCCAGCCGGGCAATCATGGTATTCTGTATCAGAGGGGATTTGGAGTGCTCCACCGGGTCGCCGATGACGCACAGCTTCCGGGTGGAATTTTTCAGCTTCACCAGCAGACCGGCCCCGTCCGGGCTGACAATGGACCGGGCGGGGAGCTCCGCCGTTTGGATGTAGCGCTCCCACTGGGCCAGGATGTCCTCCGCCGTCTCCTGGGGGGAGGAGAAGTTCTCCACCGTCACGTGGGCGGCCCGGCGGTATTTCTCCTCCCGGGCGGCAAAGGTCTTCAGAAAAGAGGCCTTGCCGCTTTGAGCCAGGGGCCGGTCCCCCAAATCCTCATGGTCGAAAATGTGGTCGGCGGAGCGGTTGAGCCAGACCACCACACCGCCCCGCCGCAGCGCGGCCACATTCTCCGGCCGGAGAATCACACCGCCCCCGGTGGCGATAATCAGGCCGGACCGCTGGGACAGCTCCCGGACAATCTCCGACTCCAGGTCCCGGAAATAGTCCTCCCCGTCCTCCGCGAAGATGTGGGCGATGGTGCGGCCCTCCCGTAGCTGAAGCAGCTCGTCCGCGTCAATCAGCCTGCGGCCCGTCCGCTGGGCCAGCAGACGGCCGCAGGTGGTCTTTCCGCTGCCCATCATGCCAATCAGGACCAGGTTTTTGGTTCCAAGCTGCTCAAAATTGTTCTGTGTTTTACTCATGGCGTTTTACGCTTCCTTTCTGACTCGTCCGCGGCCGCGCATTCTGCCCGGCACTTCATCCAAATAAAGTGCCGGGGTACAGAAAAAGCCCATTGCTCCAGACGGAACAATGAGCCCAGAAAACACCGGCCGGTCTTTCCTTCCCCCCCAAAGGGGGCGCTCATTCATTCCATCCCCAATTCTGCGCAGGCGTAATAGCCGGCCCCGATAAATCGGGTCCAGCCGCAGAAATAGGGGGACAGAACGGACAGGTGCTTCATCATTTCAAACCTCAAAGCAGGCTCTCACAGGCGGGAAAAAGGAAAGCGCGGCCCCGCTCCATGAGGCGTTTTTCTTATTATAGCACACTTTCGGCAAAATGCAACTGCTTTTTTCTGGTGAAGAAGCTGTCACTGTAGGAGTACAATAGATATTGGACAGTAGAGAAAGAAAAAAGTAGAAGGATGCAGGCAAAACGGTTAAAGTTGAGTTGCTACACACCAACCAGACCGAAAGGAGCCACATCCTTCATGAGAAAGAGTATAACACAGGACATGACCTACCGGCAATCCCTAATGAAGTATGCAAAGAAATATGGCGTCAGCCGAGCCAGCCGGAAGTACAATAAGGGCCGGTCGTATATTTACTTTTGGCGTGCCCGCTGGGATGGGCGTGTGGCATCTCTGGCTTGCCAGTCCCGGCGGCCTCACAGCCATCCAAACCAGCATACCGAAGCGGAGCTGAAGCTGATCCGGGATATGCGCCGCCGCAATCC
>JAAWHL010000039.1 GCA_022795855.1 Lawsonibacter sp.
GATGTCGCTGCGCTTGAGCAGCATGATGTTGCTGCCCTCCAGGCCCTCCACATACTTGATCTCCACGCCGATGGCAGGCTCCAGGTTGCCCAGGGAAAAATCCTTGACGTCGACCACCGTGACCGTGGGGGTGGTGATATCCACCCGATGGTCCAGCATATTTGACACCGCAGTGGCCGAGGAGCCAAGGCTGATATTCATCATTTCGCCCAACGCGTCAATCGCCATTGGGCTGAATATTACCTTCTCCATCCTGTTACTCGCTCCTTTGCTCGGCCTGATAGCATACCTCGTCTATCTTGATGGCCATGTTTTTCTTGTGCGTGCCGATGCGTCCGGTAAACCACTGATAGCCACCGATTTCCAGATAGACCGGCGAGTCCTTCGACCGCCCCAGGTCCACCACATCCCCCACGCTCAGATGGTACACGTCGCTGAGGGAAAGGCGGGTCCCGCCCAGCTGTGCGACAATCTCCAAGCTGGAATCCCGCAGCTTCTCAAAAATCTCCTCGGAATGGTCTTCGCTGGCCACCTTGCGGCCCATGCTCTCCCGGCTGACCTCGCCGAACACGGCGGTCAGCATGGTCCCCGGCAGGACGATGTTCATCCGTCCCTCGCTGCTGGTAAACTTCAGCTTCATTCCCACCAGCACCACGGTCTCGTCCAGATTCAGCAGCTGAACCAGGGTGGGGTTGACCTCGGTGCGGTTGTAGGCGAAGGTAAGGGGGATGTAGTTCTCCCAGCTGTTGCCCATCAGCTCGATCAGGTCCTTCACCAGCAGCTCGTACAGGCGCAGCTCCAGGTCGGTGTAGGTGTAGTCCAGGGGGATTTCCCTGTCTGTCTCCCCCTCGCCGCCCATCATCCGGTCCATCATGCCCAGCATGGTGGAGGTGGACAGATGGACCATCACCGGGTCGGGGGCCACGGAGTCCGCCCCCCCCTCGGTCCTGGGGTGGATGATGACATCGGTCAGGGCCAGCACGTCCCCCTCGGTCAGGGCGTTGCTGAATTCGTAGAACTTCTGCTCCTCAATGCTCTCCACCTCGATTTCGCAGGTGGTGCGCAGCTGGGCGTTCAGACGGGAGCTGATGACGCGGGTATAGTTGTCGAAAATACCGTTGAGCATTTTCAGCCGGTCCTTGGTAAATTTGCGCGGAGTGGTAAAATCGTATTTTCGGTATTTCTTCTCCGGCTGCTTCACCTCCGGCTGTTCTCCACCGTCGTCTCCGCCGCCGCACATTGAGCTTAAAAGCGCGTCAATCTGACTTTGTGACAGAACCTCAGCCATCGAATCACCTCACCTGCTCTGCCAGTTTTGAATCTGCTGTTACTCGGCCTGAATGTCCGTTTCAATCTGGGTGACGAAGGACTGAAGTCCGCCGCCCGCCAGCTCCTCCTCAATATTGCGTCCGCTGATAATCATTTCCACCCGGCGGTTAAACCGCTTGGTCTCCTCCGTGGCGTTGCTGTTGGCCGGCCGCCACTGGCCATACCCTGCGGCGGCAAAGCGGGAGGGGTAAATATCGCTGTTCTCCATCAGGTAGACCCCCACGTTGACCGCGCGCATGGCGGACAGGGTCCAGTCGCCCGGCAGGGGGTTGGTTTCGTGCGGGCTGGCCTGGGCGGTGTGCCCCTGAATCTGAATCTCCTCAACGGCGTCCTTCACCTCGTTCAGGGCCAGGGCGACCCGGCTCAGGACCTCCTTGGCCGCCGGGCGCAGCACGGCGCTGTCCCCCCCGAAGAAGGTGGTCTCGTTAAAGGTGACATAGACCTTGCCCCCCTCCAGGGTGACGGACAGGGTGCCCGCCATCCCCTCCTCCTGGGCGTAGGCCTGAAGAGCCTCGAAGAGCTGCTGAATCATGGTGTCAATCTCTTCCTGCTCCACTAGGGGGTCCGGAGTGGGCACAGCCGTGGGGTCGCCGCCCTGGTTCTCCAGGTCCGCGTTGGGGCCGTCGTTGCCCTGGGTCTCGGTGGGCACCAGGGAGGCCCGGGGATTGAAGCTGGTGACAATGGCCTTCCACTTCTCCTCACTGATGGTGGACATGGAATAAAGCAGTACAAAGAAGCACAGCAGCAGGGTGACCATATCGCCGTATGTATCCATCCAGTTGGCGCCGCCGCCGCCGCTCTTTTTCTTTTTCACGGAAATCTCCGCTCCTTCCTCTTTTCAGCCGGGGCGCGCTCCGCCGGGGGCCTATTCGCCGCCGCCGCTCTTGCCGCTGTCCTCCCGCTGCTTCTGGCCCATATAGGTCAGCAGCTTCTCCTTCAGGAACTTGGGGTTCTCACCGGACTGGATGGACATGATGCCCTCCACAATAATCTGCTTGCACAGAACCTCCTCGCTGTCCCGGATGCGCAGGTTGTTGGCGATGGGGCCGAAGATCATGTGGGCCAGGATACAGCCGTACAGGGTGGTAATCAGGGCGGTGCCCATGTCCTTGCCCAGGGAAGACGCGCCGTCGCCGCCGATGGTCATATTGTTCAGCATGTTGATCAGGCCCACCAGCGTACCCACCATGCCGAAGGCCGGCGCCACCGAGCTGGCTTTGTCATATAGGGCTGCGGAGTCCTCGTGCCGGGCCGACATGCAGTCGATGTCGTTTTCCAGGATGGCCCGCACCTTATCCGGGTCGTTGGCGTCCACAATCAGCATGATGGCCTGTTTGAAGAACAGGTCCTCCTGCTGGTTGGCCTTCTCCTCCAGGGAGAGCAGGCCGTTTTTCCGGGCGGTCTGGGCAAGGTCCACCAGCTGCTCGATGTACCCCATGGGGTCAAACTTTTTGGCGTTGAGGATGACCTTGAAGTGCTTGGGAATATTCTTCAGCACCGAGCCGGGGTAGCTGGCCACCACGATGGCAAAGGTACACCCGATGACGATGAAGATACTGGCCGCGTCGAAAAAGTTCCACAGGTTGCCGGGGTCAAACGTGATGACGTCGGTACCCGGGGCCACGCTGGGGCCGATGTTGATCCCCATGACGATACCCAGAAGGAACACCACAAGGGAGGCCACCAGGCCGATGATATAGGTTAGGTTCATTGCTCTTCTCTACCTCCAAACCGGGCGGGGGATGTGCCCGGAAATTTGGTTTCTTTCTCTACCGCTTGTCAACAACGGTGATCTCCCGCTGAATATCCATCACCTTGGCGTTGTACTGGGCAATTTTATTGATAATCTCCTCCGTGCTCTCACGGACAAGGTAAAAGTCGTGGTTCATCATAACAATCTTGGATTCGGGGATGGTTTCGATATACTCAATCTGAAGATGGTTCACCAAAAATTTTTCGTGGTTGCGCTTTGTCAGGACGATCATAACAAGGTCCTCCTTCTTCCAATCATGCGGGGGCGAGCCCCGGGGAAGGCGCTTCCCGCCTTCCCCGGGGTTGGCTGTTCAACGGTTCAATCAGCGCTTCATGTTGACCAGTTCCTCCAGCATGGAGTCGGTCACGGTGATGATGCGGGTATTGGCCTGATAGCCGCGCTGGGTGGTAATCATGTTGGCGATTTCCTGGGCCAGGTCGGTCTTGGACATCTCCAGGCCGCTGGAGAGCATCTCGGTGCTGCCGCCGCTGCGGATGCGCAGGCCGTCCACATCGGCGTTGGCGGTGCCGCCGGCAGGGGGATTTGCGCCGCCGGCGCCCTGCGCCAGGGACTTGTTCACATACTCGATCCCCATGGCCTGTGCGCCGCCGCCCAGAACGGCCACGCACAGCTCGCCCGCGCCCTCGTCCGCCTTGTAGTAGCTGCCGCTGACCTGGGTCACGCCGTTGGGGTTGTCAACCAGGCCCACGGCCACGCAGCCGATGACCACAACCTCCTCGGTGTCGGCGCTGGTGCCGGTGATGATGCCGGTCAGCTGGTCCACCTTGATGCCCACGAACTTGCCCCGGGAAAGGGGGTCGTTGGCGTCGGTGCCGGTGCCGCCCACCGTCGCGTCCGTCAGGTGGCCGCCGGCGGTGGCGGTGGGGTAGGCGATCTCCACCTTCTTGGGGGTGGGCGGAGTTGCGTTAGGGTCAGCGGGAGTCACCCGCACGCAGGGCAGGCGGATGGGCACCAGTTGGTCGCTGAAGACGGGGTCGCCCGCCTTGATGCCATTTGGATTGGGCTTTGGAATCGCGGTGGTTCCATTCGTGCCGTCGCCGTAGATGCCGATGGTCAAAAAGCCGTACACTGCATCGCCCTGCTGGTTGGCAAAGTAGCCGTCCGACTTAAACTCAAAGTTGCCCACCCGGGTCAGGTTCAGGGAAGTCAGCTTGCCCACATCGGTGGCAGTGCCGTCAAAGTTGTTGGCCTTCTCCTTATCGCCCACCAGGAAAAAGCCGTCGCCGTCCAGCATCAGGTCGGTGGGCTTGCCGGTCACGCCGTAGTTGCCGGTGCTCATGTCCATGTCGATGGAGCCCACCGTAGCGCCGTAACCGATCTGAGAGGGGTTGCGGCCGGCCACGGTCTGGGTGCCGTTGGAGCCGCCGGACACGGACTGATACAGGGTGGTCTGGAACACCGCGCGGCTGGACTTGTAGCCCTGGGTGTTGATGTTGGCGATATTGTTGCCGATTACGTTCAGGTTCTGCATGTGGGTTTTCAGTCCGGCGATGGCCGCGTACATTGAACCAGTCATATTGAGATCTCTGACTCCTTTCGATTTGGCGCCGCCCGGCCCGTGTCAATCGGACACAGGCCGAAGGCCTCCGAAATCCGGTCCTGCCTTCTGTCTATGATATTACAGGAACACGGCGCCGTCAATATTGGTGAAGATATTTTCTTTCATTTCTTCCTGGGTAATGGCGGTAATGACCTTTGCGCTGGGGACGTTGATGATAAAGGCCTTGTCCGCGTCCATTGCCAGGATGTTGGTTGCCCCCTTGGCCTGAGCCCGGATGACGCTGCCCGCCAGCTGGTCCATCAGGTCGGGTGTGACCTGGATGCCCCGCTCCTGGGCCCGGGAGATGGCGTGCTTGGAAAATGCGACGCTCTGGGCTGGCTGCTGCTGGACCCCTCTGCTCAGCTCCTGCTGGAGCAGCGCACCGAATCCGCCCTGCTGCCCTATCCCCTGCCGGGGCTGTACCTGGGCCGCCGCAGGCCGCTGAAGTCCCGTTACGCGCTGGATCATTTCACTCACCTCACCTCAGGCTTACTCCTCCGGCTCGCCGGAACTGTCCTGGTCCCCGTCGGGAGTCTGGGCACCTCCGGTGCTCTCGCCGGGCTTTTGGGTACTGCCGCCGCTCTCGCCGGGTTCTTGGGTCCCGCCGTCGCCCTCGCCGGGCTTTTCGTCCCCCTCGGGGTCCTTAACGTCGGGCAGTCGGCCTACCGCCATAATCTGACTGAGCTCGTAGGTCTCTCCGTCGCTGCCGAAAATCACCTGGTTCCCATTATACATGCCAGTGCCAATCACGGTAATGACGCGCTCCTCCAGCCCGTCGCTCTTGGGAACCGCCACGGTCACTTCCTTGTTCACCAGAGAGCCGGCATAGCCCATCAGGCTGGCGTCGGTCATGTTGACCAGAGCCGTCACCATCTGCATCTGAACCATCTGGTTGAGCATCTCACTGGTATCGGCGGTATCGTCCATGGTCTGGTTCTGCAGCTGGACCACCATCAGGGTCAGAAAGTCCTCCATTTTCAGCTCGGTGTTGTTCTTCCGGCTGGTGCTGTTTTTCGCTACGATAGAACTGGCGCTGGCCAGTCCGCTCAGGTCCGCCATAAAGCTGCTCATTGCTTCTTCACTCCTTTCTCTCAAATTTCCTCTGCCTGTCCGGGAACCAGCCCCAGACGGAGCTGCTGCATAAAGTCCTGGCTGTGCCCGCTCCCCTGGCGGCGCTGCTGCTGCTCCTGCTGCCGGCCGCTCTGGTCCTGGCCGTTATGGCCGTCGTAGGGGTGCTGGTTCTGATTCTGCTGGCTCTCCTGCTGCCGCTGGACCTCCACCTGTACGCTGTCCTGGGTCCGTCCGGCCAGCAGTCCCTGCAAATCAGAGGCGTGCCGCTCCAAAAGGCTGCGGGTCTCGCTGCTGTGGGCGCTCAGGGCCACCCGAAGAATGCCGTCGGCGCTCTGGCTGATTTCCACCGTCACAACGCCCAGGGAATCGGGGGTCAGCTGGACGCGCACCATGGACTCGCCCTTCTCCAGGGCCTGGGCCAGCTGGGGCAGCACCTGCCGGGCCACGTCGGGGGCCTCGGTCTCCTCCGCCGCAGGGGCCTCGCCCACCTTGACGGGCACCGCCTCCACGTCCCGGAAAATCTGCCGGGGAGCGGCCTGCTCAGCCTCCGTGACCTCCGCGCCGTCCTCCTGCTCCTGGGGGCGCTCCTCCACCGGCTTCACCGCCTCCTTCACGCTGCGGACCTCCGCCCTCTCCTCGGGCCGGGCCTCGGCGGTCCGGACAGCCTGGGCAAACTCCTCGGGCTGTGCCTCCTCCGTCCGGGGCTCAAGCTCAGCCTGGGGCAGGTCCGCCGTCTGCATCTCCGGGGCCTGGGCGGTCTGCACAGGATCCTCCGCAGGAACCAGCTCCTCCCCTTCGGGGGCCACAGGCAGCATCACCGCCGCCTCGGCCAGCAGCTCCTGGGGCTCCTGCTCCATCACTGCGGCCGGTTCGGCCGGGAGCACACAAAGGCTGCTGGGATCCACAGCAATCAGCCCCGCCTGCATCAGCCGTTTCGCCATCGTCTGGGCGTCCTCCTGAGGGGGGGCGTCCTCCTGCTTGGCGGCGGGGGCGGCTTCGGGCTTTTCGGCCTTCGCCTGCTCCCCGGTCCGGCTGTCAGTCTTGGCGGACTGTGCCTTCTGGTCCAGCAGCTTCCTAAACTCGTTGCTCTGCCCGGATTCGTCTCTCCCGGCGCTTTTGGGCAGCTCCGACTGGGCAGTCATCGCCTGGAGCACGTTCAGCATCCCGCTGTTCTTTACCTGTTCCATGTTCCTTCACCTCCTTATCGTGGCGTTTATTCCAAACGGCGCTTCCGCGCCGGCTTGGACCGGTTCGGGCCGCTACGCGCTGGTGCGGCTGCGGGCGGAGCTGATGAACTCGTCAATCAGCGCCTCCTCGCTCTTCTGCACCGCCTTCTGGTACAGGTCCAGCTTCTTGTCCTTCAGCTTCTCCAGAGAGGAGGTGTCCTGCCTGGCCTCCACCACCTCCCGGCGCTTGGCTTCCTCCTGCCTGCGCAGGTCCTCCAGCCGCTCGGTCTCCCGCTGGATGTCCATCTCCAGGGCCCGCAGGCCGTTCTGGTAGAGCGTCGCCTCTACGATGGTCATCCCCTCCGCCTTGCGCTGGCGGTACTCCTCATTGTATGTGCGGTAGCCGCTCCAAATTGCCTCCAGGCGCTCCTCCTGCCCGCGGACCTGTGCCAGAATCGCGGCATGTTCGCCCTTCAGAGCGTCCAAAACCTGCTGCTTATAGGCCAGGACGGAGTCCAGAGAAAATTTGAATTTTTTCATATGTGCGTACACTCCCAGAAAAAGGAAATTATTTCAGGATCCCGGCCAGCCCCTCCAGGCACTGCTCGTAGCTGAAGGACTCATTCACATCCTGAGTCAGAAACTCGTTGACTGCGTCAATCTTGGACAGGGCGAAATCCAGCTTCCGGTTGCTCCCCGGCTTGTAGGCCCCGATGGCCACCAAATCGGCGTTTTTTTCATAGACGCTCATGATATCCCGGACCCGGTTGGCCAGCTGCCGGTGCTCCGGGGAGACAATCTCCACCATCAGACGGGAGATGCTGGCCCCCACGTCAATGGCCGGGTAGTGGTTGGAGTTGGCCAGGGACCGGGAGAGGACGATGTGCCCGTCCAGAATGCCCCGGACCGTGTCCGCGATGGGCTCGTTGGTGTCGTCGCCCTCCACCAGTACGGTGTACACCCCGGTGATGGAGCCCCGGCTGAAATTGCCGCTGCGCTCCAGCAGCTTTGGCATTTCCGCGTACATGGAGGGGGTATAGCCTCTGGACACCGGCGGCTCGCCGATGGCCAGGCCGATCTCACGCTGGGCCATGGCAAAACGGGTCAGGGAGTCCATCATCAGCAGTACGTCATACCCCTGGTCCCGGAAATATTCCGCGATGCCGGTCGCCACCGAGGGGCAGCGCATCCGGAGCATGGCCGGCTGGTCTGAGGTGGCCACCACCAGAATGGAGCGTTTCATGCCCTCCTCGCCCAGGTCCTTCTGCACAAACTCCAGGACCTCGCGGCCGCGCTCCCCCACCAGGGCGATGACGTTGATATCCGCGGTCACATTTTTGGCAATCATGCCCATCAGAGTGGATTTTCCCACTCCGGATCCGGCGAAAATGCCGATACGCTGGCCCTTCCCGATGGTAATCAGGCCGTCAATGGCCTTCACGCCGAATTGGATGCGCTCCCGGATGGGAGGGCGCTGGAGGGGATTGATATAGCCCCCGCCGATGCAGTAGGAGGTCCCTCCCTCAAACGGGCCCTTGCCGTCAATGGGCTGGCCCAGCGCATTGATAATCCGTCCCCGGAGGAACTCCCCCACCCGCAGGGTGAGCTGTCCTCCCGTGTTGCGGACAAAATTCCCGGCCGAAATGCCGTTCATATCGGAGTAGGGCATCAGCAGAATGTGGTCGTTCTTGAATCCCACAACCTCCGCCGTCACCTGCCCTCCGGAGTCCCCGTTGTAGATGCGGCAGATGTCCCCCACGGCCGCCCGGCCGCCGGAGGCCTCGATGGACATGCCCACAATATTTTCAATCTTCCCCGTCAGGCTGTAGGGCTCTGCGCTGTAGACCTGGCGGGTCATCTGCTGGAAGACGGACATGTCGCTTCTCCTGTCTCACTCTCAGAAAAGGTTGGTTCCCGCGCCGCTGTTAGCCGTATCCATCAGAATGGTGCGCAGGTTGTTCAGCTGGGTAGCCGCGCTGGCGTCCACAATCTCGTCGGGCATCTCGATAATGCAGGTCCCCGACTCGTCCTCCGCCATGGGGATGATGCGCACCCGGTCGGACAGGGCGCTCAGGGCGCTGGCCAGGGAGGCGGGCAGCTGGCTGAGGCGCTTGGCGTCGCACTCAGCAATATAGATGTGGACCCACTCCCGGCGCTTGCGCTTGTCAATGGCGGTCTGAATCATCCGGCTGATGACGTCCGCGCTGCTCTTCAGGCTGACGCACACCACCTTCTCCGCTACCGCCAGCGCCAGGTCCCGCAGGTCGGCCACGCTCTGGTCCAGCTGACGGTCCAGCTCCGCTCCGGCCCGCTCCAAAAAGCGGTGGACCTCCTCCTCCTGGGCGGCGGCCTGCTCCTCCCGCAGGCGGGAGGCCTCCTCCATGGCCCGGGCCATTCCCTGGAGGTATCCCTCCTGGCAGCCGTCCTCCCGGGCCTTGGCAAACAGTGACTGCGACTCCTGCTCCGCCCGGAGGCGGGCCTGCTCCAGCAGCTCCTCCGCCTCCCTGCGGGCATCCGCCAGTATCATCTCCGCCTGGAGCTGGGCGTAGCTGACCGGGTTCTCCTCCTCCGGCTCTTCCGGCTGGGATTCCTCCACAGCCTCCTCTGACCCGTCCTCCGGACATTCCTCCTCGGGAAGGACAGGCTCCGCCTCCGGTTCCCCCTCCACTACCAGCTCCTCCGCGGGGAGGAAGCGGTAGGGCTCCGCCTTGGCGTGGGAAAAGGCCTTGAATATGTTAGGCAATGATATCGTCCTTTCCGCCCTTCAGGATAATGATCTCGCCCTTCTCCTCCAGGCCGCGGATCACATCCACGATACGCTGCTGGGCCTCCTCCACGTCCTTCATGCGGACATTGCTGGTAATTTCCAGGTCGTCCCGGATATTCTGGGCCGTGCGGCTGGACATGTTGGTGAACAGCTTGTTGGCCACCTCTTCGTTGGCCGCCTTGAGGGCCAGCACCAGATCCCTGGGATCGCAGTCCCGGAGGAAGCGCTGGACCGAGCGGTCGTCCATGGTGATAATGTCCTCAAAGACGAACATGCGCTTGCGGATCTCGTCGGCGAGATCCTGGTCGTAGGCGGACAGGCCGTCAAAGATGTTCTTCTCGCTGGTGCGGTCCAGATTGTTCATCACGTCGGCCACATAGTCTATGCCGCCCACCTTCACATTGGTGCTGGTGACGATGTTGGAGAACTTCTTGCGCATCTCCGCCTCCACGATTTTAACGGCGATGGGGGAGACGCTCTCAATCTTGGCCATGCTCTCCACCACCTGGATCTGGCGCTTTTCGTCCAGCTGGGATACCACGGCTGCCGCCTTGTCCGCCTCAACATAGGAGAGCACCAGCGCGATGGTCTGGGGCCGCTCGTTCTGGAGGGCGGAGAACAGGGACTTGTCGTCCGCCTTTTCCATGAAGGAAAAGCTGCGGTTCTGCAGGGATTTGGTCACCTTGCCCAGCAGCTCGTCGGCGGTCTGGGCGCCGTAGGCCTTCTCCAGCACGGTGCGAGCGTACTCCAGCCCGCCCTCGGTCACCGCCCGGTTGGTACGGCACAGCTGGTAGAACTCGTTGAGCACCTCCTCGGTCTGCTCCGAGTCCAGGAACCCCAGCTTCGCCACCTCCAGAGTCAGCTGCTCCACGTCGGCGGGATCCATATGCTTGTAGAGCGCGGAGGCCCGGTCCACCCCCAGGGCGATGATTACGGTGGCCGCCCGCTGGGCGCCGGTCAGCTCCACTGGGGAAGCGCTGGGCTTCTTTCTGGTTTTCGCCTCATTGGGGGCGGCGGCGGTTTTCGGCTCGGCCACTGCGGTATCAGCCATTTCCATCGTCCCCCTTCATCCAGTCCTTGATCAGCAGGGCTGCAACCTCGGGATTCTCGTCCACAAAGTCCCGGATGCTCTGGCGCAGCTCCATGCTCTTCTCGGTGTGCAGCTCCATGACATCGGCGCCCACCGGCTCGCCCTCCTGGGGCATGGCCACGGCCAGCAGCTCCTCCACGGCCCGCTCCTCGGCCTCCTGCTTGGCGCGCTTCCTGCGCCGCAGCAGCAGGATCACGATAAGGATAATGACGAACACTAGCAGGCCGGCGCCCAGGGCGAAGAACGCCCACATGGGAATCCCCAGGATGGTGGGATCCGCCGGGGCCGCGGGAGGCTCGGTGGGATCGTAAAAGGGCCACGCCCGGACGGAGATCTTTCCGCTCAGGTACTCCTCGGCGGTCACGGTCTCGGTCTCCACCGCGCTGATGCCCGCCGCCCGGGCCACATGGTCCCGGACCTCGGCCACGTTGACCTGGCCGGCGGTGGTGGAGTTGATGGTCACCGCCACGGTGCAGTCGCTGATGTAGCCGGAGGTGCGGATGGTGTGGGTCTGGGTCTTAGAGTTTTCGTACTCTATGCTGCCCTCCCCCTGCCAGCGGTCGGGGACCTCCTCCAGCCCCGGCTCCCGCTCCACGTCGGTGTAGAGGTCGGAGTTGGTGGTGGTGCCCACCGTGCCGCCCGCCGGCTCGCCGTCGCCGACCCCGCGTATGTAGCCGTACACCCGGCTGCCGATGATGCCCGCGCCGCCGCTGGCGGTCCAGGAGGCCTCCTCGGGCAGATGGACCTGGAAGTCGTCAATGACGCTGTCCCCCAGCTCCACCACGCAGTTGACCGCTACGCCGAGATTGTCCTCGCCGTAGACGGGCACCAGCACCTGCATGATGTGATTTCGTATAATGTTGTTCCACTGCTGTTCCAGCTGGAGCTTCAAAGCGGAGGTGGTCTCGCCGCCGTTCAGGTTGAAATTGTTGTAGTTGTTGCCCCAGGTGTCGTCAATGCTGACGTCCTCGGGACTCAGGTCCTCTACGCTGTGGGACACATAGTTGCGGATGGCGTTGGCCTGTCCTTCGCTGAGCAGCTGGCCGTCCTGCATGGTCAGCGTCACGGCGGCGGTGGCCTTTGACATATTGCTCTGGTCCAGGACATAGCGCCGGTCGGTGCCCGGGGTGATGCTGACGCTGGCGTCCAATACCCCGGGGAAGGCCCGGATGGTCTGCCGGATATCCTCCGTCCTGGCCACCAGCCAGGCGTTGTTCCGGTCGGTCTGGGTGGACAGGGCGCTGACCCGCTCGAAATACCCGCTGAAGGGGGTTGTGGAGCCGGAGTACTGCTCCTGGAGCAGCCGCGCCTTTAAGTTATATACCTGCCCCTCGGGCACCAGAATGGTCCCCGTCCCCTCCAGACGGTAGTCCCGGAAGCCCTGGCTGTCCAGCCAGGTCATCACGGTAGCCGCCTCCTGGGAGGTGGCGCCGGTAATCAAGGTGGCGTAGGGCCGGCTGTGCAGGTAAATGGTAAGTCCCACGGCCAGAAGAACAATGGCCGCGGCAATTAAAATCCATATTTTTCTGGAGACCTTTCCCATTGCCGTTTTGACCTTGGTCCAGAGCTCCTTAAATGTCTCTTTGTTCAGCTTCAACCGCCATCACCCCGCTTTCCGCGTTCTCTTCCGCCGCCAGGCTCAGATGCTCAGCCTGCTCAGCTCGGAATAGGCGTCCAGCGCCCTGTTGCGCAGCTGAATCAGCAGGTCCACCGCAATCTCGTTCTTGTAGGCGGAAATGCCCAGCTGTACGGGGTTATCCAGCTGGCCGGTAGCCAGCAGGTACTGGTTGCTGACGAACTCCGCGTCCGTCTCCTTCACGTTCTGGACGGCGGTTTTGAAGATGGAGGCAAAAACGCTGTCGCCTGGGGCGCCAGCCTCCCCGGCCTTCTGCTCCTGCTGCCGGTCGAAGGGGGTGATGCCCCGAATCGCGCTGGTAATGCCCATATCCTCCACAGATAGAATCCTGTCTGTCATGGTTTATTCTCTCCCTACTCGTTTGATGCAGATGGGTTTTTGATTACTTGCCAATCTCCAGCCCGCTGGAGATTACGGATTTCATGGTGTTGAACACCGTGACGTTGGAGGAAAACGCCCGGGTAGCCGCCATGGCGTCGGCAATCTCCTTCACCATGTCCACGTTGGGCAGCTCCACATAGCCCTCCTCGTTGGCGTCGGGGTGGGCCGGGTCGTACACCAGCTTCATGGGGGAGGGGTCCTCCCCGATCTCCACAACCCGCACGCCGCCGGCGGTGGGGTTGGCCGTGCCGCTGGGCGCAACGCCCGCAGCCGCCCGAGCCATGGCCTCCCGGAAGCTGTTCCGGCCGCTCTCGGCCTGGAACACCACTACCTTCCGGCGGTAGGCCCCGCCGCCGTTCTCGGTGCGGGTGGTCTGGGAGTTGGTCACGTTCTCCGCGATAATGTCCAGACGCAGCTGCTCGGCGGTCAGGCCGGAGCCGACGATGTTGATGGAACTTAAAAACGCCATGGGAGGCGGCCTCCTTTTTCTTTTATCACGCTTGCCTTAATTCTGCCTTACGCGGCCTCGCGGGGCCGGGCGCGGATTTTGCGTCCGGGCCGTCACTGCCCCCGCACCGCCATGCGCAGAATGGAGTAGCTTTTATTGATGGCCTGATAGACATACTGCTGCTGGTACGCATTGCGCACCAGCTCAATCATCTGCTCGGTGGTGTCCACGCCGTTGTCGTCCATGCGGGTGGACTCCTGGGGCTCCGTGACGGCAAACTCCGACTGCTCCAGCACCCGGCGCACCGCCCCCCGGGCGCCCGCCTCCTGCCCGGCGGCCTGCTTCAGCCGGGAGCGCAGGCTCTCCTCGAAGGTTACGACCTTGGTTTTGTAATTGGGGGTCTCGGCATTGGCGATATTGTCGGAAATCGCCGCCTGCTTTGTCCAGAGAAACCCCATGGATTTCTCCAGCATCAGCATGGAATTGCTGCTTAAAAAGTCCATGATTCACGCTCCCGAACTCAATATAATTACATTTAATTACCATTTGTATTCAATGGCCGCGCCGTTGTGCCGTTCTCCCGGAAAAGCGGCGTCTCAGCCGTAAATACACCGATAATATTATGAACCTCTTTGACAGAAATTGCAACCCCTAAAACTTGCCCAGAAATGAAATTTTTGTAAGGCGACTATTATGAAATGACACAATTACACCTTGCAAACCGGCAGAATCATGAAAGAGGCCCCGTCTGCGGCATTTTTCCGCCCTTCCAGGGCATATAATTCCCCTTCCGCTTCCAGTCCCGGCCTGCTGAAGAAATAGAGTAAGACAAAGTATACCACATGGAATCTGAAAACACAAGGGAAAATATCGGCTTTTCCTTCTGAGCCCCGCAAGGATGAATATTCCCTCAAAAATATGTATAAATATTCTCCGCAAGAGGGCTCTCCCGCAGGGGCTTCAGGCGGATTTTGCCGGCCGCTTTCCTAGGAAATCACGCTGTTTGCCCGGAGCTTTCACGTTTATGTGCCGGGGTGCGGCTCTCACGTCACCCAGCCTTCCGCAGCGGATTTTCTCTCCCGGCTTTCCTCAGAGCCCCGCGGTTCCCGGCCGCCCCTCCCTGTCCGGGCCCCGCCCGTCCCCGCCGCTGGACAGCCGGCAGCCGTCCTCTCCCTGTCCCGAGGGGGAGCGTGCCCTCCCGGACGCAGCAGCGCAGGGCCTTCGCCGTCAGCCGGGTGATGCGGGGGGATGCTCCGATTTGGTACACGGCCTTCGCCTCCCGCCTCTTCAGAATAACCCCTCCCCGCGCAGGAAAATCAGGGGAACTTCCCAGGGCCTGTATTCATAACCGGAAATGACGCCCGGGCGAGGAATTTTTCCGCCGGGCAAGGCACATTTTTCCAGGAATACTTTGTGTATTCCAAGAAGGCGGGACACAGCACGGCGGGGGAAGGCCGGCCAGGCGCACGTTTGAGGCTGTAAATACTTAATCCGTCCATTCCACCGCGATGGCGTTGGGATAGATGCGCTCCATGCGTTCGTCCGGAAAGCGCTCGTCCAGAAAGGCCTCGATTCCGGACTGAGGCGGGCCGGAGGAGGTCCGGCGCTGCTCGTACCGGCCCAGGGCCAGGCAGGACAGGGCGATATTCACGGTCATAAAGGCCAGCATACCCCAGGTCAGCGCCTTCCCCCAAAGGATGGGCAGCCTTTCAATCAGCCCGGACAGGCGGGGATAAATCAGCTTCAGCCACACCACCGCGGCGATGCCCCAGAAGAAGCAGAACAGCAGGTTAATCCGCCCCCCCAGGTTGAAGGGCAGATGGCTGTAGTCCCAGAAGACGCTTCCGAACACCAGCTCGGTGAACACCGAGCAGATATACTCATACGCGCCCCCCAGCACTGTCCCAGCCAGAAAAATGGCCCCGTCCCGGCGGTCCCGGTACTTGTACAGCACCGCCGTCAGCAGCACCGCCCCCAGGCCCCAGACAATGGAGAAGGGGCCGTAAACCACGCTGGACCGGCTCATCCACACCCCGGCGGTCAGGCGGCAGAAAACAGTCTCGGTGACGTCCCCCAGGAGGGCCCCCAGGAAAAAGAGCATGGCCAGCTTGTAAAACCCGCAGCCGGCGGCGAACACCGCCGGGCGCTCCCGCCGGGCGCGCTGGTCCAGCCGGGCGGACAGCCGCTCCCGCTCCAGGCTGGGGTAGGCCCGGGCCATGCGGCGCTGGATGGCCCGGGTCAGCCGGGTGTCCAGCGCGTCGGTCAGGGACCGGAGGACGCGGGACAGCTCGCTGGGCCGGCGCAGGCTTCCGTTCCACTGGAGCACGGCCGCCCAGGACCCCGCAAAGTCTATCCCCAGGACAAGGAAGGCCGCCAGCAGGATCATCTCCCCCGCCGGGCGGGGAATCAGCCCGGTCAGGCGGGCCAGCAGGGGATCCCCCACAAAGACGCACACCAGGGAGGACAGGCCCCAAATCACGGAATATTTCAGGCAGATGTGCCCCTCAAACTGGAAGCGCTCTTCTGTGTAATCCCACCACTTCTGGCCGAAAATGCGCTCCAGCAGGATGCCGGTGGCCAGCTCCAGGCCGGTGGCCAGAATCATGCCCCCCAGAAACAGGAAAAAGGGGGCAGAGCGCAGCTCGGGCAGGAAGATGGCGAACAGCACCGCCGCCAGGCCGTACACCGGGGAGAACGGGACGTTCAGAAAGCCCCGGTTCAGCAGGCGGCGCTTCGTCACCGCCGCCAGGGCGGTCTCCGCCACCCACCCCAGCAGGGAGTAAACCAGAAAAAACCAGAGCAGCTGATAATATGTATATTCCATAAACCGTCCCCTCTCTATCCGCCAAAAGCCGCGAAAAAGGCCTCAATTTCCCTCCGGCCGGCCCGGACCGCCCCCTGGACAAAATCCGGCTTTCCGCCGCCCCGGCCCTCCAGGGCCCGGTTGAGCTCCTTTGCCAGCGGACGCAGGTCGCCGCCCTTTTCCCCGACGGCGTACTGCCAGCCCGCCCCGTCCGCTCCGGAGAAGCAGGCGCACCGCCCGCCGCACCGCTCCAGCACCGCGGCGCACAGCCGCCGCAGGCCGCCGGGGGTCAGGCCCTCCTGAAAGAGCACCACGTCCCCCGCGCCGGCGTACCGCCCGGCCAGCCCCTCGAACTGCTCCTGCTCCAGCCGGGCCGCACGCTCCTTCAGGCCCGCGTTCTCCTCCAGCAGCCGCTCCGCCGCCGCCCCCGTCTCCAGGGGCTTGGCAGACAGCAGATTGGACACCTGCCGGTTCTGCTCCCAGACCCCGGACAGGTACTTCAGCGCCCGGCCGCCGCACACCAGCTCAATCCGCACGCCCCCCCGCAGCTTTTGCAGGGACAGCAGCTTCACCAGCCCCACCTGCCCGGCGGAGGACACGTGGGTGCCGCAGCAGGCGCAGACGTCCGCCCCCGGGAAAGACACGATGCGCACCCGCCCGGTCAGCGCCTTCTTGCTGCGGTAGGCCGTCCTCTCCAGCTCCTCCCCCTCGGGGAACCGGACGGACACCGGGCGGTCCTCCCAGATATACCGGTTGGCCGCCTCCTCCAGCACGGCCAGCTGCTCCCAGGCCAGGGCGCGGTCAAAGTCGATGGCCACCGTCTCCGCGCCCATGTGAAAGCCCACGTTCTCACAGCCCCATTTCTCGTGGGCAATGCCGGAGACGATGTGCTCGCCGGAGTGGTTCTGCATCAGGTCGAACCGGCGCGGCCAGTCAATCTCCCCCTCCGTCCGGGTCCCCGGCTCCAAGGGGGCGGAGCAGGTGTGGACCACCCGGTCCCCCAGCAGGCGGACCCGCGTCACCTCCGCGCCGCCCAGACGGCCCAGGTCCCAGGGCTGGCCGCCCCCCTCCGGGTAGAAGGCGGTGCGGTCCAGAATCACCTCCCAGCCCCCCTCTCCCGGCCGGCACAGCTCCACCGCGGCGGTAAACCGGGTGAGATAGGGGTTTTCCTCATACAGCTTTTCCATGGCGCTCACCTCTGAAATTCAGGATATTTTTATCAGGATACCACACCCGGCCCGAAAAGAAAAGCCCGGAAACCAGGCCCTCCGCCCCACCCCGCCGCCGGGCGGAACCGATTTCACAGGAATTTACAGAATACCGGCTTGTGTTTCCCTCCGGAGCTGTGCTATAATGATAGAAAGGAATTTTATGCTGTCAACGGAATCGGGCCTCCCCGCCTCCCGGAGAGGCGGCGGCCCGGGTCCCGGGACGCCCGGATTGGCAAGTCCATACGAGAACAGGAGGACACCGCTTTGGAGACCGTGTCGGACAAACAGAAAATCTTAATCATAGACGATTCCGAAATGAACCGCTCCATCCTGGCCGACATGCTGGGGGACGAGTATGACATTCTGGAGGCGGAAAACGGCGTTGAGGGCGTGGCCATGCTCCAGAAGCACGGCCTGGGGATCTCCCTGGTGCTGCTGGACATCGTCATGCCCCAGATGGACGGCTTCGGACTGCTTACCGTGATGAACAACAACCGCTGGATCGACGAGATCCCGGTGATTATGATCTCCGCCGAGCGGGGCTCGTCCCACGTGGAGCGGGCCTTCGAGCTGGGCATCACCGACTTCATCAGCCGCCCCTTCGACTCGCTGATTGTCCACCGCCGGGTGGTCAACACCATCCTCCTCTACGCCAAGCAGAAAAAGCTGGTGGGTCTGGTGGCCGACCAGATTTACGAGAAGGAGCACCGCAGCAGCCTGATGATCGACATCCTCAGCCACATTGTGGAGTTCCGCAACGGCGAGAGCGGCCAGCATGTGCGCCACGTCCACACCTTAACCGAGCTGCTGCTCACCTTTCTGATGCAGAAAACCGACCGCTACCGCCTGACCTCCACCGATATCTCCGTCATCAGCACCGCCTCCGCCCTCCACGACGTCGGCAAGATCGCCATTCCTGAGGAGGTGCTGAACAAGCCGGGCCGGCTGACCCAGGAGGAGTTTGAGGTCATGAAGACCCACACCGTCATCGGCGCCCAGATGCTGGACGACCTGCCCTTCCACCGGGACGAGCCGCTGCTGAAGGCCGCCTATGAAATCTGCCGCTGGCACCACGAGCGCTACGACGGCCGGGGCTACCCGGACGGGCTGAAGGGGGACGAGATTCCCATCTCCGCCCAGATTGTGGCGCTGGCCGATGTGTACGACGCACTGACCAGCGAGCGGGTGTACAAAAAGGCCTTCTCCCACGAGACCGCTGTACAGATGATCCTCAACGGCGAGTGCGGCACCTTCAACCCCCTGATTCTGGACTGCCTGCGGGAGTTTGCCGACCGCATCCCCGAGGAGCTGAACAGCGACACCACCATTTCCCGCGGCCAGCGGGAGATGCAGCACATTGCCCGGGAGATGCACAAGCACGAGGAGCTGACCGCCTCTGAGCGCACCCTGCAGCTGCTGGAGCACGAGCGGATGAAGTACGGCTTCTTCGCCGCCCTGACCCAGGAGATTCAGTTTGAGTTCACCCTTCAGCCTCCCATGATCACCCTGACCGCCTGGGGGGCGGAGAAGCTGGGCCTGGACGAGCTGATCATGGACCCGGAGCACAACGAAAAGGCCATCGCCCTGGTGGGCGCGGACACCTGGCGCAACCTGGCCGACGCTCTGCGGGCCACCACCCCCGGCCACCCGGTGGTCAGCTACGACTGCCAGCTGAATTACTCCGACGGGCCCCGCTGGGTCCGGGTCATCGCCCGGGCCGCCTGGTCCTCCGATGAGCCGCCCCGGTACACCGGCGCCATCGGCAAGGCCATCGACATCCACGACTCCCGCCTGCGGCTGGACGACCTGACCCGCATGGCCACCCACGACTCCATGACCGGCCTTCTGAACCATGCCACCGCCAAGCTGCGCATTCAGGAGCGGCTGGCCGAACGCCCGGAGGGCTGCCATGCCCTGGTCATCCTGGACCTGGACCACTTCAAGCAGGCCAACGATAACTACGGCCACATGTTCGGCGATCAGGTCCTGATCCATCTGGCGGGCAAGCTGCGGCAGAACATCCGCGGCGGCGACATCGCCGCACGGGCGGGCGGGGACGAGTTTTTGCTCTTCCTGGAGTGCCGCACCGAGATTGCACCGGCCATTCAGCGCATCTTCTCCGCCCTGTGCGGCAGGTTCCAGGACTTCCCCATCTCCATCAGCATGGGGGTGGCCACCACGGACACTCTGGGCACTGACTACGACACCCTCTTCCGGGCAGCCGACCAGGCCCTGTACGCCGTCAAGCGGTCTGGCCGGGGGACTTTCCGCTTCTACGACAGCTCCATGGAGCAGATGCTCTCCGTCATCTCCCCCATCGACAGCAGCGAGGAACAGCCCGAACAACCCCCCAGAACAGAAAAAGGAGCGTGTTTGCAATGACCCTTCAGGAATGCTACGCCGCCATGGGCGGCAGCTATGACGAGGTAATCGGAAGACTGCGCAGCGAGCGGCTGGTGCAGAAATTTGTACTGAAATTTCTTGCCGACGGCAGCTATCAGCTGCTGTGCTCCTCCATGGAGTCCCAGGACTACCCCGAGGCCTTCCGGGCGGCCCACACCATCAAAGGCATGTGCCAGAATCTCAGCTTCACCGTCCTGGGCCGGTCCAGCAGCACCCTGGCGGAGGCTCTGCGCAACGGCTACACTCCGGAAGCGGACCCCCTGCTGGAGCAGGTGAAGGCCGATTACGCCTCCACCGCCCAGGCGATACAGACATTTCAGGCGGAGATGGAAGCATGAAAAACAAAACCACCCGATTTCTCATCGCCAGTCTGATCGGGGTGGCCGTCCTGTGCGTGTTCGTCTTCTCCTTCCTGGCCGTATTCATGGGCTGGCGCAGTCTGGATACCATCACCCAGGTGGGCACCATCTACATGACCGGGATGAACGAACGGATTACCATGCACTTCGCCACCACCATCGAGTACCGGCTGTCCCACGTGGAGAACATGATCAGCGCCGCCCCCCCCGGCAGCGCCGGCAGCCTGACCCTTCGGGAGGCGCTGGTGGAGGGCGCCGGCGCCCGGGGCCTGTCCTATCTGGCCCTGTGCTCCACCGACGGCAGCTTTGAGATGCTCTGCGGCAACCCCGTTCAGATTACCGATCCCGAGCCCTTTCTGGATTCGCTGAACCGCGGCGAGCAGAAGGTGGCAGTGGGCTCGGACACGGTCACCGGGGAAAAGCTCGTCCTGCTGGGCGTATCCACCTCCTACCCCATGTCGGACGGCGGGGAGTGCACCGCCCTGGTGGCGGGGCTTCCCGTGGACTACTTCAAATCCATTCTGGCCCTGGACAAGGAGGACTCTCTGGTCTACTCCCACGTCATCCGCAAGGACGGCAGCTTTGTCATTCGCAGCGGGGACGCCTACCGGGACAGCTACTTTGACCGCATCCGCTCCATCTTCCAGGGTCTGAAGCACCAAAACGACTCCGGCCAGGTTGTGCAGGAGCTGGCCGCAGCCATGGAGCAAAACGCGGACTACTCCACCGTGCTGAACCTGGACAGCGAGCGCCGGCACCTGTACTGCACCAAGCTGCCCTACTCCGAGTGGTATCTGGTCACCGTCCTCCCCTACGGCGAGCTGGACAAGACCGTCCGCAGCCTGAGCCACCAGTGGCTGCTGCTGGCCCTGGCCGGGTGCAGCGTCATCCTGATGGCCCTGCTGATGGTCTTCGGCAAGTATTTCGGCCTGACCCGCCGCCAGCTCCGCGCCGTGGAGGAGGCCAAGCAGGCGGCGGACGAGGCCCGGTACGCCGCCGAGGAGGCCCAGGAGAAGGCGGAACAGGCCCAGAGGGAGGCCGAGCACGCCAACCGGGCCAAGAGCGAGTTTTTGTCCAACATGAGCCACGACATCCGCACCCCCATGAACGCCATCGTGGGCATGACCGCCATCGCCACGGCCAACATCGACAACCCCAAGCAGGTGCAGCACTGCCTGAAGAAAATCACCCTGTCCAGCAAACACCTGCTGGGCCTGATTAACGACGTGCTGGACATGTCCAAAATCGAGAGCGGGAAGATGACCCTGAACATCGACCAGGTCTCCCTGCGGGAGGTGGTGGACGGCATCGTCAACATCGCCCAGCCCCAGCTCAAGGCCAAAAACCAGCACTTTGACGTCTCCATCCACGACATCTCCACCGAAAACGTCTGCTGCGACAGCGTCCGCCTGAATCAGGTCCTGCTCAACCTCATCTCCAACGCCATCAAGTTCACCCCCGAGGAGGGGCACATCCATATCTCCCTGTACGAGGAGGACTCCCCCAAGGGGGACGAGTTCGTCCGCATCCACATCCAGGTCAGGGACACCGGCATCGGCATGTCCGAGGAGTTCAAGTCCCACATCTTCGATTCCTTCGCCCGTGAGGACAGCGCCCGGGTCCACCGCACCGAGGGCACCGGCCTGGGCATGGCCATCACCAAGTTCATCGTGGTGGATGCCATGGGCGGCTCCATCCAGGTGGAGAGCGAGCGGGGCAAGGGCACCGAGTTCCTCGTCACCCTGGACCTGGAGCGGGCCGAGGTCGTGGAGGAGGACATGATTCTCCCCAGCTGGAACATGCTGGTGGTGGACGACGACCGCGAGCTGTGCGAGAGCACCGTAAAGGCCCTTCAGTCCATCGGCGTCAACGCGGAGTGGAGTCTGGACGGCAGCCGCGCCATGGAGATGGTGCTCAGGCGCCACCGCCGGAGGGACGACTATCAGATTATCCTTCTGGACTGGAAGCTGCCCGACATGGACGGCATCTCCATCGCCCGCCGCATCCGGCAGGAGCTGGGCGTGGCCGTGCCCATTCTGCTGATTTCCGCCTACGACTGGGGAGAGATTGAGCACGACGCCCGGGAGGCGGGCATCTCCGGCTTTATCTCCAAGCCCCTGTTCAAATCCACCCTGTTCAACAGCCTGCGGGCCTTCATGAGCCCGGAGGACCCCCAGGAAGAGGCCCATCCCGAGGAGTCCCTCCACCACCTGGAGGGCCGGCACATCCTCCTGGCAGAGGACAACGAGCTCAACTGGGAAATCGCATCCGAGCTGCTGTCCGCCGAGGGGCTGGAGCTGGAGTGGGCGGAAAACGGCCAAATCTGCGTGGAGAAATTCCAAACCTCCCCCGCCGGCTTCTATGACGCCATCCTCATGGATCTGCGTATGCCGGTGATGAGCGGCTACGAGGCCACCCAGGCCATCCGCTCCCTGGACCGGCCCGACAGCCAAATCCCCATTATCGCCATGACCGCCGACGCCTTCGCCGAGGACATCAAGCGCAGCCTGGAGTTCGGTATGAACGCCCACATCGCCAAGCCCATCGACGTGCGGGAGGTCCTCCGCCTACTGGAAAAGTATATCGGCTGATTCTGCGCGGAGGCGTCCGGAACCCGGACGCCTCCGCCTTGTTTTCCCTTTGGCCCCGCATCTCCGCCCCAATATCCGGGCCCGAAACCTCTCCGCCGTTCAGCGGCGGCGCCGGGGCTGTGAAGACAGGTTCCTAATATTGATACCGCTTTCTGTATTTTGCAAACAGGAATGCGGACAGGGCAAAGGCCATCAGCTCCGCCGCCGGCGTGGCCAGCCAGACGCCGTTTATCCCCAGGA
This sequence comes from Lawsonibacter sp., assembly GCA_022795855.1. GTDB lineage: Bacteria > Bacillota > Clostridia > Oscillospirales > Oscillospiraceae > Lawsonibacter. The sequence goes on from JAAWHL010000039.1 coordinate 22,810, forward strand.
CGGCGGGGAGCACAAGCATCGCAATCACCATAAACACGAAGGAGCGGGAAAAGGCAAGAATCGCCGAGACCGCGCCGTTGGACAGCGCGGTAAACATCCCGCTGGCAAAGATATTCATACCGATGAAGAGCAGCGCCAGCGTGCAGATGCGGTTTCCGGATACGGCCAGCTCATACACCGGGTTGTCCGGCCGGGTGAATACGGACACCAGCGGCCCGGTCAGCGCCAGGGAGGCCGCCGCTGTCGCCAGGGAGACGGCCGCGATGACCTTCAGGCTGAGCGAGACCAGCGCTTTCAGCTTCCCGCAGTTTTTTTCTCCGTAATAGTAGCTGAGCATAGGCGCGACCCCATATGAGTACCCTGTGTAAAGGGAGCTTGCAAACATCAGGACGTACATGATGATGGTCACGGCGGCGACGCCGTTTTCCCCCGCGCAGCGGAGCATGGTCCAGTTGAACATCATCGTAATGATGCCTGTAACCAGGGCGGACGCCATTTCCGAGCAGCCGTTGGAGGCCGCGCCTGCCAGGACCTTAAAGCGGAGGACAGGCCTTGTAAAATGCAGCAGGCTCTTTCTGCTGCCGAACACGAACAGCCCCGCCGCCGCAGTCACCGAGTAGCCCAGGCCCGTGGCGATGGCCGCGCCGCCGATTCCCATCCCCAGGCGGGCAATCAGCAGATAGTCCAGCGCGATATTCAGCACGCCGCCTGTGACGGAACAAATCAGGGACAGGGCCGCCTTTTCGGAGGCAATCATGTAGAGGGTAAAGTTATTCATCAGCAGGATAGGGACGGTGAACAGCAGATAGCGGCCAAGGTACGCGGCGCAGTGCCCGGCCACCTCCGGGGACAGGCCCATATTCCCGAAAACGGGCCCCGTCAGGGCGTACCCCAGCGCGGTCATCCCCAGGCCGACGGCGATATTGACCAGAATCAGGAAGGTGAAGTCCTGCCGGGCCTCCTCCTGCCTCTGCTCCCCCATCTTCTTCATGATGACCGCGCTGCCGCCGGACGCCAGCATAGTAGAAATTGCCGTCACCAGCTGGATGACCGGCGCGGTCAGGTTGATGGCCGACAGGGCCTCCATGCCGATGAGATTCGACACAAACAGCCCGTCCACCATGGTGTAAAAGGACATAAATACCGACA
>JAAWHL010000040.1 GCA_022795855.1 Lawsonibacter sp.
GAACAGGCCGTAGCCGTAGGACACCTGGCACACGTCCTCGTCGGTGCCGCCGGCGGCCATGATGGCCCGGGCGCAGCAGTCCTCCCACAGGTCGATGTCCTCCTGGGTATAGAAGGCCACCACCCGCTTGCCCGTGGTGCCCGAGGTGGACTGAATCCGCACGCAGTCCTTCAGGGGAACGGCCACCAGACCGTAGGGGTAGGCGTCCCGCAGGTCCGCCTTGGTGACAAAGGGCAGCTTGTGCAGGTCCTCGCTGGACCGGATGTCGCCGGGGGCGACACCCTTCTCCTCCATCTTTTTCCGGTAGTAGGGCACGTTTTCCCAGACCCGGCGCACCTGCCGGACCAGGCGCTCGTCCTGCCAGGCCTTAATCTGCTCCCGGGACGCGCACTCAATCTCGGGCTGGTAATACCGTTCCATGTGCATCATTCCTCTCTTGTTTGGGGTTGTTCATTCTTTTCATTGGAAAAAGAAAAGAATCACAAGAAAACTTTGGCGGGAACCCTTTTGGTGTTTTATCCTGCATACGGCGGAAAGTTTGGCTGTACAGGTTCCGCGCTGCGGCGATCGGCCCAGCGGCTCAGGGACTGCTTAATCCCCCGAAGTATGCCGGCCGGCAGGGGAGCGCCGGACAAGGCGGATTTTCGCAGGGAGCCTTGGGGATCCCCAGAAAATCCCACGCGGGCTGGCGGCCAAAGGCCCCCCGGCCGGTGTGCCGGGAGATGTGAAACAGGCGCTTAGGTTTCCCCGTTCAAAAAGGGAATCCAGTCGAAACCGTCCTGGTAGCGCCTGACGCTGGAGGGGGAGGGGTAGTAGGTAACCGGCTCGCGGCACCCTTCCGCGTAGCAGGGGAGGTTATAGCAGTGGGGATACTTTTCGGTGTCCATCCCCCCGGAGAGGAGGACCTTGTGCTCAAAGGGCAGCTGCTCGAACTGCCCGGCCAGCTGCTCCGGTATTCCGGGCGGGGCGTGAAAAATGATTCGGAGGTTGTCCATATCCACCCGCCGCTTTCTCCGCTCCCAGGCCTCCGCCGCCTCGGAAAAGGAGGCGTAGTGCATCAGGTGGAGGGTGACGGTTCCGTGCCCGGTCGCCAGCCGGCCCATGGGATAGGGCTTTCCGTGCCCCGGGAGCTCCTCCATCTGCACGGAGAGAAAGTCCGCAAGGTGCCGGCAGAAGAGGAGGAAGTCCTCGGCCGGGAGGAACAGGTTGACCGTGGGGGACCGGAAGTCCAGACCCAGGTCGTGGAAGAGCACCCCGCCCACGCAGTCCCGGGAGATTACGGAGGGAACACTGCGCAGCCGCGCCCGCCTCCAGAGGCGGTAGAGCGTCCGGAGAAGGGAGACCGCCGATCTGATTTGCATACTGTCCTCCTGGTTCCGAAGGATTTCCCGTTCAAAACCGCCGGCCGGTGTGCCGGGGGATGTCAAACAGGCTCTTACTGGGCGTTCTTTCCCAGGGCAAAGGCCCGCCTGTTCAGCTCCAGGAATTTGGGGGGCACCGTGGCCTCCAGGGAGCGCTGCCAGGCCTCGTCGGGCAGGTCGAAATAGTGGGACAGACGGCCCATCAGGACAAGGTTCACCGCCTTGGAGGACCCGGCCTGCTCGGCCAGGGACAGGCAGTCCAGCGCGTCCACCCTGGCCCCGGCGGCGCGCATTTTCTCCACCAGGTTCTCCGGGTAGGCCGCCGCGCCGGTGATGACGGGCATGGGGTCAATCTGCTGGGTGGAGGTGACAATCTGTCCGTCCGGCTTTAAGAAGCTCAGCCACCGGGCGGCCTCCAGCAGCTCAAAGGAGACGATGTAGTCGGCCTCGCCCCGGTCAACGATGGGGGAGGCCACCCGCTCCCCATAGCGCACGTAGGTGACGACGGAGCCGCCCCGCTGGGACATGCCGTGGACCTCGGACACCTTCACGTCATAGCCCTGCTCCATCAGCAGATGGCCCAGCAGCTTGGAGGCCAGCAGGGAGCCCTGTCCGCCCACGCCCACGATCATAATATTTTTGGTTTCCATCGGTTGAAACAACTCCTTGTTTTTGGGGGTAGGGGGCGGCCTCCGGGCCGCCCCGCTTTTCGGCTGCCTGCCCGGCGCGGCGGCATGGAGGGCCGCCCCGGCAGGGGGACATCAGGAAAACGCGTTCACCGCGCACAGCTGCCGGCACACGCCGCAGCCCACGCACTGGGTGCCGTCCACCCGGGCCCTGCCGTCCTGGACGGAGATGGCGGGACAGCCGATTTTCATGCAGCTTTTGCAGCCCACGCACTTGGCGGGGTCCACGGTCAGAGGGGCGCTGTGCTTCACATACTTCAAAAGGGCGCAGGGCCGGCGGGAGATGATGACCGAGGGTTCGTCTGCCGCCAGCTCCTCCCTGACGGCGGCATCGCAGGCCTTCAGGTCGTAGGGGTCCACGATCCGCACCCGGCCGAAGCCCAGACTGCGGCACAGGGCCTCCAGGTCGATTTTTCCCGCGGGTTCCCCCTTGATGTTGCAGCCGGTGGTGGGGTTCTGCTGGTGGCCGGTCATGCCCGTAATGGAGTTGTCCAGAATGATGACGGTGGAGTTGGACTGGTTGTAGGCGATGTTGGCCAGGCCGGTCATGCCGGAGTGCATAAAGGTGGAGTCGCCGATGACGGCCACGGCCTTATGCTCGCTCTCCGCCCCCAGGGCCTTGTTGAAGCCGTGCAGGCCGCTGACGGAGGCCCCCATGCAGGCGGTCATCTCCATGGCGGACAGGGGGGCGGCCGCCCCCAGGGTATAGCAGCCGATGTCCCCCAGGACGGTGCACTTGTTTTTGCTCAGGATGTAGAACAGTCCCCGGTGGGGGCATCCGGCGCACATGACGGGGGGCCGGGGCGGGATAGGGTCGGCGATGGTCCAGCCGGCGCAGGTCCCCGCCCCCATTCCGGCGGCGATGAGGGCTTGGGAGAACTCCCCCTCCATGGGCAGAAGGTCCTTGCCGGACACCTCCAGGCCCAGGCTGCGGCAGTGGTTCTCGATGATGGGGTCCAGCTCCTCCACTACCACCAGCCGGTCCACCTTGGCGGCGAAATCCCGAATCAGCTTTACCGGCAGGGGATGGACCATGCCCAGCTTCAGCACGCTGCATCTCCCCCCGTAAACCTCCCGCACGTACTGGTAGGAGGTGGAGGAGGTGATAATCCCCAGGCCGGGATCCCCCATCTCCACCCGGTTGACCGGGGCGGTCTCCGCCCACTCCCGGAGCCGGCGGGTGCGCTCCTCCACCACGGGATGGCGGCGGATGGCGTTGCCCGGCATCATGACGTATTTGGCGATGTTTTTTTCATAGGGCCGGACGGGGGCCTCCGCCCGGGGGGAGGTCTCCACAATGGACTGGGAGTGGGACACCCGGGTACACATTTTCAGGAAAACGGGGGTGTCGAACTCCTCGGACAGCCGGTAGGCCAGCTTGGCGAACTCCAGCGCCTCGGCGGAGTCGGAGGGTTCCAGCATAGGCAGCTTGGCGGCGGCGGCGTAGTGGCGGGAGTCCTGCTCGTTCTGAGAGGAGTGCATCCCGGGGTCGTCGGCCACGCCGATGACCATGCCGGCGTTCACCCCGGTATAGGAGATGGTGAACAGGGGGTCGGCGGCCACGTTCAGCCCAACGTGCTTCATGGCGCAGAAGGAGCGCTTCCCCGCCAGACAGGCCCCGAAGGCGGTCTCCATGGCCACCTTTTCGTTGGGGGCCCACTCGCAGTAGATTTCGTCAAATTTGGCGCACTCTTCGGTAATCTCGGTGCTGGGAGTGCCGGGGTAGCTGGAGACCACGCAGCACCCCGCCTCGTAAAGTCCTCGGGCAACGGCGGCGTTGCCCAGCATCAGTTGTTTCATGCTCTGCTTCTCCTCACGTTATTTACTCCCGGGCGCCCAGACCCTCCCGCTGGAGGACCTCCTGCATCACGCCGCCCGCGCCGTTGTCCAGCATGGACCGGCGTACCCGGCTGATGGTGGCACTGCTGGCCCCCGTCTTGTCCAGAATGTCCAGATAGACCAGGCCCTGCTGAAGATAGACGGCCACGTCAAAGCGCTGCTCCAGGCTGCGCAGCTCGGTGGGGGTGCACAGGTCGTCGAAGAACCGGCAGCACTCGTCCAGGTCCTTCAGCTTCAGAATGGTCTCGTACAGCGCCATACTGCGCTGCTTTCCCTCGTTCTTGGCCACTTGGGTCCGCCCCTTTCCTCGTATTTTTTGGGTGCTTTAATATTAGCACATTAAAGCGTGGAGGTAAACAGGAATTTTCCCCTTTCCAGCATTTTTTCTGCCCCGGGGCCGGAGGGGACGCCCGTTTTCCGCAGGCGGACGGCGCCGTCCCCTTTCTCGTCAGGATGTCTTCCGAGTCAGGGCGCGGCCGGCTGGAACGGCCCAGGCGCGGGACAGCGAAAAGCGGTCCCGCGCCTGGGCGTCATGTGCTTCAGCTTTCCTCCTCCGCCCAGTGGAAGCTGCACCGGACGGCCCGGTTCCAGCCCTTCACCATCCGGTCCCGCTGCTGGGGGGAGATGGCCGGGGTGAAGACCCGGTCGATGGCCCAGTTGCGGCGGACGGCCTCCCGGCTGTCCCAGTAGCCCGCCGCCAGCCCGGCCAGATAGGCCGCCCCCATGGCGGTGGTCTCCACGCAGACGGGGCGGTGGACCGGGCTTTGGATGACGTCGGCCTGAATCTGCATCAGCAGGTTGTTGGCGCTGGCCCCGCCGTCCGCCTTCAGGGCGGCCAGATGGATGCCGGAGTCGGCCTCCATGGCGGAGAGCACGTCGTTGGTCTGATAGGCAAGGCTCTCCAGGGCGGCCCGAATCAGGTGGTACTTGTTCACCCCCCGGGTCAGGCCGACCACGGCCCCCCGGGCGTACTGGTCCCAGTGGGGGGCGCCCAGGCCGGTGAAGGCGGGGACCATATAGCACCCGTTGGTGTCGGGCACCTTGCCCGCCATATACTCGCTGTCAGGGGCGGAGTCTATCAGCCGCATCTCGTCCCTCAGCCACTGGATGGCCGCGCCGGCCACGAAGATGGAGCCCTCCAGCGCGTAGGTCACCTGCCCGTCCAGCCCCCAGGCGATGGTGGTCACCAGGCCGTTTCGGGAGAAGACCGGACGGTCCCCGGTGTTCATCAGCAGGAAGCAGCCCGTGCCGTAGGTGTTTTTCGCCTCGCCGGGCAGGAAGCAGGTCTGGCCGAACAGGGCGGCCTGCTGGTCCCCCGCCGCGCCGCCGATGGGGATAGAGCCCCCTAGCAGGCCTGGCTCGGTGCGGCCGTAGATGCAGCTGCTGGGCATGGCCTGGGGGAGCATCTGCCGGGGGATGTCCAGCCGGGTGAGGATATCCTCGTCCCACTCCAGGGTGTTGATGTTGAAGAGCATCGTGCGGGAGGCGTTGGAGTAGTCGGTGACGTGGACCTTCCCCCCCGTCAGCTTCCAGATCACCCAGGTCTCCACCGTGCCGAAGAGCAGCTCCCCCCGGCGGGCCCGCTCCCGGGCCCCCTCCGTGTGGTCCAGAATCCACTTCAGCTTGGTGGCGGAGAAGTAGGCGTCAATCACCAGTCCGGTTTTGCTCCGGAACAGGTCCACCAGGCCCTCGGCCTTCAGCCGGTCGCAGTACTGGCTGGTGCGGCGGCACTGCCAGACGATGGCGGGACAGACCGGCTCGCCGGTGCGCCGGTCCCAGACGATGGCGGTTTCCCGCTGGTTGGTGATGCCGATGGCGGCAATGTCGCCGGCGGACGCGCCGATGCGGCCCATAGCCTCCACCGCCACGCCCATCAGGGTGCCCCAGATTTCGTTGGCGTCGTGCTCCACCCAGCCGGGCCGGGGGAAGTACTGGGTGAACTCCTTCTGAGCCGAGCCGCAGATTTCCCCCTCCTGATTGAAGAGGATGCAGCGGTTGCTGGTGGTGCCCGCATCCAGGGCCATGATGTATTTTGCCATAGAGCGCCCTCCTTACTTCCGGTTCCGCTGTCTGATACAGTCTAATGATAGCAGATTTCCCGGAAAAGGGCAACGAAAAAAGGGAGTGTCCTTTCGCGCATTTTTATGTCGGAAGCAGAAATAAGCCATGCAGGGGGCGGCCTCCGGGCCGCCCCGCCGGAGAGGGAAGGGATGTTTTGCCAAATGTGGGACGGCGCAGAGGCCGCCCCCTACGGCGTGAACGCCGCAAATCGGGCACTTCTGAAAAAAGACTCCGGCCCGGTTTGGCGGCCGGGCCGGAGTCTTTTTTGTGCCGTGCGGGAGAACGGCTCAGAAGTCGATGCGCCGGCCCTCCTCGGCGGACTGGTAGGCGGCGTACATGATTTTGGCGGTCTCGTAGGCCAGGTCGAAGCCGGAGGCGGCGGGGCGGTCATAGGTGACGGCCTCCATGAAATCCTGAAGCTCGCCCAGGTAGCCGCGAATCACCTCGTCGGAGACGAAGGCGGTGTTCCAGCCCAGCTTGGAGGGGAGCATCTCGCCCAGATACTCGTCCTCAATTCCCTCCTCGTCCAGGAAATAGGTGTCCAGCAGCTTGGGCGGGGTGATGTTGCAGCGCAGGGCGGCGTCGTTGCAGAAGATGTCCACGGTGTTGTGGGTGCCGCCCAGCACCGTGTCGCTGGCGGTGGTCTGGCACTTGGTGCCGTCGGAGAAGGTGACGGTGACGGTGGCGAAGTCCTCCACATCCTGGGGGCGGGCGGAGATGTGGCGGTGCTCCTGCTCGCTCAGGCAGGCGGTGGTGACGCCCACGTCGGCCATGACGCTTTTCACCGTGATGACCTCGCCCCGGGCGGCCGCCTCCTGCTGCTTCAGCCACAGCATCCCGGACAGGGGGTGGGTGCCGTTGCGCACCAGCTGGCCGCCGCCGGTTTTGTTCCAGATTCCCGCCGCCGGAGAGCTGGAGCCCTTCAGGCCCACAAAGCCGTTCAGGAACAAAATCTTGCTCTTCTTGGCCTGGATCAGCTGGGCCGCCTTGCGGATGGGAGTGGCGTAGACAAAGTTTTCCGCGTACATGAATTTGCGGCCGGTCTCCTGGATGACCGCCTTCAGCTCGTCCATGGCGGTGATAATCTCCTGGTACATCCGGGCCTTGGGGAAGGAGCCCACGTTCTCCTCGCCGGGCTTTCCGAAGTAGCCGGTCAGGGGCTTTTCACAGATGACGTCCTTGCCCGCCCGCATGGCCTGGATGGCCATGGAGCAGTGGAGGAAGGGCGGGGTGACGATGTCGATTACGTTGATTTCCGGGTCGGCCAGCATCTCCTCAAAGCTGGAGGTAATCTGCTCATAGCCGTAGCGCTCCTTGATTTTGGAGGCCAGCTCCTGGTTCAGGTCGCATATGGTTTTCAGGCGGACGGGAACGCCGCTGACCTTCTCGTAGCCGTTCCCGTGGAGCGCGGCGGCGTACCCCGCGCCTGCGGTGCCGATGACGACGGGCTTGATTTCCAGATTCATTTTCTGTTTCCTCCTGTCAGTGCTGAAATTTTGGGGGGTTCTCTTGCCTGCTATTATACCGGAAACGGGGGCGGGAGGCAACCAGCGATATGGGGAAGTGAAAAATAATCTGCTCATAATACCGAAGGAAAACGCCGGAAAATTCCGGCTTTTTCAACGGGGAACCTAAGAATCTGCTCACGGCCCCCATTTTTTTGCTCATTTTCCGCCCGGATTGCTCTTTACTTTCCGCTCCGTTTTGATAAAATAAAAGCACAGACTTCCGGCTGCGGGACAGGAGGACCGGCGCATGTGGATTAACACCTACAACTCCGATTTGGACAATCCCTTTCAGGAGCCGCCCTTTGTAAAAATCGCGTATCTCTCCTACACGGACAATCTGCCCCGGTGGTCCTATGGCTACCACCACCACGAGGACGTGTACGAGCTGACCTTCATCGTGGAGAGCAGCGGCCGGCTGCTGCTGGAGAACGGGCATATCCCCCTGAAGACGGGGGACATCGTGGTCACGCCGCCCGGAATCCTGCACAGCTACTCCTGCGCGCCGGAGGAGGCCATGGCGTACTACGCCGTCTGGGTGGACGCGGACTCCAACGACGGGGCGATTCCCACGTTTCTGAAGGGGGTCTGCGGCGAGCCGGCCATTGTGTCCGCCGGGAAATATCTGGAGTACATTCAGTCCGCCTTCCGCATCCTGGGGGAGCTGCACCAGATCAACAACGGGGTGGTGGACGAGACCTGCCAGTCCATCTACCTGGGCCTGCTGATGCTGATTCAGAAGATCTACCTCCACCGGTCCATTGTGGTCAGCATCAGCCCCTCCTCCTACGCCAGCGACGTGCTGTGGTATATCAACCGGCACTGCGGCGAGGACCTCTCCCTGGAGGGGCTGGCAAAGCATTTCAATATCAGCGCCTCCCACCTCCGGCGGATTTTTAAGCAGGTCTACGGAATCTCCCCCATTCACTACCTGATTAAGCGCCGCATTACCATGGCCGCCGACTATCTGCTGAAAACCGACATGTCCGTGGCCGAGGTGGCCCGGCAGGTGGGGTATGAGAATACCACCCACTTCACCCATCTGTTTACGGACCGCATCGGCTGCACCCCCAGTGAGTTCCGGACCCGGAACCAGAATTGGTTTGTCCGGAAGGACGCCGGACAGTAAGGGCCTGTATTCATAACCTCAAACGCCCCCCGCCGGCGGCGGGGGGCGTTTCTCAGGGGTTTGGAGCCTGCCCGGCGGCCTGCTCCAGCAGCTGTACCATCTCAAAGACCAGCCCGTCGCAGTGGGCTTTGCGGGGAACGCCCTGCTCATGGGCATTTTTCAGCAGGACAGAGCACTCGACGGCCTGGTGCTCCTGGCGCATGTGCCGGATCAGGTCCATGGCGGCCTGTTCGCCGAAGCCCAGCATCCCCAGTGCCATCAGCGCCCCCGTAAACGCGCCGCAGGCGGAGCCGTGGCGCATCCCCGAGCCAAAGTGGGCGCCCAGGCGGAGGGCCTGCTCCTCGGTCAGCCCCAGCTCCCGGGCGAAGGGGACCAGCACCGACTGGCAGCAGTTGTAATGTACGCCGGTATCGGCCCGGAGCTGACGGGCCCGTTCCAAATGTTCCATATGTTCCAATCCTCCGGTTCAGAATTTTTGGCGGAAAGCGGCGGGAGGGCCTTACGCCCCCTCCTCCAGAACCTCCACCCGGATTTCCAGCGCCCGGCGGTGCTCCACCCGGGTGACGGTCACGTCCAGGCCCTCGGCCTGGAAGCGGTCCCCCTCCTCGGGGACCCGGCCCACCTGCTCCATGACCCAGCCGGACACGGTGGCCGCGCCGCACGCCCCCTTCACGCTGAACAGGTCGTACATGTCGTCCAGCCCCGCCGAGCAGGCAATCAGATAGCTGCCGTCCGGCTGCTTCCGGAACAGCTCGATGACCTCGTCGTGCTCATCCCAGATTTCGCCCACCAGCTCCTCCAGAATGTCCTCCAGGGTGACGATGCCCACCGTGCCGCCGTACTCGTCCACCACCACGGCCATGTGGGCCTTCCGGGTCTGGAGCACCCGCAGCAGCTGGGATATTTTGGTGTTCCCGGTGGTGCAGATGACGTCGGAGCACAGCGCCCGGAGGGAGGTCTCCCCCCGGTAGCGGGCGGCGTAAAAGTCCTTTTCGTGGATGACGCCCACAATGCTGTCGATGGTCTCCCGGTAGACCAGAAGGCGGGAATAGCCGCTCTGGGCAAAGCGGGCCGCCGCCTGCTCCATATCGGCCCCCTCCTCGATGGCCTCCAGGTCCACCCGGGGGGTGAGGATCTCGGAGACCTCCAGGTCATTGAACTCGATGGCGTTGCGGATGAGGTCGCTCTCGTGCTCATCCAGGCCGCCCTCATTTTCCGCCTGGTCCACCATGCCCACCAGCTCCTCCTCGGTGATGCCGTCCTCCCCGGTCTTGTGAAACACCCGGGACAGCAGCCGCTTCCACTGGGTGAACAGAAAGTTGGCCGGGGTGAGGATTACCATGAAAAGCCCCAGCAGGGGGGCGGCGGACATGGCAAAGGCCTCCGGGGACTCCTTGGCCAGGCTCTTGGGGGTGACCTCGCCGAAGATCAGGATCACCACGGTGAGCACCGCGGCGGACACCGCCGGGCCGTTGGCCTTCCCCACCAGGTCGATGAACAAAACCGCGCTGATGGTGGTGGCTGCGTTGTTGACAATGTTGTTGCCGATGAGTATGGAGGAGAGGAGGCTGTCGTAGCGCTCCGCCAGCTTCAGGGCCCGGGCGGCCCGCCGGTCTCCGTTGTCCGCCCAGGTCTTCAGGCGGATGCGGTTGAGGGAGGTGAAGGCGGTCTCGGTGGCGGAAAAGTAGCCGGAGAGGGCCACCAGAACCACCAGGGCGGCAATCATGCCGATACTGTTTGGGTCCATGTTGGACGAATCAACTCTGCTTTCTGATTTGAATTTTGAGCGGGGTGCTCTGATGCTACAGTATACCACCTTTTTCCTGGCGGCGCAAATGCTTCTTCCGCCGAACATTCGCCGTTTTGGCGCAAAAACCGCCGTTTTTTTGTCCTGACCCCCGAAATGCGCCTCCGGACGGGACACAGCCCGCTCGTTCGGCCCGATTCCGGCCGGCCCGCTTTTTTCGGGCGCGTCCTGTCCGCGGATTTTCCGGTGCGGAAGGCCGCCGGCAAAAAATGCGGGGGCAGCCCTTTTTTCTGCGGTATTGCCGGAAGGGCCGGTTTATGGTATGATGGGGGGCGAGAAAAGGAGTGTGCGGCCATGAGCTATGCAGACCGGGTATTTATTCAAAACTGTAAGGACATTCTCGCCAAGGGCGTGTGGGACACCGGCTGCGCCGTCCGCCCCCGGTGGGAGGACGGGGCCCCCGCCCACACCGTCAAGCTGTTCGGCGTGGTCAACCGCTACGACCTGCGGGAGGAGTTTCCGGTGATTACCCTGCGCAGGCAGTTCCTGCGCTCGGCGGTGGACGAGCTGTTGTGGATCTGGCAGAAGAAGTCCAACGACATCAGACAGCTGAACAGCCGCATCTGGGACGCCTGGGCCCGGGAGGACGGCACCATCGGCAAGGCCTACGGCTACCAGCTGGGGGTGAAGCACCGCTATCCCCAGGGGGAGATGGACCAGGTGGACAAGGTGCTCTGGGACTTGAAGCACGACCCGGCCTCCCGGCGGATTCTGACCAACCTGTACAACCACCACGATTTAAGCGAGATGGCCCTGTACCCCTGCGCCTACTCCATGACCTTCAACGTCAGCGGGGACACCCTCAACGGCATTCTGAACCAGCGCAGCCAGGACATGCTCACCGCCAACGGCTGGAACGTGATGCAGTACGCCGTGCTGCTGCACATGTTCGCCCAGGTGTCCGGGCTGAAGGCCGGGGAGCTGGTCCACGTCATTGCCGACGCCCACATCTATGACCGCCACGTGCCCATGGTGGAGGAGATGATTGCCCGGGAGCCTTACGCCGCCCCGGAATTTGTGATGGACACGTCGGTGACCGACTTTTACGCCTTCACCCCCGACAGCTTCCGGCTGGAGGGGTATCAGGCCCACCCGGTGCCGGGGAAAATCCCCGTGGCCGTATAGGAGAGGAGCGCTTGTCTATGAAGCTGATTGCGGCGGCGGACCGGAACTGGGCCATCGGAAGGGGCGGGGACCAGCTGGTCTATATCCCCGCCGATTTGAAGCGCTTCAGGGAGCTGACCCGGGGGGGCACGGTGGTTCTGGGCCGGAAGACCCTGTCCACCTTCCCGGGGGGGCGGCCGCTGAAGGGCCGGCGGAACCTGATCCTGTCCGCCACGGAGGGGTTCGCCCCGGAGGGGGCGGAGGTGTTCCCCAATTTGGAGGCCCTGCTGGCCGCCGCGCCGGAGGATGCCTTTGTCATCGGGGGGGAGAGCGTGTACCGCGCCCTGCTGCCCTATTGCGATACCGCCTATGTGACCCGGCTGGACGCCGCCTTCCCCGCCGACCGGTATCTTCCCAATCTGGAGGAGGACGGGGCCTGGACGGCGGCGGAGGAGAGCGCCCCCCTGGAGCACCAGGGGCTGGTGTTCCGCTATGTGACCTACCTCCGGGCAGGAAAACGAGGTAATCTATGAAAAAACGGCTGATTCCCCTGCTGCTCGCCCTGCTTCTGCTCCCCTCCTGCGCCCCGGACGCCGGGCCGGAGGCCCGGCTGACCGTCGTATGCACCACCTACCCCGTCTATCTGTTCGCCTCTGCCCTGACCGAGGGAGTGGAGGGGGCGGCGGTGGAGCGGCTGGACACAGGCAGCGTCAGCTGCCTGCACGACTACACCCTCTCGGTGCGGGACATGCGGAAGCTGGAGGGGGCGGACCTGGTTGCCCTGAACGGCGGGGGGCTGGAGGAATTTCTGGAGGACGCGCTGAAGACCTCCCCCGCCGCGGTGGTGGACTGCTCGGAGGAGCTGATTCTGCTGGAGAACCTGTCCCACCATCACGAGGAGGGGGAGGGGGAGCACGACCACGGCCATTTCGACCCCCACTACTGGATGGACCCGGCGGCGGCGGCCGTCGCGGCGGAGCGGCTGGGCCGGGCCCTGGAGGAGCTGGACCCGGACTGGGCAGAGCGCTACCGGGACAACGCCGCCGCCCTCCGGGAGCAGCTGGAGGCGCTGGATTGGGAGCTGTTCCAGATGTTCGACCACTTTCAGCAGCGGCGGCCCATCGCCGGGCTGATCACCTTCCACGACGGGTTCCAGTACTTTGCCAATGCCTATCAGCTGCCGCTCCTGGCCGCCATCGAGGAGGAGGCGGGCAGCGAGGCCAGCGCCAAGGAGATTGTAGAGATCACCGCCCTGGTGAAGGAGTACGGCATTCCCGTGATTTTCACCGAGGTCAACGGCTCGGACGCCACCGCCCAGGCTATCTCCCGGGAGACGGGGTGCCGGGTGTCGGCGCTGACCATGGTGATGGACGGCCCGGACGGCAGCCTGGAGCACTATCTGGAGGGCCTGCGGGGCAACGCCCGGGCCATTATCCGGGGATTTGGAGCGGAGGGGAACCCATGAGAAAAATCAAGCACGGAAAGCTGGCCGCGGGCTGTGCCGACGCCTGCTGCCTCAAGCTGGAGGGCCTGACCGTCCAGCTCCAGGGGGACTCCATCCTGGAGGACGTGTCCTTTCACCTCCACTGCGGGGAGATTGCCGCCCTGATTGGCCCCAACGGGGCGGGTAAGTCCTCCCTGTTCCGCAGCATCCTGGGTCAGATGCCCCACAAGGGGACCATCACCTTCTCCCCGGCGGGGGGGCCGTCCATCCGGCTGTCCGGCGGCGGGGAGGAAATCCGGGGAAAGGGGAAACGCCCCCTGGTGGGCTATGTGCCCCAGTCTCCCAGCTTTGACCGGGGGGACCCGGTGTCGGTGCTGGACTTCTTCACCGCCGCCACCTCCCGCTGCCCCGTGTGGCTGCCAATCCCCAGGGAATGCCGGGAGCGGGCGGAGCGCTGCCTGGAGCGGGTCCATGGGGGCGACCTGCTGGACAAGGCCATGGGGGCCCTGTCGGGGGGCCAGCTGCAGCGGGTGCTGCTGGCGCTGGCCCTGGAGCCGGTGCCCCACATCCTGATTCTGGACGAGCCCCTGTCCGGAGTGGACATCGAGGGGGAGCACCAGCTGCTGGAAATGCTGGACGAGCTGCGCAGCCGCTACGACCTGTCCATCCTGCTGTCCACCCACGATTTCGCCACGCTGGACCAGTTTGCCGACAAGGTGATCCTCTTAAACCGCCGGGTGCTGAAGGCGGGCGCGCCGGGGGAGGTTCTGTCCTCCCCGGAATTTTATAAAACCTTCCATCTGCGCATGGGAAAGGGGGGAGGGACATGACCCTCTGGTACGCTGTTGTGGACCTGCTGCCCTTTGAGTGGGCCCGGCCCGGGTCCATGTACTTTATGAAAAACGCCCTGCTGGCGGTGCTGATTATCTCCCCCCTGTTCGGCCTGCTGTCCACCATGGTGGTCCACAGCCGGATGTCCTTCTTTTCCGACGCCCTGGGCCACTCCGCCTTTACCGGCATGGCCGTCGGGGCCCTGTGCGGCTTCGGCGAGCCCACCTGGGCCGCGGTGGTCTTCGCGGTGCTCTTCGCCCTGCTGTTCAACTGGGTGCGCCGCCGCTCCGCCCTGGCCAGCGATACGGTAATCGGCGTGTTCTCCTCCACCGCCGTGGCCCTGGGCATCTTCCTGTCCACCCTGGGGGGGCGGTCCTTCACCAAATTCAACAACCTGCTCATTGGAGACATCCTGTCGGTGGAGCCGGCCAAAATCGGCGTGCTGGCCCTGATTCTGCTGCTGGTGCTGGCCCTGTGGGGGCTGTCCTTCAACCAGCTGATGCTCTCCGCCGTCCACCCCGCCCTGGCCGACAGCCGGGGCATCCGGGTCTTCTGGCAGGAGGCCGGGTTCTCCATCGCCATCGCCGTGGTGGTCACCCTGTCCATGACCTGGGTGGGCCTGCTGGTCATCAACTCCCTGCTGGTGCTGCCCGGCGCCGCCGCCCGGAACGCGGCCCGGAACATGGGGGAGTACCACCTGTTTTCCCTGCTGGGGGCGGCGGGGGCCGGTGTGGCGGGGCTGATGACCTCCTACTACGCCGGCACCTCGGCGGGGGCCTCCATCACCCTGTACCTGGCCGGCTGGTTTCTGATCACCTTCCTGTTTCGGAAAAAAGGCTGAATATACGCCCGGAGCAAAGAAGCATATCTCCATAGGCAATTGCCTGTGGAGATATTTTTCAGGCAAAAACGATGATCGAAATATCTTCAATAAATATTAAATATTGACAAATATATTGAGATTTGATAAAATGATACTGAGCCATCCATGTACAAATTTTAAGAGAGGGGGAGATTCCGATGCCTCTGTAATGGAAGGTGGGTGACTGCAATCACTGGTGTAATAGCGTTCATTGATCAAGAATTAGACCCTGCGTATTCGGGATGTACGATCACCGTGAAAAATATCTATCAGTATGACGAATATGAAGGGTTTGGAAAGTGGTATATGGTTGATGCTTCATTCAAGTTGTGGTGAAAAAGGTGCTTGAACAGCTTGTAGGGAGGTGGGGCCGATGCCCTTGTACATCTATGCCTGCGGCGTCCTGTGGACGATTGTGTTCTTCCTGGAGCATCGCGGGCAGCTCCGGAAAAGAGCGCCCATCCTGCTGGCGGGGGTGCTTGCGCTCCTCCTGCTGATATTCCTGTGGAAAGGCCGGGTCGGGGCCGGGGATTTGTGCGGCAGCCTGTGGGTGCTGTGCAGCGTCGATCTGCTGGCCTCCACGTACGCCAAGAGGAGAAAGCGGAAGACGGAAGAATAAGAGAAAAGCTCCGGGGAAATGCTCCCCGGAGCCTTTTTGCGCGCGCGAAGGGTTCCGGCGGCCGGTTACAGGTAGTGATACCGCCCGCGCAGGCGGGCCAGGAGGACCGCCGCCACCGCCAGGGCCAGGGTCTCCGCCAGGGGGACGGCCAGCCAGATGCCGTCCAGCTTCAGCACCAGGGGCAGGAGGAGCACGGCGGCCACCTGGAACAGCAGGGTGCGCAGGAAGGAGATGGCGGCGGAGGCCGCCCCGTTGTTCAGGGCGGTGAAGAAGGCGGAGGCGAAAATATTCCACCCCTTGAACAGGAAGGAGACGGCGAACAGCCGGAAGCCCCGGCGGGTCATCTCCCTCAGCGCGGCGTCGTAGCCCACAAACAGGCGGGACAGCCCCCCGGCGCACAGCTGGCCCAGCAGGACCATGCCGACGCCTGCCGCCGTGACAATGACCAGGCTTTTTTTCAGGAGATTGCGCAGCTCGCCATAGTCCCGGGCCCCGTAGTGGTAGCCGATGACGGGGGCGCTGCCGATGGAGTAGCCCAGAAAGACGGACACAAAGACAAAGTCCACGTACATAATGACCCCGTAGGCGGCCACGCCGTTCTGCCCGGCAATATGAATCAGCTGGAAGTTGAACAGGATGCTGACCAGGGACATGGACAGGTTGCTCATCAGCTCGGAGGAGCCGTTGGAGCAGGTTTTCCCCAGTACCGCCCATTGAATCCCGGCCCGGGTGATACGCAGGAGGCTGGGGTTCTCCCGGCCGAAGTAGAACAGGGGGAGCACGCCGCCCACCACCTGACTGGCGGCGGTGGCCAGGGCGGCCCCGGCCACCCCCCAGCGGAACACGGCGATGAAGAGAAAGTCCAGCACCATGTTGGTCAGGCCGGCGGCCACCGTGATGGTCAGGCCCAGGCCGGGCTTTTCGGCGGTGACAAAGAAGCTCTGAAACACGTTTTGCAGCATGAAGGCGGGCAGGACGGCCAGGATGATCTGCCCGTAGAGCACGCAGTCCTCCACCATGTCCGCCTCCGCCCCCAGGCTCAGGGTGATGGGCCGCAACAGCGCCAGGCCCGCCGCGGCGCACAGCACGCCCGCGGCCAGGGTGACGTAAATCAGCATGGAGAAGTACTGATTGGCCCGGGGGCGGTCCTGCTCCCCCAGGGTCTTGGAGACGATGGCGCTGCCTCCGGTGCCAATCATAAAGCCCAGACTGCCCAGGGCCATCAGCACAGGGATAATCAGGTTGACGGCGGCGAAGGCCGCCTTGCCCACGTAGTTGGACACGAACAGCCCGTCCACCACCCCGTAGACCGAGGTAAAAATCATCATGACGACCGACGGAAAGACAAAGCGCAGGAGCCTTTGATAGGAAAAGTGATCGGAAAGCTGAATGCTCACAGGGAGCCCTCCTCTCTGAACCAGGATTGAACGAAGCCGGCGGCCCAAGGGGCCACGCTTTTCAGGTTTAAGCCGGTGGTATTGACGCACAGGTGGTAGTGCTCCTTCTGCCCCCAGGTCCGGCCGGAAATCAGCCGGTAATACTGGGCCCGGCCGGCGTCCACCTGGCGGATGCGGCGGCTCAGCTCCCGGCCGGCGAGCTGCTCCCCCTCCGGGGCCCGCTCCCGGCAGCGGCGCAGCTTTGCCTCCGGGGCGGCGTAGACAAACAGGTTGAGGGGCCGGTACTCCGCCAGCACCACGTCGGCCCCCCGGCCCACAATGACGCAGTCCTCCCCCCGGGCGGCCAGCTCCTTCAGGACCTCCCGCTGGGCCAGGAGCACCTTCATGCCGGGCTGCTGGCCGGCGGGCAGGGAGAGGGTGCGGCGGAAGGTCAGGGGAAATCCGGGGGCCTGTTCCCCGGCGCGGGCCGCATACTCCTCGCTCAGCTCGCTTTTCCGGGCGACCGCGGCGACAATCTCCCGGTCGCAGTAGGCAAAGCCCAGCTGCTGGGCCAGCCGCTTGCCCAGCTCCCGGCCGCCGCTGCCGAACTCCCGGCTGATGGTGACGATTTTCATAAAATTCCTCCTTTTCAGGGCCTGTCAGGGGTTGGCATAGAAAAAGCGCCCGGCTGTTTCCAAACCGAGCGCACCCGACATCTTGCTCGACGGCGCGGCTGCGGCCGCGCGTCCTCCGATGAACCGTTATAGACCGAGCTGGCCCCGCAGCAGCTCCAGGTATTTTTTGTTCAGACGCAGCAGCTCCTTCCGCTCCCGGGCGGTCAGCAGGGCAAAGGCGGCCCGCTCCCGTTCCAGGACGGGGCGGATGCGCTCCTCGGCCAGGGCGGCGCCCCGGGGGGTGAGGGAGAGGAAGACCTCCCGGCCCTGGGCGGGGGCGGCGGACAGAAGCCCCTCCCGCTCCAGCCTGCGCAGGGCGGAGTGAATGGTCTGCTTGGGGGTGTAGGACATGCGGCAGATGTCCCGCTGGGTACAGCCGCCGGTGAGGCACAGGGCGTACAGAATCTCAAAGGCGCTGTCGGACAGGCCCAGTCGGAGGGCCAGGTCGTGGAACAGGTCGTCCGACATCTTGAAGGTGCGGTTAATCTCTTCCAGCTGCTCGTCCAGCGTATGCTCCATGCCGACCCCTCCCCGTCCGATTTCGTACAGATCATAGTACGAAATCATACTTTTGTCAAGGGCAGAAGAACGCCGGGACAAAATTTTTTGTCCCGGCGTTCCGCTGTGTCTGAGGGAGGCGGTTACTCCTCCACGTAATCGTCGTACTCCGAGGGGCGGCCGGCGGTCTTCTTCAGCCTCTCCCCGGCGCAGGTGCCCAGCTCCAGCAGTTTGTCCCAGTAGGCGATGAGGGCGCACACCGCCGCCGCGGTGGCCAGGGACAAGGCGACAATTTTCAGTACAAAACGGGCTACTTTCATAAACGGAACCTCCCTGTTTCTTGAACTGTGCTGCCATTAGTGTACACGATTTCAGCGGCAAATTCAATCCTTTTTTCTGATTTCACCGACAGACCCGCTCAGCTGTCAGGCTGTTCGGTCAGCAGGACGGAGAATTCCAGGGTCTCCCCGTCCCGGAGCACCTCCAGCAGCAGGCGGTCGCCCACCCTGTGCAGGTCCTTGATGCGGGCCAGCTCCCGGTTGGTGGAGACGGAGATGCCGTCCGCCGCCACAATCCGGTCGCCTATCCGCAGGCCCTGGACGGCGGCGTCGCTCCAGGGCTCGATTTCCGCCACCTCCAGCCCCGGAGGGCCGGCCGGCTTTTGCAGCAGGGTGATGCCCAGCCTGGGGGTTTTAATCTCCTCCCCGGCAATCAGCTGGTCCACTACGTATTTCACCCGCTCGGTGGGGATGGCAAACCCCAGGGCTTCCGCCGAGCCGTCGGAGGAGACGATTTTCACCGTGGTCACCCCCACCACCTGGCCCCGGTCGTTGAGCAGGGCCCCGCCGGAGTTGCCGAAGTTGATGGCGGCGCTGGTCTGGAGCAGGTACATGCGGTTGCCCTCCATCTCCACCTCCCGGTCCACGGCGGAGATGATGCCGGGGGTCATGGTCATGGTATAGCCCAGGGGGTTGCCGATGGCCGACACCTGGTCCCCCACCCGCAGCAGGGAGGAGTCCCCGAACTGGGCGGGGGCCAGCCCCTCCGCTTCAATTTTCAGGACCGCCAGGTCCTCCTTCAGGTCATAGCCCACCAGGCTGGCGCTGTAGCGTACCTGGTTGTGGAGCTCCACCGTGACCATCTGCGCGTCCTGGACCACGTGGGCATTGGTAATCACATAGCCGTCCTCCGTCAGGACAATGCCGGTGCCCTGGCCGCTGCCGGTGCGGTCCCGGGCCAGGACGGTGACAATGGAGCGCTGGTTGCGCTCAAAGACCTGGGTATAGGTCAGGGCGGGGCCGGACGGAGGGGAGATGGGCACGGTGACGCCGCTGCCGGTTTCGGCCCGGGGCAGGGCGGCGGGCAGGCCGGTCTGGGCGTCCTCTATGGCGCTGGGGCCGGTCCAGGGGCTCTGCTCCATGGGGACGCCGGTGTCCCGGAACAGAACGGCGCACACTGCGGTCAGGCCGCAAATCAGCACCACCGCGGCGGTGAACAGGAACAGGCTTCTGCGCCGGGACCGGCCCCGCCTGCGGGCGCGGCGGGGCGGGGCGGCGGGGCGGGGCTTTGGAATCACAACCTGGGGCGGCGCGGGAAAGACGGGGGCGGGCTGCTCCCAGGGGCCGCCCTGCCAAAGCTCGTCCGGACGGTATTCCACAGCGGGATCTCCCCTTTCATCAAAAATGGTCGGAAGGCCGCGTCCCTCTGCCGCGGGGGCAGGGCGCTCAGGCCAGGGTCAGGGTAAAGGTGAATTTTGTCACGCCGTCCTCGCTGGTGACGGTGATGTTCTCCTTCAGGTTGCCCAGAACGGTCTTGACAATATACAGCCCCAGGCCCACCCCGTCCCGGTCCACGCTGCGGGAGTAATCCGCCTTGTGGAACCGGTCGAAGAGGAGGGGCAGCTCGTCGGGCGGGATGGTGGCCCCCAGATTGCTGATGGACACCAGGGCTTTGCCGTCCTTTTTGGAAATCTCCACGGTGATGGCGGTGCCCTGGGCGGCGAATTTGGCGGCGTTGTCCATCAGGTTATAGCATACCTGCGTGATGGCGTCCGGGTCGCCCCACACCATCAGGGCCCCGTCGGGCAGGCGGGCGTCCACGTCCAGGCTCCGGGCGGTAATCTTTCCCTCCAGGCTGACCAGCACCCGGGAGACCACCTCGGTCAGGTCAAACTGCTCCTGGGCGGTGACGTTCTCGGTCAGGGCCTTCAGGCGGGACAGCTCCAGCATCCGGCGCACCAGGCGGCTTAAACGCCGGGTCTCGGATACGATGATTTCCAGGGACTCCCGCTCCCGCTCGGGGGGGATGGTGCCGTCCAGGATGCCCTCGGCAAAGCCGGAGATGGTGGTCATGGGGGTTTTCAGCTCGTGGGAGACGTTGGCGATGAAGTCGCTGCGCTGGCTCTCCACCTTGGCCAGGGAGTTGGCCATGGAGTTGAAGGCATTGGCCAGCGCGCCGATTTCGTCCAGACGGTTCTCATAGCCGGTCACCCGCACGTCGAACTCCCCCTGGCCGAATTTCCGGGCGGCCTCGGCCATCTCGTTCAGGGGCCTGGACTGGTAGGCCGAGGTCAGGGAGCTGGCGATGCAGGCGATGAGCACCACCACCACGGCGGTGAAAAAGAAGATGGTGGCAATGGCGCTCCACAGCTCGGACACGCTGGAGGTGTCCGCCGACACCAGGATAAAGCCCTGGGCCAGGCTCTGGGTGCCCAGGCGGATGAAATAGGGCTGGGCGGCCAGATAGCGGCGCTCGGGGTAGATGCCGTCCAGGTTGGTCATGCCGATATAGCTGCCCTCCGCCAGCAGCTGCTCCACCACGCCGGAGGGGAGGAAGGTGCTCTCATAGGTGAACAGCTGGTAGCCGTCGGTGGCGTAGGTAATCCGGCCGGAGACGTCCGCCACAACCACATAGGTGTCCGAGGCCTTGGCCACCACGGCGATGGCCCCCTGAAAGGCGTTGCTGTGGATGTCGCCCCCCCACACGCTGCTGATATAGTCGGTGGCCAGGGCGGCGATGTCGTTGGCGTTGCGCTGCATGGCCACCCGCTTCTCCGAGATGATATACCGGTAGGACAGCAGCATGAAGGCGGTGCCCAGCATACAGAAGGACAGGGCGATTACCCCCACCATCATGGCCAGCTGGCGGCGGTAGGTGGTTTTCAATTCTTCTCACCTCCGGAATCGGTAGAGTTCACGTCCCTGCGGAAATCCAGGCCGAATGCGGTTTTCACGCTGGGCGGACTGCTAGGAGGCGGCCCCCACCTCGAATTTGTAGCCGACGCCCCACACGGTTTTCAGCCGCCACTGGCCGCTGACGTTCTCCAGCTTCTCCCGCAGGCGCTTGATGTGTACGTCCACCGTGCGGGAATCGCCGAAGTAGTCAAAGCCCCATACCTCGTCCAGCAGCTGGTTGCGGGTGAAGACCCGGTTGGGGGCGGAGGCCAGATGGAACAGCAGCTCCAGCTCCTTGGGCGGGGTGTCCACCCGCTGGCCGTCCACCAGCAGCTCGTAGGAGTCCAGGTTGATGACCAGCTTGTCAAAGGACAGCTTCCGGACCTCCTGGGCCTCCTCCGGGCCGGTGCGGCGCAGCACGGCGTGGATGCGGGCCAGCACCTCCTTCATCTCGAAGGGCTTGACAATGTAGTCGTCTGCCCCCATCTCCAGCCCGGATACCTTGTCGGTGGTCTCCCCCTTGGCGGTGAGCATGATGACGGGGGTCTTGGCCTCCTCGCGAATCCGCTTGAGCACCGACCAGCCGTCCATGACGGGCAGCATCACGTCCAGCAGCACCAGGTCAGGCTGGAACTGCCGGTACAGCTCCACCCCCTTGCCCCCGTCCTTGGCCACGCAGGTCTCAAAGCCCTCCTTCTCCAGATAGAGGTGGAGAAGCTCGGCGATGTTGCCGTCGTCCTCTACAATCAAAACCTTTTTTGCCATATCCAGACACCACCGTTTTCTTTTTTTGCGGATGCTCCTATTATATACTATTTTTGCCGCTTTGAATGAATAATCTGTAAATCCCGCCCGCTCAGGCGTCCCGGCCCCGCACGTAGGAGTGGTCAATCTGAATCTGGACGGGACACCGGGGGAGCTGCTCCTCCAGCCGCCGCTCCATGGCCCGGCGCACCTCCAGGTCGGTCAGGCGGAAGCGGTAGGGCACCATCACGTCAAAACTGAGCCCGGCATCCCCGGTGCGCAGGTCGTGGACCGTCAGGCTGGGGTCGATGTCCCGGGCCAGCTGCTCCACCTGAAGGCGCAGGGAGCGGGCGCGGGGGCCGTCGTCCACCGGGTCCATGTGGATGACCGTCTCAATGCGGAAGCGCTGCTTGAGCTCCCGCTCAATGTGGTCAATCATGGTGTGGACCTCGGTCAGGGTGGACTGGGCCGGCACCTCGGCGTGAAAGGACATCATGGCCCGGCCGGGGCCGTAGTCGTGGTAGACCAGATCGTGAATCCCCAGAATGCCGGGGTGCTCCAGCACCAGCCGGTCGATTTCCCCGGCCAGCTCCGGGGCCATGGGCCGGCCCAGAAGGGGGTCGGCGGTGTCCCGGACCGCCTCCCACCCGGTTTTCAGAATGAAGGCCGCCACCAGCAGGCCGGCAAAGCCGTCAATCCGCGCCCCGGTGAAGTGCCCGGCCAGGGCGGAGGCCAGAACCACCGCCGTGGAGACGGCGTCGGACAGCGAGTCGGCCGCAGCCGCCTCCATGGCGGGGGAGGCGATGGCCCGGCCCAGGCGGCGGTTGAAGCGGAACATCCAAAGTTTTACGCCGATGGCCGCAGCCAGCAGCGCCGCCGCCGTCCAGGAGAAGGAGGGCAGCTGGGGGCGGAGTATCTTCTCCGCCGCCGACCGGCCTACCTCCACCCCCATCAGCAGGATGGCCAGGGCCACCAGCAGGCCGGTCAGATACTCCATGCGGCCGTGGCCGAAGGGGTGGCCCTCGTCGGCCTGCTGGCCCGCCAGCCGGAAACCGACCAGGGTTACCACGGAGGAGGCCGCGTCGGACAGGTTGTTCACCGCGTCCGCCGCCATGGCCACCGAGCCGGTCAGGACGGCGGACGCCCCCTTGACGGCGCACAGCAGAAGGTTGAGGAAAATCCCCACGCCGCCGGACAGCGCGCCGCAGCGCCGGCGCACCTCCGGGTCCTCCGGGGAGGCGCCCGGGGGGAGAATATGCTGAACCAGGAATGAAATCACAGCGAAACGTCCTTTCTGTTCAATGTGCCGGAGAGGACGGCAGGATATACTCAAATTAAACCACAGCCGCCCCCTTCCGTCAAGCCGCCGGGGACTTCTTTTGAGAAAAGGATGCCCGCCGGGGTGAAAAACAGTCAGAGTTCGGATGACTCCGCCGCAGCAGGGGCCCGGCGGAGGGGTTCCAATGTTCATAAAAAGTTCACCGGGCAGACACGATTTTGACGCATTTCTCTTTTATGATATGGGTGTGGCAAGCAAGAAGTGCAAATCATAACTACCTCCCATTTCTCCCTCTCCTTTACAACACAAGCGGAAAGCTCCGGCCGGAAGGCCGGAGCTTTCCGCGTCAGCGTGTCAAAAAATCCCGCCGGCGGAATGCAATTATCTTACTATAAATGAGCAAATTCAAAATTTGACGAAACTCGCACGACAGCGGCGAAGGCCAGCGTGAAAAGGCAGCAGTGAGCCAAGACCACAAGAAAAGAA
>JAAWHL010000041.1 GCA_022795855.1 Lawsonibacter sp.
CGGTCTGGTTGGCGTGTAGCAACTCAACTTTAACCGATTTGGCCGCATCCTTCTACTTTTTTCTTCTACTGTCCAATATCTATTGTACTCCTACACAAGGCCTAGGCAAAAGAAAAATCTATTCTTGACGGCCGGCCCAAGTTGTAGTAGAATATACTCCAATTCCAAATCAGACAGCTGAGACAGGGAAGAGTATCCCGTCGCCGGGGCAGCAGAGAGAGGGCGTTTTTGGTGCAAGCCCTCCAAAGGCGCGGGAGAAGGCCCCCTGGAGCGCGGGCAGGAAATGGTCCGCCGGTCTCCCGCCGTTACCGGGCCAGAGTGCGGAGCGTTCCATGCTTCGAATTCAGGTGGAAACACGGACACGCAGTTCGCCCTGAGCCAAATTGGCTCAGGGCGTTTTTGACGGCCCGGGAGGAGTTTGGCATGAAAAACGGTAAAAAGAAGTTCCCATGGTTCATCTGGCTATCCTTTTTAGGTCTTGCGTTCCTGCACGGAATGCACTCGTTTCGGTACGCGGCTGACAAAAGGAAATGGGAGGACGAAAGGCTAAACCGGAATCTTGGCTATCTTGGCCGCCTTTTGGGCCTGTTTTTCGGTGTTTTCGGGATTCCCTGCGAACTGATGATGTACCTGATTATGGACCGGATGCCGGAACCCTGGTACACGGTCTGGAACTGTATCATTCTGGCCTACGCCTATTTTGCCGGCGTTTTTATCACCTGGCGCCTACACTGCTATCTGAACCGCGAGTAACCGGAGGAAGAACCGTTTCATATCAGGATTAAGGAGTGCATCAGTTATGAAAAATTCAGAAAAGACCATGGAAAAAATTGTGGCCCTGTGCAAGGGCCGCGGCTTCATCTTCGCCGGGTCGGAGATTTACGGCGGGCTGGCCAACACCTGGGACTACGGTCCGCTGGGGGTGGAGCTGAAGAACAACGTCAAAAAGGCCTGGTGGAAGAAGTTTGTCCAGGAGAATCCCTACAACGTGGGGCTGGACGCCGCCATCCTCATGAACCCTCAGGTGTGGGTGGCCTCGGGCCATGTGGGGGGGTTCTCCGACCCGCTGATGGACTGCAAGGAGTGCAAGGAGCGTTTCCGGGCCGACAAGGTAATTGAGGACTGGTGCCAGGAGAACGGCTTTGCTCTGGACCGGAGCGTGGACGCCATGAGCCAGGCCGAGATGAAGGCTTTTATTGAGGAGCACAAAATTGTCTGCCCCACCTGCGGCAAGTTCAACTGGACGGACATCCGGCAGTTCAACCTGATGTTCAAGACCTTCCAGGGGGTCACGGAGGATGCCAAGAACACGGTGTACCTGCGCCCCGAGACGGCTCAGGGTATTTTCACCAACTTTGTCAGCGTCCAGCGCTCCACCCGGCGCAAGCTGCCCTTCGGCATCTGCCAGGTGGGCAAGTCCTTCCGCAACGAGATTACCCCGGGCAACTTTATCTTCCGCACCCGGGAGTTTGAGCAGATGGAGCTGGAGTTCTTCTGCCGTCCGGGCACCGAGCTGGAGTGGTTTGCCTATTGGAAAAGCTTCTGCCGCCAGTGGCTGCTGGACCTGGGGATCAAGGAGGAGAACCTGCGCCTGCGGGACCACGACCCGGAGGAGCTCAGCCACTACTCCAACGCCACCACCGATTTCGAGTTCGCCTTCCCCTTCACCGACTGGGGCGAGCTGTGGGGGGTGGCCAGCCGCACCGACTTTGACCTGAACGCCCATCAGAGCACTTCCGGCAAAGACCTGACCTACTTTGACCAGGAGACCGGGGAGCACTATATCCCCTATGTCATCGAGCCCTCTCTGGGCGTGGAGCGGATGCTGCTGGCCTTCCTGTGCAACGCCTACGACGAGGAAGTGGTGGACGCGGAGAAAAACGACGTGCGCACCGTACTGCACCTGCACCCCGCGCTGGCCCCCTTCAAGTGCGCCGTGCTCCCGCTGAGCAAGAAGCTCTCCGACAAGGCCCGGGAGATTCAGGCCGAGCTGTCCAAGTACTTTATGACGGACTACGACGATGCAGGGTCTATCGGCAAGCGCTACCGCCGCCAGGACGAAGTCGGCACTCCCTACTGCATCACTGTGGACTTCCAGACGGTGGGCAGCGACAGCGAGCCGGCGGACCACGCCGTCACCATCCGGGACCGGGACACCATGGACCAGGTCCGGGTGCCCATTGACCGGCTGAAGGCCTGGCTGGAGGAAAAGCTGGCCTACTGATGCCGGGGAGGAGAAAAACAGGGGGGCGCCTGTCAGGAGACCGGAACGCGGCCTGATGGGAAACGGCCCTCCCGGGTGCGCGTTTTGGGGCACAGATACAGGGTTCTTCACTGTTATGAACAAAGAGAGGCCCGGAGCAGGCGGCTGCCTGCTCCGGGCTCTTTTTTACTCCTCTGCCGCCCCCTGCTGGACGATGGGTTTGCCGTCCGGCCCCAGCAGGGGGGTCAGCCCTCCGGCGTTTCCGCTGGCGTGGAACAGATAGTGCACTCCGGTCTGGGTGTCCACCCAGATCTCGGTAACGTCCACCACCCCCTCCTTGAAAATTCTCTGAAACGTGCGTCCGCCTATCATACCTAGAACCTCCTGTCATAAAAATTGGGAATCGGGAATCAATCTGGCCATGTCCTGCGGGAGGGGGCACACAAAGTCCATCTGCCGCCCGGAGACCGGGTGCCGGAAAGACAGCTGCCAGGAGTGGAGGGCGGGCCGGGGGATCAGCGCCCGGTCCTCCCTGCCGTAGAGGAAATCCCCCAGCAGGGGACAGCCCAGATAGGCCATGTGGACCCGGATCTGGTGGGTGCGGCCCGTGTCCAGCTCCAGGCGTACCAGGGCGCGGCCCGGCAGGGCGCGCACCGTCTCGTACCGGGTGCGGGCGGGCTTCCCGTCGGGGCGGACCCGCTGCTGCATCAGGGAGCCCTCCAGGGGCCCCAGGGGGGCGTCCACCACACCGGCCGGGGGCTGGGGCGCACCCAGGCACACCGCCAGGTAGACCCGGCGGAAGGCGGGGGTGTGGAGCTGCCCCTTCAGCTTCTCCTGCGCGTGGGGGTGCTTGGCGCACACCAGCAGGCCGCTGGTCCCCCGGTCCAGCCGGTGGACGGGGTGAAAGTCCGACTCCTGCCCTGCCTTCTCGTAATAATCTACTAAAAAATTACCTAACGTATCGTCATAGTGCCCCGGCCCCGGGTGGACGGACACCCCGGCGGCCTTGTTCAGCACGATCACGTCCCGGTCCTCGTACACGATATCCAGCGGCCCCGGGGCGGGCACCACGCCGCCCCGCCGGGCCGGGTCGGACAGCCGCACGGAGATCACCTGCCCCGCCGCCGGGCGATAGGCGGTGTTCACCCGCACCCCGTCGGCCAGGATGCCGTCTTCCAGCCACTTGATCCGCCGGATCACCGTGCCCGACAGGCCCAGCCGGCGGCGGAGCAAGGTATCCACCTTTACCCCTGCCAGCTCCGGAGTGACCGTCAGCTCCAGCCGCCGGGCGCTCACAGCTTCTTGGACAGCCAGGCGCGGGCCGCGACGAACATCAGGCAGTACAGAATCATCACGGACAGCAGCGCCCGGAAGGCGTCCATGCTCAGGGGGAGCACTACAAACAGGGCGGCCGCCGAGGCAAAGAAGGTGATGAAGCCGGCTGCCATAAAGGCGGAGCGGGTGATGTGCATTGTCCGCTCGTCGGTCTCCTGGATCTTGGCCCGCTGCCGGGCCTCCGGGTGGGTCAGCAGGTAGTGGGACCGGAGGAGCAGGACCAGCGAACCGGCGGTAATGCCGGTGGCCGCCCCCAGGTAAAAGCCCTGGGCGTAGTTGCTCAAGGAGCTGCCCGGCACCAGGAGGAAGTAGCACGCATAGCCCACCAGCCCCACCGCCAGCATGGCCAGGGCGGCCGTGCGGCGCACCTTCAGGGATCTCTCAAAGTCGCCGCCGGACAGCAGCACTTTCATCATCATAGGGGATTCCTCCTTACATTTTTCTGGCCCAGCGGCCGATGTTAATCATATAGAACACGCAGTGGAGCACGCAGGCCGCCGACGCCAGCAGAGAGGCGACCCCCCGGACAAAGACCGTAACCAGGATAAACGCGGCCCAAAGCATGTAGAGGGTCCAGTACCAGCTGCTGTAGGCCGCCTTCTCCCGGATGGCCACGTTGCGCTCGTCGATCTCCCCCAGCTCGGCCTGCCGCCGCTCCTCCGGGGTCATGCGGCGCTGCGCCAGGGTCAGGATCAGCCCCACCGCGCCGGCCCCCAGCAGCATCCCGCCCACGGCGAAGATGCCGGCGACCAGAGGGCCGGGTGCCCGCTCGCCCAGGGCGGCGGCGGCAATCATCAGACAGACGGACAGGACCAGCAGGACAAAATACAGGATATTTTTCCCTCTCTCCTTCATTGGGATTCCTCCTCAAACAGAAATACTTCCTCGATGGTCAGGTGAAAATACCGGGCGATCTTGTGGGCCAGCAGAAGCGAGGCGTTGTAGCGCCCGCTCTCCAGGGAGATGATGGTCTGACGGGTAACCTCCACCGCGTCGGCCAGCTCCGCCTGGGAGATGCGCCGCTCCTTGCGCAGCTCAGCGATCCGATTGGTCACGGGGCCGCCTCCTTTCGGGAAGAGTTTTGCTGTAAAGTTCGCTTTACAAATATAGTATAGCGCACTTTACATTTCGTGTCAAGGGGACTTTACATATTTTGAAAAATTTTTTCCGCCCTTGACACCGCCCCGGGGGGGATGTTAATATAATGAACTGTAGCGTGAAGAACGGGAAAGTAGCGTCCCACCCGGCTGCCAGAGAGGGCCCGCCGCCGGCTGAAAGCGGGCCTGAGCAGGGCGGATGTGAAGTGCGTCCGGGAGCGCGGCGGGCAATGCCGCCCGATTTGGCCCCGTTACCGGCCTTTTTAAGTGAAAGTAAGAGTGGAACCGCGAGAAATTCGCCTCTTATGCCCCCGGGCATAGGAGGATTTTTGTTTTTGGGGAAAAGATAGGAGGAAGCATGTTCAAAGCGCTGAACGAGACATTGGAGGCCTACCAGCGGCGGGACCCGGCGGCCCGGTCCAAGCTGGAAATTTTCCTGCTCTATCAGGGGGTCCACGCCACCCTTTACCACCGGCTGGCCCACTGGCTGTACTGCCGCAACTGGAAGTTCCTGGCCCGGTGGGTCTCCCAGTGGTCCCGGTTCTGGACGGGGATTGAGATCCACCCCGGGGCGTCCATCGGCCGCCGGCTGGTCATCGACCACGGCATGGGCATCGTCATCGGCGAGACGGCGGAGGTGGGGGACGACGTACTGATCTACCACGGGGTCACCCTGGGGGGCACCGGCAAGGACCAGGGCAAGCGCCACCCCACCATCGGGAACAATGTTCTGATCTCCTGCGGGGCCAAAGTGCTGGGGCCCTTCAAGGTGGGGGACAACGCCCGCATCGCCGCCAACGCCGTGGTGCTGTCCGAGGTGCCCGAGGACGCCACCGCCGTGGGCATCCCCGCCCAGATTGTCCGCATTGCCGGAAAAACCACCCACTACGCCGACGACGTGGACCAGACCAGCGTAAAAAACCCCACCCTGGAGCGGCTGTCCGCCCTCTCCGACCGGGTGGAGGCCCTGGAAAAGCTGCTGGACAGAACATACCTGGGGGAAAAGGCATGATGGAGCGGCGGGATCCTGTCCGGGGCCTCTGGGGGATTGGCCGGC
The DNA here is from genome assembly GCA_022795855.1 of Lawsonibacter sp. Taxonomy (GTDB): domain Bacteria; phylum Bacillota; class Clostridia; order Oscillospirales; family Oscillospiraceae; genus Lawsonibacter. The sequence continues at coordinate 5,693 of JAAWHL010000041.1, forward strand.
CTTCGGGCTGCCCCGAGGAGGAGACTGCCGCTGTATGCCCGGATGGGGAGCCGGCCCCTGCCGGCTGTCCGCCCCTTCTCTAGAAAATTACAGGATGGAGGAAAAACCATGCTACTTTACAATTCCGCAACCCACAAGAAAGAAGAGTTTACCACCCACACCCCCGGCCATGTGGAGATGTACACCTGCGGCCCCACGGTGTACCACTTTGCCCACATCGGCAACCTGCGCTCCTACATCATGGAGGACGTGCTGGAGAAGTTCCTGCGCTATGACGGGTACAGCGTCAACCGGGTGATGAACATCACCGACGTGGGGCACTTGAGCTCCGACGCGGACACCGGCGAGGACAAGATGCTCAAGGGGGCCAAGCGGGAGCACAAGACCGTGATGGAGATTGCCCAGTTCTACACCGACGCCTTTTTTGAGGACTGCCGCAGGCTGAACATCAAGACCCCCGACGTGGTCCAGCCGGCCACCGGCCTGATTGACGAGTTCATCACCCTGGTGTCCGGCCTGCTGGACAGGGGCTATGCCTACGAGGCGGGGGGGAACGTGTACTTTGATACCTCCAAATTGGAGCGGTACTATGTTTTCAACGACCACGACGAGGAGGACCTGGCGGTGGGCGTCCGGGAGGGCGTGGAGGAGGACGCCAACAAGCGGAACAGGAACGACTTTGTCCTCTGGTTCACCAAGTCCAAGTTCGAGGACCAGGCCCTGAAGTGGGACTCCCCCTGGGGGGTGGGCTACCCCGGCTGGCACATCGAGTGCTCGGGCATCTCCCTGAAATACAACGGGGAGTACCTGGACCTCCACTGCGGCGGGGTGGACAACGCCTTCCCCCACCACACCAACGAGATTGCCCAGTCGGAGGCCTATATCGGCCATCCCTGGTGCTCCCACTGGTTCCATGTCCACCACCTGAACACCAATTCCGGCAAGATGTCCAAGTCCAAGGGGGAGTTCCTGACCGTCTCCCTGCTGGAGGAGAAGGGGTACGACCCCCTGGTCTACCGCTTCTTCTGCCTGCAGAGCCACTACCGCAAGGGGCTGGTCTTCACCTGGGAGAACCTGGACAACGCCGCCGCGGCCTTCCAGAAGCTGATTGCCAGAATCGCCGCCCTGGACCCCCAGGACGGCCCGGCGGACCCGGCGGCGGTGCGGGAGTATGAGGAGAAATTCCGCGCCCAGGTGGGCAGCGACCTGAACACCTCCATGGGCGTCACCGCCCTGTACGACGTGCTGAAGGCCAAGGCAAACGGCGCCACCCGGCTGGCCATTCTGGACAGCTTTGACCGGGTGCTGTCCCTGTCCCTGCTGGAGAAGGCGGACAAGGTCCGCCGGGAGCAGGCGGAGGCCACAAGAAACGCCAAATCCCAGGGGGGCTGCACCGTCACCGGCGAGGGCGACCCGGAGGTGGACGCCCGGGTCCTGGCCCGGTATCAGGCCAAGAAGGCCAAAAACTTTGCCGAGGCCGACCGCATCCGGGAGGAGCTGCGGCAGCAGGGCATTGAGGTCACCGACGTGCCCGGCGGGGCGGTCTGGAAAAGAGGATAGCGCAAAGGGGCCCCGGGAAGTTTCCCGGGGCCCTTCTCTGCGCGCTATTCCCTTGCGTCGGCCGGCCGGCCGTAGTAATCCAGCACGTAGTCCCAGAAATCCAGGGCGGACTCGGTCATCAGGGCCTTTTTCTGGCGGAATATGCCCACCCGGCACCGGCGGCGGCAGTCCGGCATCCGATAGGTCCGCAGCCCCGGAAAGGCGGGCCGGCCCCGGGCAGCGCAGCTCTCGGGCACAATGGCCAGCGCGGCCCCCTGGGCGGCCAGGTCCAGCTTCATGCCGTAGGTATCCGTATGATAGGGCGCCCTGGCGTAAAACCCCGCGTCGTGGCACAGGGAGAAGGTGGCGTCCTGAAAAAAGATGCTGGTCTGGGGCATGACCGCAAAGGGATAGGGCTCCAGCTCCGCCAGCATCACGCTCTCCTGCTCCGGGGGGAGGGGGAGCAGCGTCTCGGACGCGGCCAGCAGGTAGTCCTCCTCAAACAGGGGCGCCCACACCCAGAACTGGTTCTGCGGCCCGGAATCCGCTTCCTGCCCCGAGGAGCAGATGATGAAATCCGGCTTTTCTCCGCCCTTCAGATTCTGGCCCAGGAAGAACTGGCTGAGCCGCAGGTTTACATAGGGGTTCAGCCTGGCGTAGGAGGCCAGGCACCCAGTCATAGCCGGTCCGTAAAAATAATTCAGAACAGACAGGGTTCCGGAAATTTCATAGCGGGTGTCCTTGGCGGACTGCACCCCCAGCTCCAGCATCCGGCAGGCCTTCTCCGCGTACACCGCGAAGCGCTCCCCGTTTTTGTTCAGCCGGATGTGCTTGCCCACCCGGTCGTACAGCTGGATGCCCAGCTCCTTCTCCAGGGCGGCAATGCTGCGGCTCAGCGCCGGCTGGGAGATATGCAGCAGGTCGGCCGCCACCGACATGTGCTGATATTTGTTCAGTTCCAGAAAGTACCGGATTTGGTACAGCTCCACGCTCCTCGCCCCGATTCTTCCGCAGGTTTTTCCTAACTATATCGTCCCGGCGGGAGCTCTGTCAAGGTTTTATGCAAAATAATTATAAGGATATGAGAAAGGCGGCATTGAAGAAGACATCCCGCGCTGATATCCTTTTGGTCAAGATATCCAAAAAGAAAGCGCGAATAGGAGGAGAAATGTAATGATTTGCAACCCCTGTCCCGGCTTTGAAACCGTCATGCTCGCCGCCCGGAAGGAGGATACCCCGGAGGTCCGCCGGGCCCAAGAGGCCATCCCCGCCCTGGCGGGCAATTTCCAAATCCCGGAGGGAATGCGGATTGAGACCCGGACCGTGCCCGTAGACGACCGGGGGACCCTTCGGGAGATGAAGATTTACGTTCCGGAGAACGCGGGCCCCTGCCCGCCCATTGTGATGGACCTCCACGGCGGAGGGTGGAGGAGCGGGAATCCCGAGGGGGACACCTGGCGGTGTATCGAGATGGCCTGCAAGATTCCGGCCATTGTGGCCTCCTTCGACTACCGGCTGGCCGACGGGAAGGAGGTTGCCTTCCCCACCCCCCTGATGGACTGCATCGCCGCCTTCCGCTGGCTCCACGGCCACGGGGAGGAGCTGGGGGGCGACCCCGGCCGCATGGGGGTGATCGGCCACAGCGCCGGCGCCAATCTGGCCGAGGGCATGTCTCTGTACGCCAGGGACCACAAGGGGCTGAGGCCCGCCATGACGGCGCTGGTCTGCCCGCCGCTGTCCATCGACTTCACCCAGACGGTGGCCTATCACCAGTGGTACGACTACAAGCTGGGCCTGCCGGTCCCCCAGCTCATCGCCGAGCCCCTCTACCTGGGGGGATACAACGGCCAGGCCCCCTCCTACTACGCCTTCCCCCTGAACTGCCAGGATCTGGCCGGGCTGGAACCCCACATGGTGGTGGCGGCCGAGTACGACACCCTGCGGGACGACGCCCTGCGGTACGCCGACCGACTTTTGAAGCACGGCGTGCAGTGCGAGCTGTACTGCGCCGCCCGGGTGGGCCACTGCTACAACCGGTTCCCCCATCCCTACTCCCGGCTGCTCCACGACGTCATCGCCGCCGCGTTCCAGCGGGAGTTCCGTATGGCCCCGTATTCTGAAGTGTGAGGTGGCGGAATGAATCTGCTGACTGTTGTTGCCCTGGCTATGGTGCTGCTCATTGTGGCCGCACCCTTTCAAAAGCGCGTGCCCCTCTGGCTGGTGATGATGCTGGTGCCCATTGCCGCCGCCCTGGTGCTGGGATACCCCGTCGCGGACATCAGCGCGTCCCTGACCAAAACCATGAACTCCACCATGGTCTCCGCAGGCTACCTGATGTTTTTTGCCCTGATTTACTTCACCATGCTCACCGAGACCGGCATGTTCGAGACCATTGTCAACGCTGTGCTGAAGCCCTTCGGCGGCCGGATGAACGTAATCATTCTGCTGGTTCTGACCACCGCCCTGAGCCTTCTGTGCGCGGTGACGGCCCAGATTTCCATTACATACCTGATTCTCTTCCCCCTGCTGCTGCCCCTGTACAAGCGCTTCGGCCTGAACCGGGAGTACGCCTTCATCCTCTGCCAGACCGCCCTGGCGGTGATGATGTGGCTGCCCTGGAGCCCCGCCATCGTCAACGTGTCCGTGGTGCTGGGCTGCGACGCCATGGAGCTGTCCGCCGCCGCCTCCCGGGTCGCCGTCTGCATGGCGCCGGGCATTGTGTTCCAGTGGGTCTATATGGCCTGGCGGCACAAGAAGGAAAACGGCACCTGGGGCCTGACCCCCGCCGCGGCGGGGGAGCAGGCCGGGGAGCAGAAGGAAAATCCCCTGGCCCGCCCCAAGCTGTTCTGGATTAACTTTCTGGTGTTCCTTGTGCTGATGGCGGGACTGATTGGGTTCAGCCTCCCCCCGTATCTGGTGTTCATTGCGGGCTGCGCATACATGATTATCTTTGTCTACCCCAATGACTTTGGCCCCATGGTCGCCAAGGCGGGGAAGACCTACGTCAATCTGTTCACCTTCATGATGGCCATGAGCATCTATCTGGCCGTGTTCACCGACACAGGGATGAACAACGCCATCGGCGAGCTGCTGACCAGCCTCTTCCCCGGATTCCTCACCCGCTATATGCACATCATCCTGCTGGCCGTCTGCGTGGTCTGCGTGCGCTACGTGCCCAACCGGGTGTTCACCCTGCTCTATCCGGTGCTGGTGGCCATCGGCGCGCAGTTCGGCTTTTCCGGCATGGCCATGATTGCGCCCTTTATCATCAATCTGACCCTGGCCACCGGATCCACGCCCCTGAATCCCCCCAACTTTCTGGCCTGCTCCCTGCTGGAGGTGGACTCCACCCACTATTTCAGCACGGCGGTCAAGATTCAGAGCATCACCAATCTGATTGCCATTGCGGCCGCGATCGTGATGGGGGTTATGCCCCTGTAGGATGCGGCGCAAAAAGGCGCGGAGACCGCCCGGCGGGCGGCCTCCGCGCTTTTTCAGGGATGTCCGAACCCCAGTCCGGTCTGGAGGGCCCGCATGGTGCTGTCCTCGTAGGTATAGGTCAGGCTGGACAGGGAGACGGGGCTGCCCTTCCCCTTTTGAAAGTAAAGCCACATGACGGCGGCATTTTTGGGGGTCTGAATCAGAGCGGGGGTCCGCTCGGCAAAGGCCGCGTCCTTCAGGTCCTCGTAGGACAGGCGGCGGCCGTCCAGGTCGGCCCCCTTCCGGTAGAAGCGGGCGCTGCCGCCCCCTCTTTTTTTCGGAATCTCCACCAGCAGCTCGCCGAATTCCGGGTCGTCCGCCCCCTGGGCCTTGGGGCCGCTCCACTCCAGCACGGCCTGGCCTCCGTTGCGCTGGCGCTGGGCCTCCGCCGCAGCCTGGCGGCGGCTTTTGCTCTTGTTCCAGGCCTTCAGGTAGAGCACAATCAGGACGGCCCCCGCCGCGAGCACCGCGAGAGATATCACGATTTCCACTGCAATCACTTCCGTTTCTTCTGTCTTTTTTCAAATTGCGGCCTGGCCAGGGCCCGGTCTGTCCGGCCAAACGCCCCCCTTCTCCGTACCGGCCGGAGAACTGTGCCGCGGCCTCCCGGGGGCGCGGGGCCCCCGGGGCCGGGCGGAAAACAAAAATGCTGTGCAGGGCAAAGCCTACACAGCAAAAGAGTCTGTCTTCCGCGACACGGCGCATGAGCACAACAGCAAGACCCGCCCCTTGCGCGAAGGGCCGGAATGTCGTATAATACTCATGCGGTGCGGCCCTCGGGCCGCTGTGTAGGTGGTGGGTTCACCTGCGCAGGCTTTGCGGGTGTTGGCGCACCCGTAAGCTGCCGCACTTTTATTTTCCTTCCCCATTATAGCAGGATGCGGTGCGGTTTGCAAGGGATGGAGGGGAGGATTTTCCGCCCCAAATTGGGCCGTGTGTCCCCAACGGGGTCGAAAATATCCTGGCAAGCGATATCCAGGGGGGCGGTTACTTCTCCCAGGCCGGGCGCGCGGAGCTCCCGCCCGGCCCGCTTTCCGGGTTCAGAGGCAGATACCAGCTCAGGCGGTAGGGGCTGTCGGGGCGCTGCTGAAGCTCCCGGTAGATGTCCCGGCGCTCCTGAAGGGCGGCTTGGGCGTCCTCCACTCCGAACGCGCCGCTGCGCCAGGCAAAGAACCCGTCCAGGAATCCCTGGCACAGCTCATCCCAGGAGCGGAAATGCTCCTGCATGGCGCGCCCCACCTGGCAGGAGCGGCGCACCAGCTCCTCCCGGCTGTACCAGCCGGCCACAAAGCCCATGGCCAGCAGCTGCATGGACCGGCACAGCTGCCAGGCCCGGGCGGCCTGGCTGCCGCATTTTGTAAACCCCGGCCCGGCGCTCATGTACTCCACGGTCTCAACCAGGTCCTTCCTGTTTTCAATCTCCCAGTCCTCCTTCAGCACCCTGCGGGTGTAGCTCTGGCCCTTCCCGTCCATCTGCTGGCCGCCGAAGCGGATGGGGCCCCGGCGGGCCTTCACGTCCCGCCGCCCGTCCGGGGTGCGGCCCAGCTGGGCGAAAAACTGGCCCCAGATGGCGCAGGCCCCCGTCAGCCACCGCTCCAGGTCGTCCCGGGGCAGGGAGGCGTTGATTTTCTTCTCCCGCTTCCTCTCCTGGCGCAGTCCCACCGCCATCAGGGCGGCCAGGCCGGCCACCAGGGAGAAGGTATGAAACCCGGCGTTGAAATTCGTCTGGTTCCTCCCGTCCCGGTGGGCCCCCACCATATCCACATAGCGGCTGGCAACGGTCAGCTGGGGGGCGTCCCGGTTCAGCTGTGCCAAGGATTCCCCGCTCAGCTTCCACTCCTGCCAGCTCCCCACCGGGCAGATGGTCAGATAGACCCCGTCCCGGCGCTCCCACTGGATGCTCTCCGGCCAGAAACGGGCGGCGACCGTCTCGCCGCTGTCCAGCGTCACCAGCCAGTAGGCGTCCCCGTCCACAAAGACGGCCGGCATGGCGGCGAACTCGTCCGCCGTGCCCCAGAGAAGGAAGGTGAACCGGTCCAGCTGCTCCATCTCCGCGATGGAGCGGGCGGCAGGGGTGTCCGCCTCCGCCGGGCCGCCCAGGCCGCCGGCGCCCAGGTCCAGCAGATAGACGTACAGCATCCACCCCGGCCCGGCCAGCAGAAAGACCGCCGCCGCCACCAGGCCGCCCACCTGAAGCATGGTGTCGCCCTCCCGGAGCTGCTCCAAAAACCGCTTCATGGACGTGCACTCCCGGTCCGGGCCAGGAAGCGGGTGCCCGCCGGCTTGCCCTCCACAATGTCGTACAGGAGCTCCGGACGGTCCCCGTTGGCAATAACCATGTCACAGCCGGCGGCGGTGACCATTTTGGCGGCCCGCAGCTTGGTGGCCATGCCGCCGGTGCCCAGCCCGGACCCCGTTCCGCCGGCCAGCGCCTCAATCTCCGGCGTGACCTCCTCCACCTCCGGAATCAGCGCCGCCCCCGGGTCCTGCCGGGGATCCGCGGTGTACAGCCCGTTGATGTCGCTGAGCAGCACCAGCAGCTCCGCTTCCACCGAGCAGGACACGATGGCACCCAGAGTGTCGTTGTCCCCTACCTTAATCTCGGCGGTGGCCACCGTGTCGTTCTCGTTGATGATGGGCAGCACCCCCAGCTCCAGCAGCCGCCGCATGGTGTTCTCAAAGTTTTTCCGCCGCCCGGCGTGGTCCACGTCCTCCCCGGTCAGCAGAATCTGGGCCACCGTGTGGTTGTACTGGCTGAACAGCCGGTCGTAGGTGTACATCAGCTCGCACTGCCCCACGGCGGCGGCGGCCTGCTTGCCCGGCATGTCCGTGGGCCGGGCCGGCAGGTTCAGCTTGCCCACCCCCATGCCGATGGCCCCCGAGGACACCAGGATAATCTCGTGCCCCGCGTTTTTCAAATCAGACAGCACCTTCACCAGCTCCTCCACATGGCGGATGTTCAGCCGCCCTGCGGCGTGGGCCAGCGTGGAAGTGCCTACCTTAACCACAATGCGCATGTGCATTTCCCTCCCTGTTGGTTGTTCATTCTTTTTCTTTGGAAAAGAAAAAGAATCAAAAAGAAACTTTTAACGGCAAAACACAGTTTTGCCGCTCCGGCCCCTTGAAGGCGGACAGGACTGCCCCAAAAATCGGCGCGGGGGCTGGCGCGAAACGTTCCGGCCCTTTTTTCGTTTCGGAGAAAGAATCCGGGCCGATTACCGCAGCGCCAGGGTTTTTTCATAGGCGGCGATGACCGCCTCCATGGCGGCGGAGCGGAAGCCCCGGGCCTCCAGGGCCCGGACGCCCTGGACGGTGGTGCCGCCGGGGGAGCACACCGCGTCCTTCAGCGCGCCGGGGTGGCCGCCGGTCTCCAGCACCATCTGGGCCGCGCCGGCGGCCGTCTGGGCGGCGTAGGCCAAAGCCTTGTCCCGGGGCAGGCCGCAGGCCACCGCGCCGTCGGCCAGGGCCTCCAGGAAGAGGCAGACGAAGGCGGGGCCGCAGCCGGACAGGGCGCTGGCCGCGTCGATCAGGCTCTCGGGAACCTGATCCACCAGGCCCGCGGGGGCCAGCAGACGGCAGAACTCCTCCGCCTCGCTCTGGTCGATTCCAAGACCGCACAGCTGAATCACCCCTTTTCCGATGGCGGCGGGGGTGTTGGGCATGATGCGCACCACAGGGTAGTCCCCGCCCGCCAGCTCCCGGATGCGGGCGCAGGACAGGCCGGCGGCCATGGTCACCAGGAAAAAGCGGCCGTCCCGCTCCCTCAGCACCGGGTCCAGCCCGGCAAGCATCTGGGGCATCATCTGGGGCTTGACCCCCAGGAAAATGACGCGGCATTCCCGGGCAATCTCCCGGTTGGCGGCCGTCCGGCAGCCCAGCTCCTGAGCCAGAGCCTCTGCCTTCTCCGGGGTACGGTTGGCCAGCAGGACCTGCCGGGGCGAAACGGATCTGCACACGGCCCGGGCCAGGGCGGATCCCATGTTCCCCGTGCCGATAAAGCCGATGGAAGCGTTCATACAGTTCTCCTCCAATCAGTGTTTTTCCCGTATACTATAGCACGCTTTAGCCCAAAGGAAAAGCGTTCCCGAAATTTTTCTTCCCCCGCGCCCTTGACATCGGCGGTGGGATGGCATAATCTTATAAAGAGACAAAATGACGTGGAGGTGGGAGCGTGACACTGCTTCAGCTGCAATATTTCCAGACCCTGTCCCAGGTGCTGCACTATACCCGCGCGGCGGAGGAGCTGCACATCTCCCAGCCCTCCCTCAGCTACTCCATCAGCGAGCTGGAGAAGGAGCTGAACGTAAAGCTGTTCCAAAAGGAGAACCGGAAAATCACCCTGACGGTGTACGGCCAGCAGTTTCTGCCCTACGTGGAAAAGTCGCTGGCCCTGCTGGACGAGGGAGTGGGTGTGCTGGAGCAGATGGCCGGCAGCCGGCCCCAGGTGGTGCAGCTGGGGTATTTCCACTCCATCTCCGCCTCCCTGATTCCCGCCCTGATGGAGGGCTTCTACCGGGAGGAGGACAACCAGTCCATCCGCTTCCAGTTCACCGAGGGGCCCTCCTTCGACATCTTCAACCAGGTGAAGGCGGGACAGCTGGACATGGCCTTCGGAATGCACCGGGACGACTGGGCCGAGTCGGCGCTGATTATGCGCCAGCCCCTCTATCTGGCCGTCCCCAACGACCACCCCCTGGCCGGCCGCAGCTCGGTTACCTTCGACGACTTCGCCCGGGAAAAGCAGATTGTGCTGGACAAGCCCAGCAGCCTGCGTACCCAGATGGACCGCATCTTTGCGCAGCGGGGCGTGATTCCCAACGTGGTGTTCGAGGTGCGGGAGTGCAACGCCGCCCTCCAGTACGTGGCCCTGAAATTCGGCGTGTCCGTCCTGCCCCAGGTGCCTATGATGGACAGCCAGCGGGTGGAAATTATCCCTATCTCCGACCAGGACAGGGAGTTTGTCCGCACGGTCTACCTCTCCTGGGCCCGCGCCCGCCCCATGTCCCCCGCAGCCCGCACCGTGCGGGATTTTATCGTGGAGCATTACGCTACCCCGAACTGAAAACCAAAGCCGGAGCGCCCGCCAGATGGGGCGCTCCGGCTTTCGGCTTCCGGGTCTGCCGCCGGCTCAGAGCGGACGCCGGCATCCGGCCGAACCCGCCGCCTGCCGGCGTATTATTGTATGTAAAAAGGGGGGCTTCCGCCCCCCTTTTTTTGCGAGATCCTATTTCCTCCCCGCAGCCGGTACGCTGCATCTTTCTCTTCTGCCGTTCTTTCGGCACTTCCCATTTATATCAGCTTTACATCCGCAAGCCCAATTTCTTTATTCAAGTATTGCTGATATAAGTCACAAGCCATATCTACTTCCTCGCTCAGCCCAATCTGCCTCCCCTTATCCAGCCACAAAACCTTATTACACAGCTCACGTACCTGCCCTATCGAATGGGAAACCAGAATTGTGGCCGCACCGCCGGCAATAATCTCCCGCATCTTTGACTCACTCTTCTTGCGGAATGCCCCATCGCCCACGCTTAATACTTCGTCCAAAATCAGAATATCCGGCTGTACCAGAGAGGCAATGGAAAATGCCAGCCTCGATTTCATCCCGCTGGAGAGCTGCTTGAAGGGCCTGTCCTGGAAGTCTTCCAATTCCGCAAAACCAATAATTTCATCATATTTTTCGTCCATGAATCTCCGGGTATACCCCAGCATAGCACCGCGAAGGTAAGCATTTTCCCGCACCGTCAGGTCTCCGTCAAAGCCGCTGGCCAGCTCCAGCAGAGCCGCAATGCTCCCCTCGCGCTTCACACGGCCTTTCGTGGGCTCCATGATACCGGATACCGCTTTTAACAGGGTAGACTTACCCGCTCCGTTCGTCCCGATAATCCCCAGCATATCCCCCTTATCCAGTGTGAAGGAGATATTTTTATCGGCCCAAAATTCAGCGATTTGGTACTCTCCCTTCAGCTTTCGCATCACATACTCTTTCAGTCCAATGTCCTTGAAATCTCCCGTCATATATCGGATGGAGACATTATTTACTTCTAAAACACTCATGGATTGCCTCCGTCAAACATAATACAGAAACTTTGTATTATATTTTTTATACATCCAGCAGCCCAGACCCAGCACAATGATCACATCGGCCAACATCAGAAGATGAAACCATACCGTAGGAATCGATGCCTCAATCACAATTTTCCGGAAGTACCGGATAAACAGATACACCGGGTTGAGCAAGAACAGGTTGCGGACCATAGGACTGTAGTTGTCGATGGTGTAAAAAATAGCGGACATATACATCAGCAGCATGGTAAACACGCTCCAGAGATACTGGATGTCCCGGAAGAACACAAACAGGGCAGAAAGGATCAGGCCCACGCCAATGTTGAACAGCACCAGAAAGCAAATGGGGTAGAGCAGGCACACCAGCTTCCATGTAAATGTGATGTTATCCATTACGCAGAATACAAAGAATACACACAGAGTCAGGCCAAAGTTGATGAGCGTCTGGACGTTCTTCGAGAAAAGAAACAAGTATTTTGGCACATTGACCTTGGTAAAGATCCTGGCGTTGCCCATGAGAGAGGTCATGCCCTGGCTGGTAGACTCGTTGAAGTAAGAAAATACCAAATTACCGCAGAAGAGGTAGGTGGTATAGTGGGGGGTAGTCCGTCCAAAAAATTGGGTGAATACCAGCCGCATAACCAGCAAGGTCAGCAAGGGGGACAATATACTCCAGGCCACCCCCAGCACTGTTCGCTTATACTTTTTCTTGAAGTCCCGCTTAACTAATTCTTCAAAAAGGAATTGATACATTTGCAATCTTTGAAACATATTGTTTCCTTTCATTGCTCTGAAGAGCTATTTACTGGAAAAGATGCTCGAATTCTTGAATCACACCCTGATTATATGCCTCATAATCCACATTCATAGGCAGAACCTTCCCCTCATAGAGCTTTTTTATTCCTTGACAAAGCCCCTCTTCCGAGTTTTCTACTATCAACCCTCCATTCTTCTGCATAAAATCACGCGGGCCATCAATATCTACAGAAACTACGGCCTTTCCCAGAATATCTGCTTCCACCAGAACCAATCCGAAGCCCTCATAAAAAGAACTAAGAATAAAGTAATTACAAGCGTTCAAAATTGGATAAGGATTTAGTACTTGGCAAAGTAAAACCACATTATTTTCCAGCCCCAGCGCTTTAATCTGCCTGATTGTTTTTGCATAGCCTCCACCTCGAGAACTTCCACCCATAATCACAAGATACATATCGGGATTCTCTTTCCAGTTTTGATAAAAAGCATTGATCAAACGTTCATGTCCTTTTTCAGGTGCAAATCTACCTATATTAATGAACTTTGGAGTTGAAGAAGCCATTACTTCAGCGAATAGCTCATGACTAGGAAACACCTTCGTTTCTTCATCCAATGCAATATCTTCTTCCGCCTTCTGCAATATTGTTTTATAATCTATCGCGTTTTTTACCAAACAAATATGCTCTTTTTTTCTTGTCAAAGAGCAGGTTGGTTCTATTATTCCTTCTGTAACAACTGCGACCCAATCATAGTGTTCATAAACATAATGGTACACATCTTTCCTCAGGCTTTTACGTACTTCCATTTCTTTGAGCATATCGCTATGTACAAAAATGGTTTTGGGGCCTTGAAAAGTGCTTAAATATAACATAATTTCCTGGTCATATCCATTAAACTGAATCACTGCATCAAATTTTATAGATCCGAAATTTCGCTCCCACTCCTGATGGACTCGATGACCAAGCAATTTCATGTACTGGGATGCTGAAATTAGTTTTCTTTTGAAAAGTTTACGAATGATTCGATCCAAAATTGTGAGACACATATCTCCAGTTGTTGGGATATAACATACTTCTTGGGGAAATGTGAGAAGCCCGGCACCTTTTCTGACAGCAAACTCTGTCATAAACGTAACATAGTAATTACGTTTTTTAAGATCGATTGTACTCATTAGTGATCGCAACGAAGTTGTAATACCGTTGGCGGCCAAGTTTCCGGCGTAAATCAAAACATTTTCTTTCTCGTTATTTGGAATCTTTTGTGTGCAGAGTCCTGTACTTTCTATCCCAAAAATATAATCGCACAATTCTTTGCTTACATTGGGCCCGTCCCAAGGACAAAAGGTCTCTACAAATAGATTGTCCTCGTACTGCTTTTCTGACCGCAGTTCATTTATCAAAGCATCTACTGATTCAACCTGAGGAAAGGGTAGTTCATCCATCGAAAAATACATTCCACGGCTACTCCAATAATCTTCTTTATCGTAGGGAAACAGCACAATTTTCTTCCTTGTACAAGCGAAATCAAAAAACACGCTGGAGTAGTCTGTAATTAACACATCTGCAATATTCAAGAACTCATAAGTCTCATAATTTCTAGGGAACACCTTGATATGCTTAAACTGACGAAAATCCACTTTACTGCGTGCCAGCGGATGAATACTGATATATAGAACTTCATCGTCCGTCAACTGTCTGTCTAATTCATACAAGAAGAATAACAAATATATATCATTTTTATTGGTGCGCCCTCTTTGAACTGCCCCGCGAAATGTCGGCATATAGGCGTATACACGCTTGTCCCGGAGACGCAAACTCTCTCTGATTCTTATTGCACTTTCCCCGTCAAAAAACGCTTCGTTTCTTGGATAACCCAACCGCACAGCTTCCCCGCAGCAGATATTTTCTAACATATAATCTCTAATTATACATTTTTGCGTATGCTCATTCGGAAAAAGCAAATAATCGCTGCATACAAAATTCTTTTGTACATTACCCAGTCTGTAAAACTCACTTTTATCACTTTTTCCCAAAGTCTTCAGTGGTGTTCCATGCCAGGTATTTAAATAAATCTGCCCCTGTTTCTTTCGATAGTCGACAGTAAAAGAGGTATCATTGATTAAATATTTTGCACTTGCCAACAGACGTACATATTGATCCGAGAGAAATACAACTACCTGCACATCAAATATATTGTGTGCGGATAAAAATTCATTGAATCGTTTTATTTCTCTCGCTCTACATGTAACATAAATTTTATATTCCTTATATCTTTCGCTTCTCGCAAGATATCTCAAAATATAATAAATATTCCCGTTCAGCTTTTTTCCATGCTCAGATTCCAAAAGTATTGCTTTTTCGTCCAGTGGTAATTTATCATAATAATGAATGTATCTGTACCTTGCACGCCAATATGGGTCCGACAGTTTCCTATACAATTCTTTTATTTGTTGAGATATCTGCTTTATTTTGCGCATATCAAATACTCTCCTCACATAACAATTGTTGTCTTATCCCCTGCTCGATATCGCTCCAATATTCTTGCAATCTCACAGGAAAGTCGGCATATATTATCATTCATTTTCCCCAACGCAATTCTATTAGAAAACTCTACAATTTCATACCGAAGGCCATCGCCAGAAAACTTGTAAAAGTTTTTTTCTGTCTCGGATGGATTCTCATACCGTAGCTCAAAATATTCTGTTTTCCACCATGGTGCAGGTATATATACATATCCCCTTGTTCCCGCAATGACTAGACTGCCTTCACTTTTCACCCCTAAACCGACCCTCGCTGTGGCTAGAGCACCAGGATAAACCAAATCAATTCGGGTGAACAGATCTACGTCATTTGGATTCTTTTTATAAGATACAAATTGAATATCTTGATACCCAACACCTAACAATTTAAAGATGGCCAGCAGTGGATAAGTAGCCAACTCCAATACGCTTCCCCCCTCGCCATTGTTTTGTAATTCTCTCAAATGTGGAGAAACTAGTTTTGTAAAGGTGGCATCTACACTAATAATACTTCCAATCTTTCCGCTTTTTGCACAGCTGACCATTCTTTGAAATCCCGGACAATACGCTGTTTTGATTGCTTCCATCAAGATGAGGCCCTTTTCTTTGGCAAGTTTGAACAATTCTTCCGCTTGTAATTCAGTCAGTGTTATTGGTTTTTCGCACAACACATGCTTTTCATGCATCAATGCTTCTTTTGCATAACTATAATGGCTTCCGTGAGGCGAAGCTATATATACCGCATTGACCTTGTTCAGGAATGTTTTATAATCGTCATCATAAAAGGCCAATTCATTTTTTATGCAGAATTCTTTTGCCGAGTCCCGGTGCACATTATAGACCCCCTCCACCGTCACTCCGCTTACAAATTTTGACTCTGCAACAAAGCGCTCCGCAATTCGCCCACTTCCTACCACTCCAAAGCGGATCAACGGATGTTGTTGATCGCGCAGTTCTGTGCTAGATATTCCTTTTGTCCGCTCCAGGTATACCACCTGACAATATTCTTTAAGATAATCGAACCTGCCTATCCAATCAGAGCCAATAGCAAAAATATCTATGTTCCATTTGATAATATCATCAAGCTTTTGCCCCTCATACTCCTCCACAATGATTTCATCTGCTAACCCAGAGGCACGGATATTTTCTATACGTTCTGTCAAATTCTGTTTGACATTCAGTTTTCCCCGATAATAGTCATAGCCCTCGCTGGTAACTCCTACGATTAAATAATCTCCCAAAGCTTTTGCACGGCGGAGCAGGTTTATATGTCCTTTGTGGAGCAAATCAAACGTCCCATAGGTGATCACTCGTTTCATTTCTCTCTCCCCCTTATCCTAAAAAATGCCCCTGCCGCTCCTCTGGGGGCGGCGGAGTCATATAATCGCCGTACATGTTTTTCAGCAGCGCCTCCCACCCTGCCGGGGCCGGAAAGCTGATCCCTTCAAATTCGAGCTCCGCTACCTGGGCAAACCATTCTGGCTGGTACGTCTCCCGGGGATACCCATGCCGGCCGCCCACCGTGCACAGCCGCCGTCCGCCCAGCCCCGACAACTTCCGCACCCCTTCCCGCAGCGCAAAGATCGCGCCGTTTGGCAACCGCCGGAGTCCGTTCCAAAGGAAACGCACACAGGGTTTCTGATAGCCGCACACAAACTCCGGGCTCACCCGGGCCAACACAGCACAGTCCAGCAGTTCAATCCCCTTGAAGAACAGCTTTGCCAGCCTGTCGCTGCCCGGGCAGCGGTCCAGAGGAAATATGTCGATGTAATAGCCCTGTTCCATTTCAATGGCCCGCAGAACCGGTTCCTCCGCTCTTGTCCCCCGTCTGCGGAGTTTCGCAAAATAGTAGGGGAAATTGGGCTCGGTGCGGTATTCCTGATAGATATACCCTGCATGAAAACATCGGGGCCCCAATTTGGCCAGCCTCTCATAATCCCTGCGGGGCATTGCCACGTCAATATCGTCATCCCAGGGAATAAACCCCTTGTGCCGTACCGCGCCCAAAAGAGTGCCGGCAGTCAGATAATAGCGCAGCCCCAGCTCACCGCACACCCGGCGCAGTTCCAGCAGCAGGTTAAGCTCCTCCAGCTGCACCGGCCGCAGCTTATCCTCCTCCACAGCCGACGCTCCTTTTCCTCTGCTTGTAGGCCGTCAGCGCCCCCGAAAACAACGGCCATGGGGCGTATCTTGCCAGCAGATATTTGCAGTAAGTAAACCGGTCTTCATAGTAAGCTCCGGGATGC
>JAAWHL010000042.1 GCA_022795855.1 Lawsonibacter sp.
GACCGCCGCATTCTGTTTATCACATATTCCGGGCTGGATAAGGAGAAGCTCCAGTACATCAAAAACTTAGTGCAGCAATATTGTACATTTGAACGGATCTACCTGCAAAAAGCGTCTTCCGCCATTGCCAGCAACTGCGGCCCCGGTTCCTTCGGCCTCCTGTTCATGCGAAGGGACGACGTCTCACACTCCTTTTTTGAGGTGCCAAACCAAAATGGGATAGCCTAAAATATGCGCATCAAATGAAGGCGTGCCAGTCATCTTATGGAAGCCGGCGGTTTTCTATTCGATGATTGCTTTGACTGCCTCTTAGCGCCCTGGTGCGATTCATTATGAACAGCACGCCTTGATTATAAAATCAGGGTGTGCTGTTTTCGCTTTGTAGATTTTCCTAAAATACCCCTGATAAAGCTGATCTGAGGACGGCGTAAGCGGAATAATCAGCCGCGGCAGATTTTTTAAGCTGTCCGCTCCCCCTCCCGGGGCCCCTCAAACAATGAATCCCGCGGCAGTATTGGCCGTCCTTCTGCCGATACCAGTTCCGCGTCTCAAGAGGTCCAAAGCACAGGCGCCTGGCCAACGGCACGCCGGCTACCGGCGCGGTATGCGGAATCCGGCGCCTGGTGCGGCCATGCGCCGGCGTGAAAGCCCATAACAGTCGTCCCCTGTCTATACGCATGGCGCTCAGAAAATGACCGCAGACGGGCGCTGAATTTTGAATATTATCGTGAAGCCTTCCCTTGGGCGGGGAGGACGGCAGCTATGCTCTGCGCTGTCTGGCGGAGTCCGCACTGTGTGGGCCGGCCTGAGGCAGGGCATGGGATAATCCGTTCTGCGAAAAGGGCAGGAGTTCATGAAAAATACATAAACAAATCGCACTTGAGCATCCCGTTATAGAGCTTGCGCTTTTTGTCCGCCTGCCTGCCGAAGGTACGTTCAAATTCGGTATGGGAAGACAGCAGAAACAGCTTCCACCCGTCCGGGATTTTCTTCCACGCTGTTCCGAAAACTCGGTAGAGCTCCTCGGCCTCTCTGCGCTCCATGATGCGCTCCCCATAGGGGGGATTGGTCACCACCCGGCCGTACATTCCGCCCCAGTGGAAGCGCCCGGCGTCGGCCGTCTCAAAAACGACCGTGTCCTCCACCTCGGCCAGGGCGGCGTTATGACGGGAGAGGGCCACAGCCTCCGGGTCGATATCTCCACCCCAGATTTCATAAGTCCCGTGAAACTCCCGGTCCATTGCCTCGTCCGCCGCCCGGAGCCAGAGCTCCCGGTCCAGCCACCGCCACTTTTGGGCGGAGAAGGTGCGGTTTAAGCCGGGCGCCCGGTTTTTGGCGATCAGGGCGGCCTCGATGGGGATGGTGCCGCTGCCGCAGAAGGGGTCGCACAGGGGGTCCCTTCCCCTGTACCGGGAGAGGAGCACCATAGCCGCGGCCAGGGTTTCCCGCAGGGGGGCGTCCACGCCCTGGGCCCGGTAGCCCCGCTTATGCAGGCCCGCCCCGCTGGTATCCAGCATCAGCACGGCGGTGTCGCCCATAATGGAGAACTGCACCTGATACAGCGCCCCCGACTCCGGCAGGGTATTCAGGCCGTAGGCGTTCCCCAGCCGCCGGGCCACGGCCTTTTTCACAATCGCCTGGCAGGCGGGCACTGAGCGCAGGGCGGAGTTCAGGCTGTGGCCCTTCACCGGGAACTGCCCCTCCCGGGGGATAAACATCTCCCAGGGCAGGGCCCGGGTGCCCTCAAACAGGGCGTCAAAGCTGTCCGCCGGAAAGCTGCCCAGCACCAGCAGCACCCGCTCCCCTGTGCGCAGATTCAGATTCAGCCGGGGCAGGTCCGCCTCGGTTCCGGCGCACAGCACCCGGCCGTTCTCTGCCCGGACCTCCCCCATTCCCAGCCGCCGCAGCTCGTCGGCGCACAGCCCTTCCACCCCGAACAGGGTGGGCACCGCAAAGGTCAGCTCCTTCATGCAATCGCCCCTCTCTTGTTCTCTGGCAGTCAGTATAAACCATTTCCTCTCCCGGCGCAAACATTTTTCTGCCGAAGTATGGTTTTTTTCGCCAGCATATGGTACAATGTTTGACACACAAAATCATACTGCCTCGCCGCAGAAAGGAATCTTCATGTCTTCACGGTCATCTGCCGCCTCCCGACGGGGGGGGTTGGCGCTTTTTGCGCTGATTTTTGCCCTGTTTCTGCTGCGTTACTGCGCCTTTGGCTTCACCTATTACCCCCAGCAGGACGACTATATCCAATACCACAACTACCCCAGCTCCAGCAGCTTTCTGGCCCTTGCCCAGGCAGTGGGCCTGCTGGCCAGCAGGCCTCTGGCGGGCGCGGCCGATTTCTTCCTCTGGGGCCCTCTGTTCGACCACATGATTCTGGCCGTACTCATCCTGTCGGCGATGTACACCGCCTATGTGCTGTGTGCCGCAGGCCTGCTGGGGAGGTACTTCCGGGTAGGCCCGGTCTTCTACGCCCTGGCCTGCTTTCTCCCCCTGGGCATGGAGGGGCTGTACTGGGTTTCCGCCTCCTCCCGGGTGGTGGTGGGGCTGTTGTTCGGCGTGCTGGCGGCCTGGGTCTTTGCCAAATGGCTGGACACCGGCCGGCCGCTGCTGATGGCGCTGTACCTCCCCCTCCAGCTGCTCCCCTTTGGTTTCTATGAGCAGTGCGGCGTTCTGTCGGTTACGTTCGTGCTGGGCATCGCCCTGCTGGAATGGAAACGGCACGGCCGCCGGGTTCTGGCGGCCCTGTGGTCGCTGGCCGCCATGGCGCTTTACCTCCTCTACACCAAGGTAATGGCCAACTCCGGGGTGTACTCCAGCCGGGCCGGGCTGATTCTGCCCATCACCCCCTATTATTGGAAGGCCTTTTTCCCGAAAATCATCCGCCAGCTGGGCGGCGTCTTCGCCGCGGGCGGCGCGCTGACCCTCTTCAAGGGCTTTTGGCGGGGGATCCCGCTGGCGCTTCAGAGGATTCCCTGGCTCCTGGCGGCGCTGGCGTGCTGCGCCGCTCTGGCCCTGGTTCTGGGCAGAAGGGCGGAGCGGGAGGAGGACGGCCGCCAGGCCCGCGCGCGCTTCTCTCCAGGGTGGGCCATTCTGGCGGGATTTCTGCTGGCGCTGGCGCCTTTGTCTTTGTTCTTTGTCCTGTCCGAGGGCTGGATTCCCATGCGGGGCGCCTCCATGTCCCTGGTGGGCCTGGGGCTGATGGCCGACGGCTTTTTTCAGCTTCTGCTCGGCCGTCTGCGGGGCGGCTGGCGGCAGCCCTGCGCCCTGCTCTCCGGCGTCCTCGCTCTGATTTTCTGCGTGGCCTGCCTGTCTGAGCTGAAGGACTACCGGGATACCTATCTCTGCGACCAGCATGTGGCCCAGGTCGTCATCCGCGACCTGTCGGGGGTTTCGCCCTCCTCCCGGGTCGGGGTGCTGGGATTGGAGGAGACCTACCTGCCCGACCAGAACTTCTTCTATCACGGCCACATCATCGGCTGTACCGAGAGCGACTGGGCCCTGGCTGGCCTGCTGGCCGCTGTCCGGCCGGAGCCCGGGCCCTCTGTCTCCCCCCTGCACACCGGCGTAATGTACCAGGCCTGGAACTGCGAGAGCAACCGGCCGGAGACCTTTGACGCGCTGTACTACTACGACGGCGACTCCCTCCATCCCCTCTGGCTGGAGCAGACCGGGGAGCACGAGTATACGGTATCCTACGCCTCCGGCCCTGTTCTGGGCCGCATCTGGGAGGACGAAAACCGGAACGGTTATTTTGAGCTGGCGTCAGAGGCCCTCGCCTGACGACCAGCAAAGGAGATGATCTCATGACCATGCCAGACCATACGCCCGGCCTTTTGACGGTGGTTATCCCCGCCTATCAGGAGCGCCTCTCCGTCCCCATGGCCGCCCAGGCCATTTCCCAGGTGCTGAAGGAGGCCGGCATCCCCTTTGAACTGCTTTTTGTGGACGACGGCTCCGGGGACGGCACCTGGGACGCCATCCAGGACGCGGCGCTGCTCTGCCCGGCCCGGGGCCTGCGCTTCTCCCGCAACTTCGGCAAGGAGGCGGCGATTTTCGCCGGACTGGCGAGCGCAGAGGGGGACTGCTGCGCCGTGATGGACTGCGACCTGCAGCACCCGCCGGAGAAGCTGGTGCAGATGTACCGCCTCTGGCAGCAGGGCTATCAGGTGGTGGAGGGGGTCAAAACCGACCGGGGCCGGGAGAACCCCCTGCACACTCTGGCCGCCCGGGGATTTTACTCCGCCATCAGCGGGGCCACCGGCATTGACATGTCCCGGGCCTCCGACTTCAAGCTGCTGGACCGGCGGGCGGTGGATGTTCTGGTGGCCATGCGGGAGAAGAACGCCTTCTTCCGGGCGCTGTCCTCCTGGATTGGATTTCAGACCGCCCAGGTGGAGTTCGAGGTGCAGCCCCGGGCGGCCGGCTCCTCCAAGTGGCCCCTGGCTGCGCTGATTCGCTACGCGCTGACCAACATCGCCGCCTTCTCCTCTGCGCCGCTGCACGTGGTCACCGTGCTGGGCGTGCTGGTGCTGATTTCCTCCCTGGTGCTGGGCCTCCACTCGTTCTGGAAAAAGCTGTCCGGCCAGGCGCTGGAGGGGTTCACCACCGTCATTCTGCTCATTCTGCTGATCGGCAGCATCCTGATGATCTGCCTGGGCATCATCGGCTACTACATCGCGAAAATTTACGAGGAGATCAAGGACCGGCCCCGCTATATCGTGGCCGAGCGCTGCGGAGGAACACAAAATGCTCAGTAAGCTGAAACAGATTTTTGACCCCACGCTGTTCCGCTTCCTGCTGGTGGGCGTCGTCAATACCCTGGTGGGATGCGGGGTGATGTTCGGGCTGTACAATCTGGCCGGGCTCCACGCCTGGGGGGACGCGGGCTACTGGCTGTCCTCCGCCGCCAACTATGCCGCGGGCAGCATCGTCAGCTTTTTTCTCAACAAGCATTTCACCTTCCGCAGCCGGGAAAAGGGGCCGGGGGTGGTGCTGCGCTTTGTGCTGAACATCTCCCTGTGCTACCTGCTGGCCTACGGGCTGGCCAGGCCGGCGGTGGGCTGGGTGCTGGGAGAGCTGGAGCTCAGCGGGCAGCTCCGGGGCAACCTGACCATGCTGGCCGGCTCGGGCCTGTTTGTGGTCCTGAACTATTTCGGACAGCGCTTTTTCGCCTTCAAGTCCTGACGCTCCGCCCGCCTGCCGCCGCAGGCGGTTTTTCTATCCTCCGCCCGCGCGTTTCCGTTTTTTGCATAAAGTGCGGCCCCTTTGGAAAGACTGTTCCTGACACCAAGAAAGGAGCTGTTTTGATATGGAAGCTCGTGTGAATGGAAACTGCATCGGATGCGGCATGTGCGCCAACATCTGTCCCGAGGTATTCACCATGACCGGCGAGGGGACCGCCGCCGCCCTGGAGGACCTGGTCCCTCCCGGCTGGGAGGAGCAGGCGGGGGAGGCGGCGGACAGCTGCCCCGTAGACGCGATAGAGCTGGATTAGGCCGGAAAGCGGTGGACCAAACCGGTCCGCCGCTTTCTTAGAGCCTGCGCAACATCTCGAAGTATGCCGAATGGCGGCAAAGGCCCGCCGGCCGGTGTGCTGAGAGATGTGAAACATAGACTGCAAGCAGGCAATTGCCTTTTCGGCAAAGGGCTGCGGCCCGCTGCCTGCGGCGCACGGCGGGCCCTCCCCGCTTGAAATTTCCCGCTGTCCGCGCTATAATACCAGCAAGGATTCTGAGCACACGGGAGGAGACCTTATGGCGATTATCGGAATTGATTTGGGCACCACCAACAGCCTTGCCGCTGTATGGCGCGGCGGGAGGAGCGAGCTGATTCCAAACGCGCTGGGGGAGTATCTGACCCCCAGCGTGGTGAGTGTGGATGAGGACGGCGCCGTTCTGGTGGGACGGGCGGCCCGGGAGCGGCTGATTACGCATCCGGAGCTCACGGCGGCCCATTTCAAACGCTTTATGGGGACCAAAAAGCAGTATCTGCTGGACGGCCGGGCGTTCACGCCGGAGGAGCTGTCCTCTCTGGTGCTGCGCAGCCTGCTTCAGGATGCCCGGGCCTACCTGGGCGGGGAGGTGGAGGAGGCGGTAGTCAGCGTACCGGCGTACTTCACCGAGAGCCAGAGGGCGGCCACCAAGCGGGCGGCGGCTCTGGCGGGGCTGAAGGTGGAGCGTCTGGTGAACGAGCCTTCCGCCGCCGCGGTGGCGGGACACATCAGCGAGGGGGACGCCGGCAAGCTGTGTCTGGTCTTTGACCTGGGGGGCGGCACTCTGGACGTGTCCCTGGTGGAGCGGTTTGAAAACGTGGTCAGCGTCACGGCGGTCAGCGGGGACAACCGGCTGGGGGGGCAGGACTTCGACCTGGCCATTGCCAAGGCCTTCTGTGAGGACTGCGGCGTGGACTTTGACGCCCTCACCCCCCGGCGGCAGGAGATGATTGTGGGGCAGGCGGAGCGGTGCAAGATTGCCCTGACCCTCCAGGAGCCGGTGATTATGGCGGTGGACGACGGGGAGATTGCCGCCTCTCTCACTCTGACGCACGAGTGGG
Organism: Lawsonibacter sp.; assembly: GCA_022795855.1. Classification (GTDB taxonomy): domain Bacteria; phylum Bacillota; class Clostridia; order Oscillospirales; family Oscillospiraceae; genus Lawsonibacter. The sequence goes on from JAAWHL010000042.1 coordinate 6,562, forward strand.
TCATCCGCAAGTGCGCCGCGCTGTTCCGCCGTCTCACCGCGCCCATCCAGCGGGTTTTTCTGGACGCGGGGGTGTCGGCTCGGGAGCTGGACGACCTGGTGATGGTGGGGGGCAGCAGCCATATGCCGGTGGTGCGCCGGTACATCAGCCGGTTTCTGGGCATGGAGGCGGCGGAGGACAGCCGCCCCGATACCGCCATTGCTCTGGGCGCGGGCATCTGCGCGGGGATGAAGGCGCGGGCGTCCGGGCTGAGGGAGCTGGTGCTGACCGACGTGTGCCCCTTCACGCTGGGCATCGCCTCCTATAACGAGAACGAGCCCAGCCGCCACCTGATGTCCCCCCTGATTGAGCGCAACAGCGTGCTGCCCAGCAGCAAGATGGGGGTCTACTACACCGCCCGGGACAACCAGAAGGAGGTGGAGATTCAGATTTATCAGGGGGAAAACCGCTACTGCGCGGAGAACACCCTGCTGGGCCGCCTGGAGCTGCCTGTCCCTCCGGCGCCCCGGGGACAGCAGTCGGTGCGGGTCCGCTTTACTTACGATATCAACGGCCTGCTGGAGGTGGAGGCGGCCAACGAGGCGGGGCGCATGTCCCGTCTGGTGCTCCAGAATAAGGACATGAGCCAGGAGGAGGTACAGCGCCGGCTGAAGGAGCTGGAGGGCCTGAAGCTCCACCCCCGGGAGCAGGTGGGGCCCCGCGCCCTGCTGGCCCGGGGCGAGCGGCTGTTCGCCGTCACCGTGGGGGAGCTGCGGGAGCGGGTGGCCCGGATGCTGGACTGGTATCAGGACCAGCTGTCCAGCCAGGAGCCCCTGCGGGTAGCCAAAGCGGGACGGAAAATGGAGCGTTTTTTTGATTTGGTGGAGGACTATGTGGGGGATGCCTCCATGCCTGACCCGGAGGACTTGATTCCCCCGGAGGAGTCATGAGCTGGCCCTGGAGCGAGCTGGGACTGCCCGGTCCGGCGGATCTGGCTCAAATCCGCCATGCCTACGCCCAGCGGCTGAAGGAAACCCACCCGGAGGAGGACCCGGAGGGCTTTCAGCGCCTGCACGGCGCTTACCGCCAGGCCTGCCGGATGGCCAAGGGGCGGCAGAGGCCGGCCCAGAGCAGGAGAAGGAAGGCTGGGACTATGAGGGCCTGATGGGACAGGAGGAGGCTGGGCCCCGGCCCCAGCCGGCCCCCCGGCAGGAGGAGCAGGGAACGGACTGGGATTTTGAGCGGCTGTTCGCCGAGGGGGAGGCCCAGCAGGCCGAGGCCCTGCGCCGCCGCATTCAGGCCAACCGGGAGAAAAACCGGGAGCGTTACCGGGCTCAGGAGCGACAGCAGCGGGCCCGGGCCCAGGCCAACGAGGAGAACTGGGCCGCAGTGATGGCCGCCCTCCACGCGCTGGACCTGCTCCGGGAATCGGGGGCCCCGGTGCTGGAGTGGAAGCGCTTCTGCGACAGCCCGGTGTTCCAGCGCGCCAAGGGGGAGCCCGACTTTGTCTTCGGCCTGGAGGACTTTTTGGAACAGCACCCCGGCCTCTCTCCCGAGATCCGGCTGACCTTCTTTCTGGCCTACGGCTTTGAGTCGGGACAGGTAAGCGCCTTCTATCAGCGGCTGCACCGGCTGCTCTCCCCCCGGCGGCGGGTGGACGGAAAGCCGGGGGGGCCCAGTCTGAACCGGAAGCGGAACCTGAGTACCATTGCGATTCAGCTCGCGGTGGTCTGCGCTGCCCTGCTGGCGGTCTGGTGGGTACGGCCCCGGGCGGAAACCGAGCCGGAGCCGGAGCGCCCCTGGCAGGAGCAGATATGCGTCTGGCTGGAGGAGGATTTCGGCCGGCCCTTCCGGTACTTCTGGGAGGAGGGCTCTCACTCCAACGCCTTCGCCCCGGAGGACGAGCCGGAGCTCCTTTTCCTGGCCGACCCGGACGGGGAGCGGGACCTGGAAAAGGGAAAGCCGGGCTATGAGACCAACTACACCGAGCACCTGATGATGCAGGCGATTGAGCGCTTCGCGCAGGAGTGGGGCTACGACATCAGCTACGACAGCGCCCACGGCTATGTCCCCGGGTACGGGTCCTCCCCCGGGGCCTTCCAGCTGGATCTGCCCCTGACCGGGGCGGAGGAGGGCATCGCCGCCCTGGGCGAGCTGATAGAGCAGCTGAAGGCGGAGGGCTGGTATCAGACGCTCCTGCCGGAATTTGAGCTGATGCTGCGCTTCAAGGGACTGACCTTCTACAGCTACCTCTCCTTCCGGGAGGAGTTTGACCCTGAGTACGCCGTCTCCCTGTACCATACCAATCTGGGGCCCGATGTGTGCCGCTATCTGGTCAATGAGTGCGGCCTGGCCGGCGAGGGGTGTACCGTCATCCCCCGGGGCACCGTAGACGCCGGGGGGGAGCACTTCTTCTGGGCCAGCGGAATGCGGGATACTGAGGAGATAGAGCACTACCTGCTGGCCGACAGCGGGGTGCTGCTCTTCTGCCTCCCCAGCCAGAGGTTTCAGGAGCTGGCGGTGCTGGAGGATCTGTATCAGGGGAAGCTGACGGTAGAGACGGCGGAGGAGATTCAGTTTACCTTCACCTTCTGGGACCAGCGGGGGATTTCATAAAACGAGAGGGGCCGTCCTGCGGGACGGCCCCTTTTATGATCCGAATTTCCGGAAAAGCGCTTCCTGCTGGCCGGGGCTCTCCGCCCGGTTGTCCACATAGCAGCACACAGGGCGGATTGCCGGATTTTTCATATCAAACCTCCTTCCGGACCAGGATGCGGCAGGAGATCAGGTAGGAAACCAGCATCCCCGCAAAGCCCAACAGAGGAACCAGAGAGAAGACGCCCAAGACTGCGGCGGGGCTGCTGTCAACCAGCCGGTCCAGCCAAGACAGGTCAACGGCGCCGAACAGCCCTGCCCGGGCGGCCAGAAACAGGGCGATGAAGGGCACAAAGACTACCGCGTAGAGGAAGGGACGGGCCCGCTCAGGCCCCAGCCTGTAGCTCAGGGGCAGGAGGATGTCGGCGATCAGCAGGCCGATTCCCGCAGACACCACGGCGGAGGACAGGGTCTCCAGCAGGTTTACGTCCTTGACCTGGGACAGCAGCAGGCTGGCAAAGCAGGTGAAGGCCAGGGCGGCCAGCACCACCACCAGAGTGTACAGGTAGCGCCCGGCCACAATCTGGCTGCGCTTCAGGGGCAGCGACATGGCATAGCGGTCCCACTTGGCTGCCTCGTCATAGGAAAAAGCTCCGATGGGCAGCATCACCATCATGATAGAGATAAAGGAGGCGGCGAAGCCCAGCTGGAAGATATCCAGCAGCGCCATCAGGACATAGAAGCCCATTACCGTGGCGTAGGCCTTCAGCGTCTTCAGGGAAACCAGCATATCTTTAATCAGCAGTCCGGTCATGATTCACTCACCCTTTCCGATAAACAGCATAATGTCCTCCAGGCCCACCCGCTCCACCAGCAGGCAGGGGTATTTCCGGGCGAAGGCGCTCCGGCCGGCCACCAGGGCCTCGCACTGGAAGGAGCCCCGGCGCACCCGGATCAGGTCCTCCGGGTCCACCTGGGACAGGTCCTGGGCGGAGCAGGCCAGACGGCCATAGTCCTCCAGAATCACGTCCTTGGCGTCGGAGAGCACCACCTGTCCCCGGTGAAGGTAGGTGATGTAGTCGGCCACCTTTTCCAGGTCGCTGGTGATGTGGCTGGAGATTAGGATGGAGTGGTCCTCATCCCCGATAAAGCCCAAAAACTCGTCCAGAATCTCGTCCCGGACCACGGGGTCCAGGCCGGCGGTGGCCTCGTCCAGAATCAGCAGCCTGGGGTGGTGGGCCATGGCGGCGGCCAGGGAGAGCTTCATCTTCATCCCCCGGGAGAACTCCTTGACGCGCTTTCCCTCCGGCAGCTGGAATTTGTCCAGATAGTGCCGGAACAGGGCGGTGTCCCAGTTCCGGAATACCGGGGCAAGGATTTTGTCCACATCCTTGGGCCGGAGGGGGTCGTGGAAAAAGCACTCGTCCAGCACCACGCCTACGTCCTGCTTGGCCAGGTGCTCCTCCCGCTGGCTGTCATAGCCCAGCAGGGTAATCTGCCCGCTGTCCCGACGAATCAGGTTCAGGATGCACTTGATGGTGGTGGTTTTCCCCGCGCCGTTCTCCCCAATCAGCCCCATGATGGAGCCGCCGGGAAGCGTCAGGGAGATATCTTTCAGGGCGAAGCTGTCAAATTGCTTGTTCAGCCCGCGGACTTCAATACTATTTGTCATAATTATTCACCTTTATACAATAAGTCCAGGATTTCATGGAGCTCCTCCAGGGAGAAAGCCCCCCTGCGGGCCTCCGACACCGCAAGAGAGAGGTACTCCTCAACCTTGCGCAGCCGGGCTTCCCGCAGCAGCTCCCGGTTCTGGGGGGCTACGAAACAGCCTTTGCCCGGAACGTTCTCCAGAAAGCCGTCCCGCTCCAGCTCCTCATAGGCCCGCTTGGTGGTGATGACCGAGATTCGCAGCTCCCGGGCCAGCAGGCGCATGGACGGCAGGGCCTCCCCCGCCGGCAGCGCCCCGGCCATAATCTGCTCCTTAATCTGGTCGGCAATCTGCTCGTAAATAGGTTTTCCGCTGGAATTGCTGATAATAATATTCATTGCCGTTTCTAAAGCGTCCTAACCCAAATCTGCTGCCGGCCTGCGCATCGGTCCGGTGCATTTTGGGGGGAGCGCCCTCCCTTTCGGAATACTGTATATATACTATATGTACAGTATAACACGTTTTCCTCCGCTGTCAAGGGGGCGGACAAAAAATTTTCCCTCCCGTGCGGGAGGGAAAATCAGACAGTATGAAAGAAAAACGCCAATAGGGCGGCCGGCCGCCCCGGCCCTGCAAGCAACGCGCCCGGGGGCGGTTCAGCCGGAGCGCCCGCCTCCGCCGGGTTAAAGGAGCGCAACCCCTGCCTGCTCGCAGATTCGCAGGGTCTCCGCGTCCCACAGAGAGGACTGTACCTCGCCGATGTGGCACTTGCCCAGCAGCAGCATGGACACCCGGGACTGGCCGATACCGCCCCCCATCGTCAGGGGGAGCTGGCCGGACAAAAGCATTTTATGGAAGGGCAGCGCCCGGCGGCTGTCGCAGCCGGCCAGGGTCAGCTGGCGGTCCAGAGACTCCGGGCTGACCCGGATGCCCATGGAGGACACCTCCATGGCGCGGCCGTTGACGCTGTCGTGGAAAAGGAGGTCGCCGTTCAGATTCCAGTCATCATAGTCGGGAGCCCGGCCGTCGTGGGGCGCGCCGGAACGCAGTGCGCCGCCGATGCCCATCAAAAACACGGTGCCGTACTCCTTCGCTGCGGCATCTTCCCGCTGGCGGGGGGTCAGCCCGGGCCAGCGGTCCTCCAGCTCCTGGGCGGTGAGGAATGTGACCTGGGAAGAAAGCCGGGGCAGGACGCACAGCTGGGGGAACACGCTGCGCAGGAAGGTCTGGGTCTCGGTCAGGGCCTGGACAATGGCGGAAACAGCCTGCTTCAGCGTGTCGGCGTTTCGCTCCTCCGGCCGGATAATCTTCTCCCAATCCCACTGGTCTACATAGGCGGAGTGGAGGTTGTCCAGCTCCTCGTCCCGCCGGATGGCGTTCATATCGGTGTACAGCCCCTCGCCTGGGTGAAACTGGTAGCGCTTCAGGGCCAGGCGCTTCCATTTGGCCAGGGAGTGAACCACCTGAGCGGTGTCCTCCACTTGGTTGATTTCAAAGGCGACCGGCCGCTCCACCCCGTTCAGGTCGTCGTTCAGGCCGGAGGCGGCGGAAACAAACAGGGGAGCGGACACCCGGTGCAGGCGCAGTGCGCCGGACAGGCTGTCCTCAAACAGACGCTTGAGCAGGCCGATTGCCTTCTGGGTCTCGTAAAGGGAGAGCAGGGAGCGGTATCCCTGAGGAATGACAGTGTGTGACATGCGGCGTACCTCCAATTTTACCGGCTGGGCCTGGTAGGATTCTTCTGTCATTATACCGGAAATTGAGGAAAATGCAATGGGGCGGAGAAAAAGATTCCAAGCCGCCATGCGGGAGCGGGGCAGGGATGGGACGGAAGCTGTAAGAAAATTCCTATATTGAATTCTGGCGGATTCTGTAGTATAATCTTGGAAAAGCAGCGGAGAAAGCAGAGGTATCAATCGAGAGAGAAAGCAGAAATGAGGGGTGTAGAATGCGGAAAAATGCAGGGGCGATTATATCCTATGCAGTTACTTTACTATCGGCAGTTTTCCCGGGCTTGCTGCCAAGTCCTGTGGCGGGGCTGGCCTTTGCTCTTCTTGCAATCGTAGCTATCAGTTTCTATTTTGTGGGGCAGGAGACAGGACGCCGCGGCGTGAGGTATATTTCTTATTTGGTAAACGCCGGACTGATCCTTACCCTGGTAGTGTGCGTTGCCGCTCCGGGATTTCCGTCGGAGGCGCTGGAGCGGATCAGAGGAACCGCTCAGGACGGGGCGGAGGAGATGCCAACGCCGGAAGAGCTGTATTGGCAGAACCGGAGCGGCAGTGAAGCGTCGCTTGCGGCCCTTTGGAGCGATATTGACGGAGCATCCAAAACGGCGGAAGAGCTGTCTGAAATGATGCAGTCCCAGGCGCTTTTATCCACAGCAAGCGACCCGGATGAGGTTCAGGCCGTGTTGGATAAAATGGAGCAGGATAAAGAGGTCATTGAACAATCTTTTCCCGGCATAACAACGGACAGCGGTACGGTGATGCTGTTTTATAAAATGCGGCTTTATGAGAGAATCTGGCATTACAGCAGCATAGTCAAAGCCTTTCAAATCTATGGAATTGACTGCCAGGCGTTAGGGATAGACGAGTATACCTTGTTGATATGGGACATAGAGAATCTCTATAATATTTACTCCATGAAAAAAGCGCTGGAGAAGGATTGGAAAGACGACACCTTTTATGCGGAAAAGAAACTGTATTTTGATGACCATAAAATGGAAAATATGAACGAGTACAGCGACCTGTCTGACTATAGGGAGTGGAACTTTAGCTATGAAAACAAGACTGCCCGGGAATTGGAGCGTATTTTGGCGGATCACATTATGAACTATTATAAACGATTTGTACTGAACTTCTCCAGGCCGGCCGCTTAGGACAGGAGGTGCGGATGATACAGATGAAAAACAAAAAATATACGCAGATTATTTTCTCGGCTGCCGCTGTCATCCTGATTGGGATTCTGGCACAGGCCGCGCCCGGTCTGGGTTTAAGGCTGCTGCTTCTGGTGTCCGGCGCAGGCGGCGTAATCCTGTATTTTTGCAGGGATTGGATTCCAAATTCCGCAGTTCAAAGGACGCTTCTCTGGACCGCTGTGATTCTCTTCACTGCCGCTCTGACTTGGTCTGCGGCCTCGGCGGGGTCTCCCGCGGCCTATGGGAAGAAGGTAGCCGCCTTTTTCCTCCCCGGAGCTCCTGAAGCTGCGACTGATGCGCTGTACCGGGATATGAGCGCAGAAAGCCTCCGGCTGAAGCAGACGCTGGACAGCCTGGACGAACAGCTTGCCCAGACGTTTGATGAACTGGAACTTATTTCTGCGGCTGCGGAGGAGCGTCAGTTCCTTTCCGAAAATGATGACGTGGCAGAGGTAGAAAAAATTTGCGCCGTCATTCAGGAAAACCTGAAAAAGGACGCGGAAAAAGACAACCCGTCTTTTACTGATATCAGAGATAATGCCCATTCCCTGGAACTGTTTTACAAAATATATCTTGCTCGGGAGCTGTACCACTACAGCAGCTTCATAAAAGCGCTGGAGGTATCCGGCATAGACTGCAAATCAATGTCAGTGGACAAGTACACACTGATGCTCTGGGATGTGGAATATTATTTTTCCCTGTATAATATGCGGCAAAGTGTGCTTGATGATGCGGCTCAGGGCGTCGTTTATGAGGAGAACAAGGAATTTCTCTATCAGGAATTCAAAGTATCCAAGCAGAATGGGTATAGCGATGTTTTTGATTATGGAACATGGCGTCTCTGGTACTCGCCCAGATCCGCCCAAGAGGTCGCCGAGCTCCTTGATGAACAGATTTTGAGGTACTACCAGAAATTCAACATGAATTTCCGGAGATAGAATTCAGGCAATCAAAACCCGGATACTCGAAGAGAGTATCCGGGTTCTTTGAATGGGTGAGACAGGCTTCTCCCGATATCCCGGGGCCGCCCCGGCCTGCTGAGGCTGCTGGGCGAAGCGGGCGGCCTTGGCCTGCGCTCGGAAGGGCTGCGGTTAAATCCGGGCCGCGCCGGACCGGCGGGCCGCCTCCGCCACGGCCTTGGCCACGGCGGGAGCCACCCGGGGATCAAAGGCCTGGGGGATGATGTAGTCGGCGGACAGCTCTTCAGGGGAGACCAGGCCGGCCAGCGCCCCGGCGGCGGCCATTTTCATCTCCTCATTGATATCGCCGGCCCGCACGTCAAAGGCCCCGCGGAAGATGCCGGGGAAGGCCAGCACATTGTTAATCTGGTTGGGGAAGTCGCTGCGCCCGGTGGCAATGACCGCCGCGCCGCCCGCCTTGGCGTCGTCGGGGAAAATCTCGGGGGTGGGATTGGCGCAGGCAAAGACAACAGCGTCCTTGGCCATGGTTCGGACCATCTCCGTGGTGACGGTTCCGGGGGCGGACACGCCGATGAAGATATCGGCCCCCTTCAGCATTTCGGCCAGAGAGCCCGCCCGCTTCTCCAGGTTGGTCACCTGGGCCATCTCCTCCTTGATCCAGTTCAGGCCCTCCCGGCCGGCGTAAATGGCGCCCTTCCGGTCGCACATGGTCACGTTTTGGAACCCGGCGGACAGCAGCAGCCGGACAATGGACACGGCGGCGGCCCCCGCGCCGGAGGTGACAACCCTGACCTCCTCCTTCTTTTTGCCCACCACCTTCAGGGCGTTGAGCAGGCCGGCCAGGGTGATGATGGCGGTGCCGTGCTGGTCGTCGTGGAAGATGGGGATGTCGCACTTCTCCTTCAGCTTCCGCTCAATCTCGAAGCACCGGGGCGCGGCGATATCCTCCAGATTGATGCCGCCGAAGGAGCCGGAGATGTTGTATACCGTCTCCACAAACTGGTCCACGTCCTTGGTTTTCACACACAGGGGAAAGGCGTCCACCCCGCCGAAGGTCTTGAACAGCACGCACTTGCCCTCCATCACGGGCATTCCGGCCTCAGGGCCGATGTCGCCCAGCCCCAGAACGGCGGTCCCGTCGGTGATGACGGCGCACAGGTTGTGCCGGCGGGTCAGCTCGTAGCTCTGGGAGGGGTCCTTCTGAATTTCCAGACAGGGCTGGGCCACCCCGGGGGTGTAGGCCAGGGAGAGTGCGTCCCTGCTGTCGGCGGGCACGGTGGCCGTCACCTCAATTTTTCCTTTCCACTGCCCATGGAGGCGCAGGGATTCCTTTGCGTAGTCCATTGTAACCAATCCTTTCCTTTCGGTTTCCGGAGGGGTGCTCCGCCCCGTTACAGATGCTTTTTTGCCACTGCCTCGGCGATGCTCTCCTGGTATTTTTCCACCTGGGCGGGGCTGCTCCGGCACAGCTCCAGGAAGAGCACCTCCAGCACGAACAGCTGGGCCATGCGGGCCGTGGCGGAGCCGGCCTGAAGGGGGCCCTCGTTGGCGCCGCACTGAAGCACCACGTCCGCCATCTGCCCCCCGGGGGACTTGGGGAAGCGGGAGATTAGAATCACCTTCACCTTTTTCTCCCGGGCCACCTCCAGCAGGTCCTGCAGGTCCCGGGTGGAGCCGGAGAAGGAGAAGTACAGCACCACGTCCTTGGGGGACATGACGGCGGCGGTGCTGATTTGCAGGTGGGAGTCGGGCACGAACTGGAATTTGGGCGAGACCGTGGAGAACATGCTCCAGGCCTCCTGGGCGATGACCATGCACCCCCCCTGGCCCATGCACACCACCCTGCCGGCCCCCTGAATCAGCTCCAGCGCCCGGCGGACCTGGCCGGGGTCCAGCAGGTGGACGGTCTGCTCCAGGGCGGCCACGCTCTCGCCCAGGGCCCGTTTGCAGGACTGGGCGCAGCTGTCTCCTCGGTCCAGCCCGTCCACCGAAACCGGCGCGGCGGACTGGGTCGAGGCCTTGGCCAGCTCCAGCTTGAAGGCGTTGTAGCCGGAGATTCCCAGCCGGCGGCAGAAGCGGGAGATGGTGGCGTCGGCCACGGCGCACTCCTCCGCCAGCTCGGAGATGGACATATACTGCACGTCGATACGGTGGCCCAGGATATAGTCGGCCACCTTCTTTTCCGAATTGGTCAGCTGAAAATACTGGCTGCTGATAGTCTCAAACACGTTATGGCTCACTGGGGGCCTCCTTTTCTTTGGTTTCCGGCAGGGCCCCCGTGCGGCGCCTACTGCCGGCTCAGCAGTTCTCCAAGCAGGGTGTCCACCATAATCAGGGCGCGGGGCACATGGAAGGGCCCCTTGAAGGTGCAGCCCTTGCAGGCGGGCTGGGTGGGCTTTCCGTCCCGGCGGAGATAGCCGTACCACTCCCCGTACTCGGGGTCGGCGAAATAGGTGCGGCAGTAGTCGATAATCCGATAGAACCACTCCAGGTACTTCCCGTCCCCGCTGTCCCGGTACATCATCAGGCTGGCAATCATGGCCTCGTTGTGGGGCCACCACAGCTTCATGTCGTGCTCGTAGGCCTCCGGCGGGAAGCCCTTGCAGTCGATGAAATACAGGATTCCGCCGTACTCCTCGTCCCAGCCGTTGGCGATGGCCATGTCGAACACCTCCATGGCCTTTTCCCGCAGGGCCTTGTCCCCGGTGTAGTTGGCCTGCTCCATCAGGAACCAGGAGCACTCGATGTCGTGGCCGGGGTTGACAAAGCGGCCGGCGGAGATGTCGGACATGAATTCCCCGTCGGGGCCCACGGTCTCCAGGGTACACTTCAGCTCCGGCTTGTGGTGGTACTTGAAAATGGTCTCCACGCAGGCCGCCGCCCGCTCGTCGTAGAGCTCCCGCTGCTCCGGGTCGCACCGGCGCATGACGGCGGTGACGTTCAAATAAATCATCGGGTCCCCCAGGGCCCGGCCGGTGCGGGTCTCGGGGATGGTCTTGGGGCCCATGCCGGTGGGGTCGGCAATCAGGCCGTTGTTCAGGTTCCAAATCAGGTCATAGGCCCGGCGGGCCCGCTCGATGTACTCCTTTTCCCCGGTCAGGCCGTAGTACTCCGCGTTGGCCAGGGCGTAGAACCCCTCGGAGAAGCAGTAGCGCCGCTGGCGCAGGGGCCGGCCGTCGGCGGTGACGGTGAAGTACATCCGGTTCCCGGCGGCGCGGTTGATGCAGTGCTTTTCCATAAAGTCCAGACAGCTTTTGCTGGCCTGCATCCACTCGTCCCGCTTGCCGTACACATGGCACAGGTAGGCGTAGGTCCAGCCGCACCGGCCCTGCATCCACACGCTTTTGTCTGTGGAAAAGAGCGTGCCGCTGCGGTCCAGGCAGGTATAAACCCCGCCGTGCTCCCGGTCCAGGCCGTACTTCAGCCAAAACGCCGCGCTGCGCTCCAGCTCCGCCTTAATCCAGCCTCGGATTTCCTGCAGTTTCTCTGTCTCCATTCCGTTTCAGCTCCTTATATTTTGAATAGGGGAATCTCCTTCTGCCTGATATCATATCATGATTAAAAAGTTTTTTCAATTCATTCTTGCACCAGAAAAATTTTTCATTTTTCAGGTGACAAAGACGAAATTATGTGTTATAATGCAATTATCTTTGGCATGATATCCAAATTCCAGCGCCTGCGCCCCGCTCCACCCCTATTATACCCAGCAAAGGCACCGACCGCAATATTTTTTACTATTTTGTAGGAGGCGATTTACTTTGAATCGGTACGGAGTTCAGTTTCAGGTAAAAAATCGGCCCAGCTTAGACCCTGAGTTTATGCCTGTCCTCAAATTCAACCGGGCCTTCCTTTCCACCGCCAAAAAGCCGGTGACCTTTGCTGTGGAGCGCTCCAACGGACAGATGGCCGTGTGCCGCACCTTTGTCCACGGCACCCCTGAGATGGCCCAGGCGGACGGGTACTACGCCCAGCGGCTGGTGAAGACCATGCTGTGGATGAAGGGCGGCTTCCGGGTGTACGTCAGCGGGGACCAGGGGGTCTACGAGCATCTGAAAAAGGTCTACAGCGCCGGCGGCGAGCAGGCCTTTGACTTCGACTACATGGCCAACGTGTTCGAGCACCCCTTCGAGGTGGTGCTGTGCAGCGAGCCCCCCCAGGAGAAGGACGCCCCCAAGGCCATCGGCCGCCACCTGGAGGGCTGCCGCATCGGCTTTGACGCAGGCGGCTCCGACCGCAAGGTGTCCGCCGTCATCGACGGCGAGCCGGTCTACTCCGAGGAGGTGGTCTGGTTCCCCAAGACCAACTCCGACCCGGATTACCACTACGACGGCATTGTGGCCGCCCTGAAATCCGCTGCGGAGCACATGCCCCGGGTGGACGCGGTGGGCGTCAGCTCCGCCGGCGTGTACATCGACAACCGCACCATGAACGCCTCCCTGTTCCTGAAGGTCCCCAAGGACCTGTTTGACGCCAAGGTGAAGGACATCTACATCCGCGCCATTACCGACACCTTCGGCGATGTGCCCTACAGCGTCATCAACGACGGGGACGTGTCCGCACTGGCCGGCGCCATGAGCCTGAACGACAACAACGTGCTGGGCATTGCCATGGGCACCAGCGAGGCCGTGGGCTATGTGGACAGCGAGGGCCGCATCACCGGCTGGCTGAACGAGCTGGCCTTTGTCCCCGTGGACGCCAATCCGGAGGCCATGCGGGACGAGTGGTCGGGGGACATCGGCTGCGGCGTCAAGTACTTCTCTCAGGACGGCGTCATCAAGCTGGCCCCCCGGGCGGGCATCCGGCTGGACGAGTCCCTCTCTCCCGCCGAGAAGCTGAAGGTGGTCCAGGGGCTGATGGCCCAGGACGACCCCGCCGCGGTCCAGGTCTATACCTCCATCGGCACCTATCTGGGCCACACCCTGGCCTACTACTACGACCTCTATCACTGCAAGCACGTGCTGCTCCTGGGCCGGGTCATGTCCGGCAGGGGGGGCGACCTGATTCTGGCCGAGTGCAAGCGCGTCCTGGAGGAGGAGTACCCCGAATGCAGCGGGAAGATTTTCCCCGCCCTGCCCGACGAGAAGTTCCGCCGGGTGGGCCAGTCGGTGGCCGCCGCCTCTCTGCCGGAGGTGTAAGCCATGGTCATCGGCAACGCCAAGCTGTTCCTGGACGGCCGCTTTCAGGAGGGCTCCCTGGCCTTTGAAAACGGCGTCATCACGGCCGCCGGCCCCGCCGCCGGCCCCGCCGATGTGGACGCGGGGGGGAATTACCTGCTGCCCGGTTTTGTGGATGTCCACACCCACGGCGCCATGGGGGGCGACTTCTCTGACGGAAAGCCGGAGGACCTGCCCAAAATGGCCCGGCACTACGCCGCCCACGGCGTGACCTCCTTCCTGGCCACCACCATGACCCTGAAGGAGGAGGTCCTGACCCCCGCCATGCACACCATCCGGGATTTTGTCCGCCCGGAGGACGGGGCAAAGTGCGCGGGAATCCACCTGGAGGGCCCCTTCCTGTCCTACGCCAAGCGGGGCGCTCAAGCCGCCGAGAACCTGCACAAGCCGGACGCGGACCTGTTCCGCCGGCTGAACGAGGCCAGCGGCGGGCAGGTCCGGCTGGTTACCGTCGCCCCCGAGGAGGAGGGCGCTCTGCCCTTCATTGAGCAGGTCGCCCAGGTGTGCGCCGTCTCCCTGGGCCATACCACCGCCGACTATGACACCGCGATGGCCGCCTACCGGGCCGGGGCAACCCACGCCACCCACCTGTTCAACGGGATGCCCTCCCTGCTCCACCGGGCCCCCGGCGTCATCGGCGCCGCCTTTGACAGCGGAGCTTACGCCGAGCTGATTTGCGACGGCCTGCATATCCACCCCTCCGCCATCCGGGCCGCCCGCCGTCTGTTCGGGGAAAAGCTGGTTATCATCAGCGACTCCCTCCGCTGTGCCGGAATGCCCGACGGAGAGTATGAGCTGGGCGGACAGCCCATCGAAATGAAAAACGGCCGGGCCACCCTGCTGGGCACCGACACCCTGGCCGGATCCTCCTCCAACCTGCTGGACGAGCTGCACAATGTGGTCTCCTTCGGCCTGCCCCTGGAGGCGGCGGTCACCGCCGTCACTGCGGCCCCTGCCAGGGCCGTGCGGCTGGACGGAGAGATTGGCTCTCTGGAACCGGGAAAGCGGGCCGATTTGGTGCTGCTGGACCCTGCGCTGGCCCTGGCCGGCGTGTATGTGGATGGAAAAAAGATTTCGCTTTAGGAGGCATTTGCAATGAGAATTATCCGAACCCGTGACTATCAGGAGCTCAGCCGCGCCGCGGCCCGTCTGATTGCCGCCCAGGTGGTGCTCAAGCCCGGCTGCGTGCTGGGGCTGGCTACCGGGTCCTCCCCCGTAGGGGCCTACCAGCAGCTGATTGCGTGGTACAAGAAGGGCGATTTGGACTTTTCCCAGGTGCGGACCGTCAACCTGGACGAGTACGTGGGCCTGGCCCCCGACCACGACCAGAGCTACGCCTATTTCATGCGGAGCAACCTGTTTGACCACGTGAATATCGACTTGTCCAATACCAATATCCCCGACGGCCTGGCCCCGGACGCCGCCGCAGAGTGCGCCCGGTACGACGAGCAGATTAGAGCCTTGGGCGGCGTGGACCTTCAGCTGCTGGGCATCGGCCCCAACGGGCACATCGGGTTTAACGAGCCGGACGGCCATTTCTCCTGCGGAACCCAGCAGATTCAGCTGACCGACAGCACCCGCCAGGCCAACAAGCGCTTCTTCGCCAGCCTGGACGACGTGCCCACCCACGCCCGCACCATGGGGGTCCGCGACATTCTCCAGGCCCGCCGGGTGGTGATGGTGGCCAGCGGCGAGAACAAGGCCAAGGCGGTCAAGGAGGCCTTCTTCGGCCCCGTTACGCCCGCAATGCCCGCCTCTATCCTCCAGTACCACCCCGACTTCGTCCTGGTGGCGGACGAGGCGGCGCTCTCCTTGGTGTAACAGATTGAGCGCCGCCGGCGAAATGTGAACCGCGCCGGCAAAAGCGGAAAAGAAACGGCCCCCTGTGCAGGGAAATAAGCCTGCACAGGGGGCATTGTCATGGCCCCAAGCGCGCGCCCGGGCATCCTGCCCGCCGCCTTTTTCACTTCACCTGCCGCCCTTCATGGGAATCCCCGCGCCCGCGGGTGAAAAATTCCCCGTGCTGTTAGGAGTACAATAGATATTGGACAGTAGAAGAAAAAAGTAGAAGGATGCAGGCAAATCGGTTAAAGTTGAGTTGCTACACACCAACCAGACCGAAAGGAGCCACATCCTTCATGAGCAAGAGTATAACACAGGACATGGCGTACAGGCAATCCCTAATGAAATACGCGGAGAAGTATGGC
>JAAWHL010000043.1 GCA_022795855.1 Lawsonibacter sp.
AGGAGCACTTTGCCAAGGTGGATCGTCTGAAGAAGTAAGGCGTTTGTGGCTTTGACAGCAGGTTTTCATGTGCATTCTCCCTCCCCTTTCACGGCGGGGTATAACACTGTTTTCTCTGGCCTTGTCCGAAGCATGGAACCGCAATCGAGCCCGCTTACGCCTGGACGTCAATTCCAGCCGTCTCAGCGGGGGCGGGCGCGGCCTGGGCGGCATACTGCTGGACGGCGGCCTCCACCGAGGGCGCGGCGGCGGCGGCCAGACCCTGGGCCTGGGCGCGCAGCTCCATGCGGGTGGCGGCGAGGTGGTCCTGAAGTTTATTGTCCACATCGGCCTCCCGCAGGTAGCCCGACTCCCGAATGGCGCGCATGGCCTGGCGGCGGCGCAGCTCCAGCTTCAGATGCTGTGCCTTGCGCAGGTTTTCCTCCCTCTGTGCCCGGGCCCGCCGGCTTTCCATCAGCTTTTCCCGGTCCAGGTCCTTTTTCTTTTTATTTCCCCGGCTGACCGCCTTTTGCAGCTGGTTGATGGCAGCGCGGATGCGCTCGGCGTTTTCCGGATCCTGGCGCATGGCGGTCTTCAGCTGGGCAATCTGCCGCCGGGCGTAGCCGGTGGCGGCGCTGACCTCCGGCTTGCTTTTTGCCCGGGCCAGGCGGGCGTAAGCCATCATAGGCGCGTCCCCGTACCGGGCCGAGTTTTTCGGCACCTTCAGCCGCTCCCTGGCCTCGGCGGCCTTTTCCCGGGCCTGCTTCAGCATCTCCGCGATGGAGGGGCCCTTCTCCTCCTGCCGGGAGGAGTACGTCTGCCAGGAATCTGTCTGCGCGGAGGGCCCGTCCGGGGACGGCCCCTGCCCGGACGCGGTCTGTTTTTGGGGACCGCAGCCGTACCAAACGGCGGAAGGCCCTGTGCCGGAAATGCTGAAACTGCCCATGTCCGTCCCTCCTCAAGAAGATCCTTCCTTTTTAATATCGGCAAAAGGGCGAAAACAGAAAAGGGGGCGGCGTAAATTTTGTGAAACTTAGAGCCTGTCTTCCGGAGGCGGCGCACGGCTTGAGGTTATCAATACCGGATCTTACTGCGGATTCTTGGCCGGCGCGGACTTTTTCGTCCGCTTTTTCCGCTTCATCCACAGCGCAATCCCGGCCGCCAGCAGCGCCGCCGCCCCGCCGGCCAGCAGAAGCACCGGCGCGCCCTGAGCGGCGGACGGCACGCAGTACACGCCGGACAGCCCCTCCATGGTCAGCAGCAGGTAGCTCCCGTTCACCTCGGCCTCCGCTCTCTGCCACTGCCCGTCCGCATACTGCCACACGGTCCCGCTCCCCTGGGCGTCCAGAAGCCGCAGAGGGACCTGCGCGTCGGAGGGCAGGGAGGTGCCGGTCAGGGCCACCTCCCACACCGCGCCCTCCGGAACCCCGGCCGGCAGGGGCTGGCTCCCGGCGCGGACATGGAGCACCGCGTCCTCGGTGAACTGCCCCTCCGCCAGGGCCAGGGACCGCGCCCCCTCCTTTTCCTGGCTGGCCGTCAGGGCGGCCCAGGGCGTATAGACCGCCTCCAGCGTAATATCGGCGCAGACAGAGGAGGATCCGAACTCCGGCCACCTGCCATAAAACCCCTCCCGCTCAGGAGGCTGGGGCAGTGCCAGCGCCTCCAGGCTCTGGCCGTAGGCCAGGGGGATGACGGAGACCACCTCCCCCTCCTCGGTGCGCAGGGTCAGGGCAAAGGAGAGGAAGGCCGCGGGCGTATCCGGCTCGGCGCACAGGCTGCCGTAGTCCATGGGCTGGGCCGCCCCCTCATAGCTGACCCCGTCAATCCCGGCCAGCCCGGTGTCCAGGAAGCAGTTGTTCCGGATACGGCCGCCCTCCAGGCCGGCGCTGCCGGCGATGGCGCCCACCCGCTCGTCTCCCTCCTCCACCGAGACGATGGCCCGGCAGTCGTACAGCTGGTCGGCCCAGCCCGCAATGCCGCCCACGTCCCGCCTTCCGGACAGGACGCACTTGGCGAAGCCGGCGCGGATGGGGGCCTGGGACCAGCCGGCCACGCCCCCCACATAGCTGCCGCTGGTGCTGGCCACGCCGCCGTAGTTCTGGCACCGGACTGCCGTCCCCAGGTCCATGCGGCCGGCCGCGCCGCCGGCGCAGTCCTTTTTTGCGGTGACGCTCCCCTGGTTGACGTTCTCCAGCAGGACGGCCCGGGTCTCATAGGTGCTGCCCGGAGAGAAGCGCTGCACGTCGTCCTCCGGGTCCAGGTCGTATTCAATGGACACGCATCCCGCGATTCCGCCCACGTTCCGGTCCCCGTCCACCGGGCCTGTGTTGACGCACTGGGCAATTTTCCCCTGGCGGACGACCTCAAAGTCCTGATCGGAGCGGTCGGACACCACCTCCGGGTTTTGGATTCCGTCTATGGCCTCCTCCATGGCGTCCAGCATCAGGCCGGACACGATGGACATCTGGCTGCTGACGGCCCGCAGGTCGCCGGACAGCGTGCCTCGGGCCTGATCCAGCTGGCTGTGGAGTCCCTCCATCTCGCCGCTCAGGCCGCTGACCGCCCCGTACAGGCCGTCCCCCGCCGCCCGGAACTCCTCCCCCAGGGGGAGCAGCTCCACCGGGCCGTCCCGGAGGATATCCACCGCCCTGCCCATCTCCTCAAAGGCCCGCTCCAGGCGGCGCCCCAGGGAGGAGGCGGCGTCCGTCCCATCTCTCAGGTGTCCCAGCGCGTCCCCCAGAGGGCCGGACAGGCCCTCCGCCCGGAGCAGGGCCCGGCCCAGGTCCTCCATCGCGGCGGAGAAGCTGTCCGCCGCGTCCTTCAGCCCCTGAACGGCCCGCTCCAGGTCCCGCGCCGCCCCCTCCAGGGCGTCCCGGTTCAGCTCCAGGCTCTCTCCCAGGGCCGACAGGCTGTCCCCCGCCTGACGGACCGCCTCGCCCATGGCGGCCAGGGCGGCGGCCAGCGCCTCCACGTCCCCGTCCTCCGGGGGCAGGCCCTCCTTGAGGGCGGCCAGCAGCTCCGCCGCCGCCTGGCTGGCCTGGGAGAAGCTGCCGGCCAAATCGGCCAGCGCCCTGCCCAGCGCCTCCAGCGCCTCCTTCTCCCCCTCCGGGTCCTTGTGGATGACGGCGCTTTGCAGCTGCTCCAGCGCGTCTCCCAGCCGCTCCGCTGCCCCCTCCAGCTCCCTGCCCGCCCGGCGCAGGCGGTCCAGCGCGGCGCGGGCGCTGTCCCCTGCGGACTGGCTGATGCGCCCCGCCCGGGTCAGGTCGTCCAGCGCCCGGTCCAGGGCGGCGCACAGGTCCTCCATCTCCCCCGCCCCGGCGGCAAGCTCCTCCAGCGCCGGGGACAGGCGGTCCAGGGCGGCGGTCACAGTGGCGCTGAGGGAGTTAATCTGCTCAATGTTTCCGTCTGCAAAGTCCGATGTCCGGTCCAGCAGGGCCTTGGCGTACTCCTGGGCCTCCCCGGTATGGCGGCCCATGGCGGTCAGCCGCTGGGAGACGCCGTCCCCCTGGGCGTCGGCGTCGTTCAGCGCCCGGGTAATCAGGCCGTCCAGGCCGTCCAGCTCCCGGCGCAGGGCGTCCAGGGTCTCCATGCCGGGCAGCAGGGTGACGTCCGGCTCCGCCTGGCCCACGATGCCCCCCACATCCTTGCGGCCGTAGACCGCTCCGCTGTTGGAGCATCCGGACAGATAGCCGCTCTGCCGGCCGGCGACCCCTCCGATGTTGTAGCCCACGTGGGGGTAGCCCACGGTCCCCAGGTTGACGCAGCTCTGCACTACGCCCCGGCTGAGGCCGGCAATGCCCCCCACGTCGCTGCCGCCCGACTGGAGCATATCCCGGTCCGGGTCGTCCTGCTCCCCGCTCAGCGGGCCGATGGCCGCCCCTGCGGCCAGCTCCTGAATGCTGAGGGAGGTGTCCGGCCCGGCGGTGTTGACGCTGGCCGAGCTGCGGCACTTGAGCAGCACGCCCCGGTTCTCCCCGGCCACGCCGCCCACCGAGGAGGTCCCTATGATTTGCCCCGAGACGGCGCAGCCGGCCGCCTCGCCGGTCTCCCGGTTCAGGCCGGCGATGCCGCCCACCTGCGATTCTCCCCGCACCGTGCCCTGAAAGACACAGTTCAGAATAGCGCCGCAGTTGACTCCGGCGATGCCGCCCACCTGCCCGGCGCTGCCCCCCGGGGCCACCACGCCCTTGACGGTCAGGCTGCGCACCGCGGCCCCCTCCTGCACAAAGCGGAACAGGCCTGCGGAGGAGCCGTCCCCGGTGACGCACAGCCCGGATATGGTGTGCCCTTGGCCGTCAAACTCCCCGCCGAAGGTGGGGATCGGCTTGAAATCCCGCCCGGTCAGGTCCAGGTCGGCGGCCAGCACCACCCGGCGGCTTTGGGACCAGGTGTCCAGGGCGCACTGCCGCCCCAGCCGCTCCAAATCCTCCGCGCAGGAGATGATTACGGTCTCCTTCTCCCCCTCCGCAGCCCGGACGGGGGCGCACAGCCCCAGCAGCAGCGCGGCGCTCAGGGCCAGGGCGGCCAGACGCTTTCCTTTCAGCATGACACTTCCTCCTCTTTCCGCTTCTCCGGCCCCGTAAGGGGCGGGGGAGGCTCTGCGGGCTGCACGGCTCCCGCCTCCACGGCGGCATTCAGGGTGCCGCTGATGGTGCCGGAGAAGACTCCGTCCACCATGCCGGACACATAGCCCCGTATACGGCCGTCCACCTTCAGCGTGCCGGTATGGCTCTGAAGGGGCAGGCGGGCCCGCAGGGTGACGGCGGTCTTGTCGATGATGATGTCCCCCAGCAGCAGAATCTGGGGCAGAATGCCCATAACCAGGAAGATGGAGATCAGGGTGCCACGCCCCAGGCACACCCCGATGGAGGCCACCGCCGGGTTGGAGGAGAGGAACCCGATCAGCACCCCGGCAGAGGCCAGAATGGTGCCCGAGGTAATGATGGTGGGGAAGGCCTCGTTCAGCGACTCCACCACCGCGTCCTTCAGGGGCATTTTCTGCCGCAGGTCGGTGTAGCGGTTGGCGATGACGATGGCGTAGTCGATGTTGGCCCCCATCTGGATGGAGCTGACCACCAGATAGCTTAAAAAGAACAGGTTCTCCTTCATCAGATAGGGGAAGGAGAAGTTAATCCACACGCTGCCCTGGATGACCAGAATCAGCAGCACCGGCAGGCCGGCGGACTTGAAGGTGAAAATCAGCACCAGGATGACGAACACAATGGTGAGAATGCCGATGAGCAGGTTGTCGTTCCGGAAGGAGGTGGACAGGTCCAGGTCGCTGGTGGAGTTGCCCACAATCAGCGCCCCCTCCGGGTAGTACTCCTCCACCACGCCGTGGAGGGTGTCCAGGAAGGCGAAGGTCTCCGGGCTCTCCTCAGGCAGGGCCAGCTGGAGCACCAGGCGGCTGTAATTCTCCCCCTTCAGCTGCAGCCGGGCGTCGCCCAGCTGCCCGTTCAGGTCCTCGACGGTCTCGGTCATGTCCTTGTCCAAGGTCACATAGCCCTGCTGCATCTGGTCGTAGACGAACAGGAACATGTCAATCAGGGGCACGCCGTAGCGGTCGATGCCGGACACCAGCTGTCCGTAAATCTCCTCGTTCACCGCGTAGGCGGAGTAGAGCAGGCGGGCGGCCTCGATGTCCAGGTCGGTCAGCTCGGCGAACTGCCGGGGGGTCAGCCGGTCGGTGAGCACATAGCCGTCCATGGCCTCCACGTTGGCCAGCCCCAGCACCGACTCCACCTCCGGCATCCGCTCCAGGCGGCGCAGCAGCCGGCCCTCCTGCTCGTAGTCCCCCACAGGCAGCATTACGGCGATGGTGTTCACCGCTCCGAAGGTCCCGTCCACCTTCTGCTGGGCAATCTGGGAGTCGTTCTGGGTGAAGGTGGTCAGGGTGGTCTGGCCGTAGACGTAGGGGCAGCGGTTGGAGAACACAAAGCCCCCAATCAGCAGCAGGGCGAAAATGGGCGGCATGACAAACCGGGTCCTCACCGCCAGGCGGCCCCAGGCGGAGATTTTCGGCACAAAGCTGCGGTGGTGGGTGCGGTCAATCAGGCCGGAAAAGCTCATCAGCAGGCCGGGCATCAGGGTGAACACGCTGAGCAGGCTGAGCAGAATGGCCTTCATCAGCACAAAGCCCAGGTCCTTGCCGATGCCAAAGCGCATAAAGCACATGGCCCCCAGGCCGGACAGGGTGGTCATGGAGCTGCCGGAAATCTCCGGGATGGCCTTGCTCAGGGCGGCCACCACCGCGTCCCGGGCCTCCAGGCTCTCCCGCTCCTCGGTGTACCGGTGGCACAGGATGATGGCATAGTCGATGGCCAGGGCCAGCTGGAGCACCACGGCCACCGAGTTGGAGACAAAGGAGATCTCTCCAAATATGAAGTTGGTCCCCTTGTTCAGCAGGGCGGCCATGCCGAAGGTCATCAGCAGCACCGGAATCTCCATGTAGGTGTGGGAGGTGAACAGCAGCACCAGCAGAATAATCACCACGGCAATGAGCATGACCATCTGCATCTCCGCGTCCAGGCTGGCCGACGCGGAGTCCCCCGTCTCCCCGGTGACGTACAGGTCATAGCCGGCCAGCGTCTGCTTCACCCGCTCCAGGGCGTCCAGGCTGACCGGGTCGTCCGCCGTGCCGTCGTAGGTGATGGAGAACAGGGCCGCGCCGGAGCGGTAGTGGTCCTCCGTCCCGTCAAATTCCACGCTCTTCACCCCCTCCAGGGCCTCCAGCGCCTCCGCCAGCTCCCGGGCCTGGGCCAGGGACACATTGTCCGCCAAAACCCGGCTGGACCCGAAGGTGACCACCTCCGCCTCCATCACCGTCAGCCCCTGCCGGGTCTCCGTTTCCGCCGGCAGATAGCTGGTCAGATCGTCGTTGACCGCCACCCAGCCGGAGGAGAAGATACAAAAAATGCAAAGTCCGATGTACAGCAGGTAGAAGACCTTCCGCTTATCCACAATGAAGGCAGCCAGATGCTCAATCGGATTCTGCTTCTCTCCGCCGTCCTGCTTTTCCCTGTTCAATGCGCCGCTTCCTTTCCGTCAGAAGGATTTCATTTCGTCCGTATCATACGCCGGACCAGGCCAAAAGGCAATGGACACTTGGCCGGTTTTATCTAAATGCGGAGGGGCAATTTTTGTCTTTCCCTGACACGCCCGCCTCCGCTGTCCGGAAAAAGGGGGGCCGTCCCCGGCGATTTTACACATTATTCATGCTTTTTGTGGCAAGCTGAGCTATGCTATCCAAAAACGAGGAACCCCGCCCAGGCGCGCTGGTTCCTAAGGGGGGCTGTGCTTATGAGACAAGAACCGCTGACCTGGAGGCAGCGGGGGCAGCTGTGGCTGCGGCTGGGTCTGCGGCTGGGCCTGTCCGTGCTGGCCGTGCTGCTGGCCCTGCGCCTCCTGCCCCCCCTGCTGGGGCTGTTCGCGCCCTTTGTGTGCGCCCTGGTCCTGGCCGCCCTGCTCAATTCCCCGGTGCGCTGGCTCCAGAGGCGGCTTGGGTGGAGCAGGCGGCTGCTGTCCCTGCTGACCCTGCTGCTGCTCTTCGGGCTGCTCGGAGGCGTGCTGACCCTGCTGGTGTACGCGGCGGGCAGCGAGCTGCTCTCCCTGACCCAGAACTGGGAGGGGCTGCTGGAGCAGCTGCGTTCGGTGGCCGGCCAGCTGGAGGGGATGCTCTGGCAGCTTCAAAGCCTGGTGCCCGAGCCGGTCACCCAGAGCGCCCTGGCCATAGGCGACCGGCTGATGCTCTGGCTTCAGGGCACCGCCTCCGAACTGCTGGCCCGGGCGGCCGACTATCTGGGCAGCAAGGCGGTGGGCCTGCCCGCCTTCTTCCTGGCCCTGGTCATGTTCCTGATGGCCTCCTACTTCCTTACCGCCGACTACCCCTACCTGCGCACCCGGGCCATCCAGCATATGGACGAGGGGGTCCTCTCCTTCCTGGGGCAGGTCCGATCCGCCGCCCTGGTGGCCTTCGGGGGCTACCTCCGGGCCCAGCTGCTGCTGTCCGCGGGGGTGTTCTTCATCCTGCTGGGGGGCTTTCTCCTCACCGGGCAGGGCTACGCCCTGCTGCTGGCCCTGGTGCTGGCCGTGATGGACTTTATCCCCATCATCGGCTCGGGCACTGTGATGGTCCCCTGGGCGGTCATCGCCCTGTTTACCCGGGACTACTCCACCGCCGTCTCCGTCATGGTCATCTGGGGGGCGGTGGCCCTGTTCCGCCAGCTGGCCGAGCCCAAATTCGTGGGCAACCAGACCGGCCTGTCCCCCATCCTCTCCCTCGTCAGCATCTACACGGGGATGCGGCTGGCCGGGGTGGCCGGCATGATTCTGGGCCCCATCCTGACCCTGGTGGTGCTGAATCTGGCCGGGCTGGGCCTCTTCCACGGGATCCGGATGGATCTGGCCGCAGCGGCGGCGGATATCGCCGCCATCCTCCGCCAGCGGCCCTGATACAAAAATTTTTCAGGATTTGTTCAAAAAAGACGCTGTTTTTCTTCACGCTTTTTTCATAAATCTGGATTATCCTTAGCATTGTCCAAAGGAAACGCCGGGTTTCCTCAAACTTTTGATAAAAGGAGTGCTGAACATGTATCCCAACGAGCATGGCTTCCATTTTTATAACAGCGAGAATGACGGTTACCGCGGCGGCTTCGGAGCGTATTCTGATCCCGTTCCCACCACCGGAGGTCCGGTCCCGCCCCCGAAAAAGAAGCGGGGCGCCGTCCGGGCGGCGGCCCTGATCCTGGCCTGCGCCGTGGCGGGAGGCGCCGCCGGCGTGGGGGGCGCGGCGGCCTATCAGCACCTGAACGCCGCCCCCGCAGTGATTTACCAGTCCCCCACCCCCCAGACCACCTCCCTGGCCAACACCAACAGCGGCCAGCCCATGACCCCCGAGCAGCTGTACGCCGCCAATCTGGCCTCCTGCGTGGGCATCACCGTAAACACCACGGTGAACATCTGGGGCCAGACCACCACCTCCGCCGCCTCCGGCTCCGGCTTTGTGCTGACCCAGGACGGCTACATTGTCACCAACTACCATGTCATTGAGGACGCAGCAAAGGACCCCTCGGTCACCATCGACGTATCCTTCGCCAGCGGGGACAAGTACACCGCCCAGCTGGTGGGCGGCGAGAAGGACAACGACGTGGCCGTGCTGAAGATTGACGCCTCCGGCCTGCAGCCCGTCACCCTGGGCGACAGCAGCAAGCTGGCCGTGGGCCAGACGGTGGTGGCCATCGGCAACCCCCTGGGCGAGCTGACCTACTCCCTCACCGGCGGCTATATCTCCGCCCTGGACCGGCTGATTACCACCGGCTCGGGCAGCAGCTCCACCACCCTGAATATGCTCCAGACCGACTGTGCCATCAACCCGGGCAACTCCGGCGGCCCGCTGTTCAACGTCTACGGACAGGTCATCGGCATCACCACCGCCAAATACACCCAGTCCTCCTCCGGCGTCAGCGCCGAAGGCCTCGGGTTCGCCATCCCCATCAACGACGTGAAGAACATCATCTCCGACCTGATTCAGCACGGCTACGTCACCGGCAAGCCCTATCTGGGCATCACGGTGGATGTGGTCTCCTCCGAGGCCCAGCGCTACGGCATCCCCGCCGGCGCGGTGGTCAAGTACGTGGCCGAGGGCTCCTGCGCCCAGAAGGCCGGCCTTCAGACCGACGATATCATCATCGCCATCGACGGCACCGCCATCGACTCCCCCTCCGCCCTGACCGCCGCCCTGTCCACCAGCTACAAGGCCGGCAGCACCGCCGTCCTGACCGTCATCCGCAGCCAGCAGCAGGTGCAGCTGACCGTCACCCTGGACGAGAAAAACGAGCAGACCGTGGCCGCCAACCAGCAGAACCAGCAGTCCCAGCAGTCCCAGCAGCAGCTGCCCTACTACTCCTGGCCCTTCAGCGGATTCTTCTATTGACCGCCCCGCCGGCACCCCCGGCGCCTCTCCCCGCGCCTGAAGCCCCCCTCCCGCCTCCGGCGGGCGGGGGGCTTTTGTCCTGCGGGGCGGGCCCCTCCGGCGCAAAAAAGGAAAATCCCCCGGTTTTTAATTGACGCAGGGGGCCTGAAATGGTATACTACACAGTTGAATCGGTATGGGAAGGGTGGGTCCTGGATGTGGGTATCTGACCGCTGGACGGATTACGAGCTGCTGGACTGCGGCGGCGGGGAAAAGCTGGAACGCTGGGGCAGCCAGCTTCTGGTGCGCCCCGACCCCCAGGCCATCTGGAACACCCCCCGGACCCACCGAGGCTGGACCCAAAACGCCGGGCGGTACGCCCGCTCCTCCACAGGCGGGGGGGCCTGGCAGAACAAGTCCATGCCGGAGCGTTGGACGGTCTCCTACGGGGCGCTGACCTTCAACGTCAAGCCCATGAATTTCAAGCACACCGGCCTGTTCCCCGAGCAGGCGGCCAACTGGGATTTCGCCCGGGAGCGGATTGCGGCGGCCGGCCGGCCGGTCCGGGTGCTGAACCTCTTCGCTTACACCGGCGGGGCCACCGCGGCCTGCGCCGCGGCGGGGGCCAGCGTGTGCCATGTGGACGCGGCCAAGGGCATGGTCCAGTGGGCCCGGGAGAACGCCAAAAGCTCCGGGCTGGAAAACGCCCCCATCCGCTGGATTGTGGACGACTGCGCCAAGTTTGTGGAGCGGGAAATCCGCCGGGGCCGGACCTACGACGCGGTGATTATGGACCCGCCCAGCTACGGCCGGGGCCCCACCGGCGAGGTGTGGAAGCTGGAGGAGAACCTGTACCCCTTTGTGGAGCTGGTGTCCCGGGTGCTGTCCGACCGGCCCCTGTTCCTGATTTTGAACTCCTACACCACCGGGCTGGCCCCCGGCGTGCTGACCTACATTCTGGAGACGTTGATCTCCAAAAAATTCGGCGGGCACACCGTCTCCGGCGAGCTGGGCCTGCCCGTGTCCGAAAGCGGCCTGGTGCTGCCCTGCGGATCCGCGGGGCGGTGGACCTGCGGCTGAGGAGGCCCAGCTATGGAGCTGTGTCTCTTCCTCCTGGTTCCCGCTCTGGCCGGAGCCCTTCTGGCCGTACTTCTGACCATCCCGGGGCGCAGGCTGTCCCTCCAGTACCCCTGGCCCCTCTGGTTTTTTCTTGCGTCGCTGGGGGCGGCGGCCAACAACACCGCCGCGGTCTGGTTTGCCGGAGGGGAGGCCTTGCTCCCCTCACCGGGGGGCTTTCTCGGCGGGGATTCTCTCACCGCCTCCCTCACGGGAGCCCTGCTGGGCATCTTTTCCCTGTCCGGCGCGGGGACCGCTCTGCTTCTCCGCCGGCCCTCCGGCGGGATTCCCGGCCCGGCCGCAGCCTGGACCTGGGCCTGGATTCTCAGCCAGGGGGCGCTGTCCGCCGTCCTCCTTCTCCTGGGCGCCTTCCTGTCCTTCCGCACATTCCCCGACGGACAGGGCGGGCTGCCCCTGTCCGGATACCTGCTTCTCCTCGCCCTGCTCTGTCCCGGCCTGGGCTGTTTCTGGGGCCGGCGCTGGGGCCGGGGATATTCCGCCCCGCTGGCCGGCACGGCGGCGGTCTGCGCCCTGACGGCCCTGCTGGCCGCGCTTATGATATCCCAGGCCAGGTACGAGCCCCTCTGGGGCCTGGATCTGATTCAAAGCCCCGCCGGGACGTGGTTTGCCCGGCTGGCCCTCCCCGCCGCCCTGCTGCTGGGGGACTATCAGTACGCCTGGGACATCTCCGCACCCGGCATCCTCCTGTCCGCCCTGGCCCCTCATCTTTTGTTCTCGGCGGGCTACCTGCTCCCGCAGCTGCGCCGTTCTCGGAACCTGTTTAATATCTCGCAGGATGCCGAATGACGGGGGATTTTTCCTCCGGACAAAGCAGGTTTCCCCAGGGACCCTCAGTGGATTACACGAAAATTCAGCGCCAATATGGCGGCAAAAGGCCCGCCGGCCGGTGTGCTGAGAGATGTTAAACAGGCTCTTAGCGGCGCGGCCCTTCCAACGCTCCGGAGGAAACCCATATGCTGAAACAGTTTGACCTGTCCCGGACCGCCGTTCTGGAGCCCTGGCATCTGGAGCTCCCGCCCGCCTCCGTGACGGTATGCCATGTAAAAACCGGGAAGCAGCTTCAGGAGCCCTCCTGGGCGGCCGTCCGGCTGAAAACCGTGAAGCGCACCGAACGCAGCCCCCGCACCGGGGAGCTGTCGCCGGTGGAGCGGCCGGCCGCCGACCTCCTGCTCGCGGCGGGCCGGGCGGCCCTGGAGTACCGGAACGCCCCGGGCACGGCGGTGTTCTCCCCCTTCCGCCGGGGGCTCATCGCCCACTATCCGGCGGCGGAGCTGCTGATTCGGGCCTTTCTCCGCCGGGTCTGCCTCCCTCTGCCCAAGCCGGCCGTCTGCATCCATATCCGGGAGGAGGCCTCCCAGGTGGACGAGCAGGCCCTCTCCGAGGCGGCAGTCCAGGCGGGGGCCGGCAGGGTGTTCCTCTACTCCGAGCCCTTCCCCGCCCTTCTGGCCTTTGCCCGCAGCTCCAAAGAGCTGCAAAGCGCCGTCATCCTCCACATCGACTCCCTCAGCTAGAAAAGGAGCGCAGCCATGGATGCCATTATCAAAACCGAAAACCTCCGCTTCTCCTACACCACCGCCGAGGGCGCGGCCCCGGTGGTGCTGGACGGAGTGGATTTAGCGATTGAACCGGGGTCCTTTGTCGCGGTCCTGGGCCACAACGGCTCGGGCAAATCCACCCTGGCCAAGCACTTCAACGCCATCCTGCTCCCCTCCGGCGGGGCGGTGTACGTCCGCGGCACCGACACCCGGGACGAGGAGAAGCTGCTGGACATCCGCCGCACGGTGGGCATGGTCTTCCAGAACCCGGATAACCAGATTGTGGCCAACGTGGTGGAGGAGGACGTGGCCTTCGCCCCGGAGAACCTGGGCATCCCCCCCGAGGAAATCCGGCGGCGGGTGGACGAGGCCCTCAAGGCGGTGGGGATGTACCAGTACCGGGAGCACGCCCCCCACCTGCTCTCCGGCGGGCAGAAGCAGCGCATCGCCATCGCGGGGGTCATCGCCATGCAGCCCGACTGCGTGGTGCTGGACGAGCCCACCGCCATGCTGGACCCCATCGGCCGCAGGGACGTGCTGCGCACCATCCGGCAGCTCAACCGGGAGCGGGGGGTTACGGTGGTGCTGATTACCCACCACATGGACGAGGCCGCCCAGGCCGGCCGCCTGGTAGTCATGGCCCGGGGCAGGGTGGTGGCCGACGGCGCCCCCCGGGAGGTCTTCCAGGACGTAGAGGGCCTGCGGGCGGTGGGCCTGACCGTGCCGGAGACCACCCAGCTGCTGTGGCAGCTGCGCCGGGAGGGGCTGGACGTCCCGCTGGACGCCCTCAGCGACGAGGAGTGCGCCCAGGCGCTGTACCGCCTGCTGCAATAACCAGGACGTGACCCTCCGGGGCATGTACCGCCGAATTGAGGATGTTTTCTATGGAACCCATTATTGAGACCAAAGGCCTGACGCACATCTACAGCGCAGGCACGCCCTTCCAGCGCGCGGCCCTCTCCGACGTGGACTTTTCCGCCTATCCCGGGGAGTACCTGGGGGTCATCGGCCACACCGGCTCGGGCAAGTCCACCCTGATTCAGCATCTCAACGGACTGCTCAAGCCCACCTCCGGGCAGGTGCTCTTCCAGGGGACGGACATCTGGTCCGACCCCAAGACCACCCGCCGGACCCGGTTCCAGGTGGGGCTGGTGTTCCAGTACCCGGAGTACCAGCTGTTTGAGGAGACGGTGTACAAGGATATCTCCTTCGGCCCGAAAAATATGGGTCTGGACGAGGGGGAGGTGGACCGCCGGGTGCGCCAGGCGGCCTATTTCGCGGGCCTGCGGGACGACCAGCTGGAGAAGTCGCCCTTCGAGCTGTCCGGCGGCCAGAAGCGCCGGGTGGCCATTGCGGGCGTCATCGCCATGGAGCCCAAGGTGCTGATTCTGGACGAGCCCACCGCCGGACTGGACCCGGCGGGAGCGGAGGAAATCCTGTCCAATATTCGGGAGTACCATCAGGCCCGCGGCGCCACGGTTATCCTGGTGTCCCACTCTATGGAGGAGATGGCCCGCACCGCAGACCGGCTGGTGGTGGTCAACGACGGGACCATCCCCTTCCGGGGTACGCCCCGCGAGGTGTTCCAGCACGGGGACCGGCTGGAGGAGATGGGCCTGGGCGTGCCCCAGATGACCCGGGTCTTCCACCGCCTGCGGGCCCTGGGGGCCGCCGTGGACCCCTCGGTCTACACCGTCCGGCAGGCAGCGGAAGCCATTTTGAAGGCCAAGGGGGTGCGGTAACATGGCCCTGAAGGATATCACCCTGGGGCAGTATTTCCCCGGGAATTCCCCGGTCCACCGCCTGGACCCCCGGACCAAGCTGATTGCGGTCATGCTGTACATCGTGGCGCTCTTTCTGTGCAGCTTTGTGGTGACCTACGCCCTGATGTTCGCCGTGCTGTGCCTGTGCATCGCCGTCTCCCGGGTGCCGGCAAAGTCCATCGTAAGAGGGATGAAGCCGGTGGTGTTTATCGTGATTTTCACTGCGGTGCTCAATCTGTTCTATACCCCCGGCCAGCAGGTTATTTTCCGCCTCTGGGTCTTTCAGGTGACTATGGAGGGCGTGTACTCCGCGTTTTTTATGGTAATCCGGATTCTCATGCTGATTTCCGGCACCTTCCTACTGACCTATACCACCTCCCCGATCCTGCTCACCGACGGGCTGGAGGACCTGATGAACCCCCTGAAAAAGCTGCGCGTCCCCGTCCATGAGCTGGCTATGATGATGTCCATCGCCCTGCGGTTCATCCCTACCCTGATTGAGGAGACCGACAAGATTATGTCCGCCCAGCGCGCCCGGGGCGCCGACTTTGAGTCCGGCGGCCTGGCCCGGCGGGCCAAGGCCCTGGTCCCCCTGCTGGTCCCGCTGTTTATCTCCGCCTTCCGCCGGGCCGACGAGCTGGCCGTCGCCATGGAGTGCCGCTGCTATCACGGCGGCGAGGGCCGCACCCGCCTGCGCCAGCTGAAATACCGCCCCGCCGATTACTTCACCATCGCCGCCGCCCTGATCATTACTGTGGCCGTGGGAATCATGGGCCGGATGGGGCTTTAAGAAGCTGTACCAATCGCCTCAGGCCAAAATTGCCCTTGGCGCCGTTCAACAATCTTGCAGTACACAAAGGATTCCTGTGATTTTTTGCCTTGCCAACGGCAATTTTCTCTCGTAAATCGGCATACTTCGGCTCATGGTACAGCTTCTAAGTCCTGTTCATTCTTTTTCTTTCAAAGCGGTGGAACCCCTGAGGGCCATGCGATATTTCAAGAAAAATCGGGGAAGTATGCAGCTTTTGCTGAACGCATCAAAGAGCTGCGCAGGGAGCGCGGCTTGAAACAGCGGGAAACGGCCAAGATTTGCGGACGCAAGCTGTGCGGCCATCAGCAGTATGAATATGGAGCGGGCTGTCCCGAGGCCCCTGGGGCCATTTCCCCGGCAGATTATTGGGGCGCCGGCCCCGGCTGAGGGTACGCGCCACGTTCCGGCGGCGCCCCCTGCGCAATACGGCCGCCGCGGGTTCGGGGAAATGCCGGGCCCTGAATACCGGGCCGATTCCCCGGCAAAAAAATGAAAAAGGCGGCGGAATATGCGGAATATTGCGTTAAAACTGATGTATAATGGCACCGCCTATCACGGCTGGCAGGTGCAGAAAAACGCGGTATCGGTGGCGGAGACGCTGGAGAAGGCCCTGAGCACGGTGGTATGCCACCCGGTGAAATGCACCGGCGCGGGCCGCACCGACGCAGGGGTCCACGCGGAGGCCTACGTCGCCAATTTCCGCACCGAATCCACCATCCCCTGCGACCGGATTCCGCTGGCGGTCAACACCCGCCTGCCCAACGACATCGTGGTGGTCCGGGCCGTGCAGGTGCCTGAAGCATTCAACGCCATCGGCTCCTGCCGGAGGAAGGAATATACCTACCGCATCTACAACTCCCGTCTGGGCAACCCCTTTTACGTGGACCGGGCGTGGTTTTACCCCCGCCGGCTGGACGAGTCCGTCATGGCCCGGGCGGCGGCCCAGTTTGTGGGCACCCACGATTTCCGGGCCGTGCGCTCGGTGGGCACCGAGACCCGCACCACGGTGCGCACGGTGCATTACTTCCGGGTGCGCCGGGAGGGCGATTTAATCGAGTGCCGGGTATGCGCCGACGGATTTCTGTACAACATGGTGCGGGCCATGGTGGGCACGGTGGTCTACGCCGCCGAGGGCAAGCTGTCCCCGGAGGACATCCCGGCGATTCTCGACTCGGGCAACCGCACCCTGGCCGGCCCCACGGTCCCTCCCGGCGGGCTGTACATGACCCGCCTGTGGTACGACGAGGACGTTTTGTAGGATAAAGGATGGGCCCATGAAGGAAAAACCCCTGAAAAAGAAGCGAAAACCGAATATTTTTGTCCGTCTCCTCGCGCTGCTGACCACGGCGGCCCTGATGCTGGGGGCCCTTTTCCTGGTGGTCAACCGGGACCGCTGGAATCTGGACACCTTCCGCCGCTGGCTGGCCCTCCGGTCCATTCAGACCGGTTCCACCGGCCAGGGCGAGCCCTTCCCCCACAGCGGGGGGGAGAGCCTCTCCCTGGCCTATCTCAGCACCGGGGTGGTCACCGCCTCCACCGCCGGGATTCACTACTACTCCTTTTCCGGCGAGCAGTACGCCGAGCAGGTGGTGGACCTGACCTATCCGGTGCTCACCGCCTCCGCCTCCACCGCCGCGGCCTACGGCGCGGGGGACCAGTCGGTCTATCTCTACCGCGGCGGCGAGCAGATTGCCGCCATCTCGCTGGAAGGGGGCGGGGACCTGCTCTCCGCCCGGCTCAACGCCAGCGGCTGGCTGGCCCTGACCGCCCAGGAGAGCGGCTTCAAGGGCGTGGTCTCGGTGTACAGCAGCAATAATTACCAGGCCCCCGTCTTCCGCCTCAACCGCTCCAGCACCTTTGTGATGGACGCGGCCGTCTCCCCCGACTGCCGCTCGGCGGCGGTGGTGACCATGGGCCAGACGGCGGGACGCTTTGAAAGCCAGCTGCTGGTATACCCCCTGAACAGCGAGGAACCCTCCGCCCGAATCTCCCTGGGCAGCGTCACGGTGCTGGACCTGGATTACGAGGACGGCTGCATCTGGGTGCTGGGGGACAGCGCCCTGTCCGTGGTGGACACCCGCAGCTGGGAGCGGCACACCTACTCCTTCGGGCGGAACTACCTGAAGGGCTGCGCCCTGGGCGGGGACGGCTTCGCCCTTCTCCTGCTGGGCCGCTACCGCACCGGCTCGGCTGACCTGGCCCTGACCCTGGGGCCCGACTGCCAGCCGGAGGGCAGCCTGGACCTGCGGGGGCAGGTGCTGGATTTCGACGCGGCCGGCCGGTACTTCTGCCTGCTGGCCGGCGGGCAGCTGTCCGTCTACACCCCGCAGATGGAGCTCCACCGCCGTCTGGAGGACGCCCAGGGCGCCCGCCGGGTGGCCCTGGTCTCCAACGCCACCGCCGTTCTGGCCGACCGGCAGCATGCCTGGCTGTACCTTCCCGGCTGACAGGATTTTCCCGATTCTCCGTACATAAGGAGCGTAACTATGACATATTTAATCTATGATGCGGCAATCCTTGCCCTGTTGGCGCTTTTTGTTCTGCTGGGGGTCCGCCGGGGCTTTATCCTGACCCTGTGCGGCCTGCTGGCCATGTTCGTGGCCTTCTGGGGGGCCAGCTTCCTGTCCGACCTGCTGTGCGCCCCGGTGGGCCGGCTGCTCCAGCCTGTCCTGGAGCAGAGCATCACCCAGGTCCTCCAGGAGAAGACGGACGGCGGACGCTGGCTGCTCCAGCTGCCCGCCCCCGACCCGGACGGCTCCCGGGAGGAGGACGGGGAGGAGCAGGCCGCCTCCCTCCCCCTGCTGCCCCTGGACCAGGCCCTCTCCGCCCTGGAGGACACCCGCATTTACAAGACCTTCGGCCCCGCCCTGGAGGACGCCCTCCAGGACGGCATCCTGACCCTGACCGCCTCGGCGGCGGCTTCCATTGCCGCCTATGTGGCCGCGGAGGTGGCCCGGGTGGTGCTGTTTCTCATCTCCTTCGCGGTGGTGCTGCTGGCCTGGGCGCTGCTGTCCCACGCGCTGGACCTGGCCTTCCGCCTGCCGGTGCTCAGCACCGTCAACCGCGTTCTGGGCGGCGCGGTGGGCCTTGTGAAGGGGGCGCTGATTGTCTTCATCGCCGCGTGGCTGCTGAAGGGCTCCCTCTTCCCCCAGAGCGTCATCGACCACACCTTCCTGCTGAAATTTTTCTGCGAAAACAGCCCGCTGTCTCTGATTTCCGCTCTGTAATGGGGCTGAATTCATGACCAGTTCACAATTATCTTATATCTTACCTACGGATCCATGAGTTTTCTCTCCTGAAAGGAGTTGCGTGTATGCAGCCAACCATGTGCAGCCGGTGTAAAAAGAACGTCGCGGTGGTATTTATCACCCGGCTGGAGGGCGGCTCCTCCAAAAACGAGGGGCTGTGCCTGAAGTGCGCCCGGGAGCTTGGAATCAAGCCCATCAACGACATGATGCAGAAAATGGGAATCACCGACGAGGACCTGGAGACCCTGACCAGCGAGATGATGTCCGCCTTCGGGGGCGCGGAGGGCCTGGACAGCCTGCTGCCCCAGCCCCGGGAAGAGGACAGCGGCGACGACGACGGCCGCACTGCCACTTTCCCTTTCCTCAGCCAGCTGTTCGGCTCCGCCGCCCAGAACCCCGGGGAGTCCGCCGCCTCGGCCCGGCCGGACAAACCCTCCGGCAAGCAGGAGCGCCCGGTCAAGCGGAAGTTTCTGGAAAACTACTGCATCTCCCTCACCGCCAAGGCCCAGCAGGGCAAGCTGGATTCCCTGATTGGCCGGGACTGCGAACTGCAGCGGGTCATTCAGATCCTGAACCGCCGGCAGAAAAACAACCCCTGCCTCATCGGCGAGCCCGGCGTGGGCAAGACCGCCATTGCCGAGGGTCTGGCCATGCGCATCGCCAAGGGCGACGTCCCCCACAAGCTGCTGGACAAGGAGGTCTACCTGCTGGACCTGACCGCCCTGGTGGCGGGCACCCAGTTCCGGGGGCAGTTTGAGAGTCGGATGAAGGGCCTGATTGAGGAAATCAAGAAGCTGGGCAACATCATCCTGGTGATTGACGAGGTCCACAACATCGTGGGGGCCGGGGACGCCGAGGGCTCCATGAACGCCGCCAACATCCTGAAGCCCGCCCTCAGCCGGGGGGAGCTCCAGGTCATCGGCGCCACCACCCTGAACGAGTACCGCAAGCATATCGAGAAGGATACCGCCCTGGAGCGCCGCTTCCAGCCCGTCATTGTGGAGGAGCCCTCCATCCAGGACAGCGTAAAGATTCTGGAGGGGGTCGCGCCCTACTACGAGGCCTACCACCAGGTCACCGTCTCCCCCGCCATATGCCGGCAGGCGGTGCTGATGTCCGAACGGTACATCACCGACCGGTATCTGCCCGACAAGGCCATCGACCTGATTGACGAGGCCTGCTCCAACGTAAACCTGCACAGCCGCACCCTGGCCCGGACCGCCGAGGTGGAAAAGGAGCTGGCCGACCTGTCCAAGGAGAAGGAGGTCATGATGGCCGCCGCCACCGACCAGGCCTACGAGCGGCTGGCCGCCATCCGCAGCCAGGAGCTGCGCCTGGAGGACGAGCGCCGCCAGCTCAGCCTCCAGCCCCAGCCCCAGCTGACCGCAGAACACCTGGCCAACGTCATCGAGCTGTGGACCAAAATCCCCGCCAGCCAGATTCAGGAGCAGGAGTACCGGCGCCTGGCCCGGCTGGAGGAGGAGCTGAAGGCCCGCATCATCGGCCAGGACGAGGCGGTCAGCTCGGTCTCCGCCGCCATCCGCCGGGGCCGGGTGGGCATCTCCCCCAAGCGCAAGCCGGTCTCCTTCATCTTTGTGGGGTCCACCGGCGTGGGCAAAACCGAGCTGGTCAAGCAGCTGGCCTCCATTCTGTTCAACACGCCGGAATCCCTCATCCGCCTGGACATGTCTGAGTTTATGGAGAAGCACGCCGTCTCCCGCATCATCGGCTCTCCGCCTGGGTATGTGGGCTATGACGAGGCGGGACAGCTGACGGAAAAAATACGGCGCAAGCCGTATTCGGTGATTCTCTTTGACGAGATTGAGAAGGCCCACCCCGACGTGCTGAATATCCTGCTTCAGATTCTGGACGACGGACATATTACCGACGCCCACGGCCGCACAGTGAATTTTGAAAACACCGTCATCGTCATGACCTCCAACGCCGGCAGCAGCACCAAGGTGGGCAGCGTGGGCTTTGGGCGCACCGCCAACGAGCAAAGCCGGGAGCGGGCCATGAAGGCCCTCCAGGACTTCCTGCGTCCCGAGTTTATCAACCGGGTGGACGAGATTGTCTGCTTCAACCAGCTGACCGAGGAGAACTTCAGGCACATCGCCCTGCTGATGCTCAGGGAGCTTCAGGACTGCCTGAACGAAAAGGGTCTCTCCCTGTCCTGGGACGACAGCCTGCTGGACTTCCTGGTCAAAAAGTCCTACTCCGCCCTCTACGGCGCCCGGAACCTGCGCCGCCTGCTCCAGAAGGAGCTGGAGGACGCCATCGCCGTCAAGCTCATCGAGAGCTACGCCGCCCCCGTCTCCGTCCTCAAGGCATCCTCCCCCGACGGGGAGCGCCTGGAGCTGCTGGCCATGTGAGCCGCCGGCTGTTCCTTCTTTTTCTTTGGAAAAAAAGAATCAAAAAGAAACTTCCGCGGGAAACTGCGGTTCGTTCCCCCTTTCCGCACCGCACGGCGCCGCCTCCCCCCGGCGCCGTGCGGTGCGCATATTATGAATAAATATTTGTATTTCATCTTTTAATATTCATTTTTGGTGAAAATATACGGAAGAATCCCGGGGTTTCTTGAATGATTATGCGATTGGGTACTTGTTTTTTGCCCCGGGACGTGTTAGACTTCTTGTACAGTCAAGCAAGCTGGGCGGCGGAGGCTCCGCCCGCCTGAAAATACGGAGGGAATTCATATGTCTGAGATTAAAAAAGTAGTGCTGGCCTACTCCGGCGGCCTGGATACGTCCATCATCATCCCCTGGCTCAAGGAGAACTACGGCAATCCTGAAATTATCGCCGTCTCCGGCGACGTGGGACAGGGCACCGAGCTGGACGGCCTGGAGGAGAAGGCCATCAAAACCGGCGCCTCCAAGCTGTACGTGGAGGACCTCACCGACCAGATGGTGGACGAGGTCATCATCCCCTCTATGATGATGGGTGCCAAGTACGAGGACTATCTGCTGGGCACCGCCTTTGCCCGTCCCATCATCGCCCGGCGGCTGGTGGAAATCGCCAAGAAGGAGGGGGCCGACGCCATCTGCCACGGCTGCACCGGCAAGGGCAACGACCAGGTCCGGTTCGAGCTGGCTATCAAGCGCTTCGCTCCCGAGATGAAAATCATCGCCCCCTGGCGGGAGTGGGACATCAAGGGCCGGGACGAGGAGATCGACTACGCCGAGGCCCACAACGTCCCCCTGAAAAT
>JAAWHL010000044.1 GCA_022795855.1 Lawsonibacter sp.
AAGCTGGGAAAACCCACGGAGTATGACCGGCTGGCGGTTTTGGCGACGAGTGTATTTCATTTGAGCCATTGGAGGTGCGACGTCACGGTATCTAATTATTTGTTGGCATATTGATAGGGGCCTATAAAATTTCCTTTCTGTCTGATATTTTCCATGGCCTCAAAATGTGAACAGCTCTACGGTTCTGCGCTAGCAGGCCCATAGAGCTGTTATTCGTCAGGGACATACTCTGCTATATCTTCCAAGCGGCAATCCAAGACCGCACACAATTTATTCAGCGTTTTCGTTTCCATATTATCGTTCGCCCGCAAGCGGCGAACCGTCTTGCTGTCAATACCACACTTCTCCCTAAGCTGGTAAGTGGAAATATTCTTTTCCTTCATCACATCCCATAACCTATCAAAAACAATCATGACCTCACCCCCTGATTGACACTAACTAGTATGGGGGTTATAATCTCCATAGTTAAGGGGATATAACCCCCATATTAGAAATTAACTCAGGGAGTTGCTTGCTATGATTAAATGGTGTTGCGCGTTCACTGGCCATCGACCAAGGAAGTTTCCGTGGGGGTATGATGAGACGGATACCCGGTGTATTTCCTTAAAAAAGACGCTTGCAAAAGAAATCGTCAAGCTGGTGGATGCCGGATATACGGACTTCCTATCTGGCATGGCAGAGGGGACAGACACTTGGGCAGCGCTGGCCGTTCTTTCTTTGAAGGAAGAAAATCCCGCGCTAAAGCTCCACTGTGTCCTGCCCTGCGAGGGACAGGCAGACGGATGGTCAGCTTCGGCGCGGGAAATCTATTTTTCTATTATAGAGCAGGCGGACGAGGTTGTGTATGTGAGCCAGGAGTATCGTGAAGGCTGTATGCTGGAGCGTAACCGCTATATGGTAAATCATGCCGCCTGTCTGCTGGCTGTCTATA
This sequence comes from Lawsonibacter sp., assembly GCA_022795855.1. Lineage (GTDB taxonomy): Bacteria > Bacillota > Clostridia > Oscillospirales > Oscillospiraceae > Lawsonibacter. The sequence goes on from JAAWHL010000044.1 coordinate 932, forward strand.
ACGGCGAGTGGCGAGGTGGTACGGCGATGACGGTGAGATATGCCCGGAAACTGGGACGAAAGATTATCATACTCAATCCGGTCTGAAATATTTTGCAAAAGCATCAAAACTTTACGTTTGACTTGTGCTTTACAAACAAGTCGATTATAATATTGTCATCCACATCTGTAAAGGACTGAGAGATTTGGTTGCGGATAAAAAATGCTCATATTTTTCCCATCGGGAATGTGAATACTTTCCCTGCCATCCGGGAGCGGACCCGGAGAATTTCAACTGTCTATTTTGCTGGTGTCCTCTCTATCTGCTGGGACCCAGGTGTGGCGGCAGCTTCGTAATCCGTGCTGATGGCCGCAAGGATTGCAGCGGCTGTCTCTACCCCCACCGTCGGGAAAGCTACGAGGAGATCGTCCGTTGGTACAGCGAGATTGAGGAAGCGATGCCCAAGGAGTAAAAAATGGTTGCGCACTTTGTCGTAACGTGATATGATACAGAAAAATTGAATACAGAAAAGCGTTCGGTGCCGTACCTCCTCGGGAGGTACGGATAATAGGGAAACAGGTGAAAGGCCTGTACGATCTCGTCACTGTATGTAATGAGCGCGCCGTCTGAGTCGGAAAAGGACAGCCACTGGCGAAAGCTGGGAAGGCGGCGGCGCGTGTGGATTTACGAGTCAGGAGACCTGCCGGACTGCTGGTACAGGAGCGTATGCTCCAGGCCACGAGGCATTGGCTGTACCGTTTTTACCTTGGGAGGTTCCCGGGGTTTTTGCGGCGTAGTCATCTTCGGGTGACTGCGTTTTATTTTGTGCATTTTAGGAGGAAAAACAAATGAAAACAAGAAAAATCCTTGCGCTGGCCCTTGCTGCGGCCGCAGCCTTGACTCTGCTGTCCGCCTGCGGCGGGAAACAGAACGCCCCCGGCAGTTCCGGCCAGACCCCCGGAAGCGCATCTCAGAGTCGGCCCCAGTCCTCGGACGGCTCCGCCAGTGAGCCCCCCGCGGAGGATGACGAGGACTACACCACCGGCGATGCCTCCCTGGACGATCCCCGCAACCAGGACAGTATCGGCGAGACTGAACTGCTGGTGGTCAGCTTCGGCACCAGCTTCAACGACAACCGGCGGCTGACCATCGGAGCCATTGAGAAAGCCATGGAAAAAGCTTTCCCAGACTATTCGGTCCGCCGGGGCTTTACCGCCCAGATCGTCATCGACCACATCCAGCGCCGGGATGGGGAGGTCATCGACAACGTGACCCAGGCCCTGGACCGTGCGGTGGATAACGGGGTAAAGACCCTGATCGTCCAGCCTACCCACCTGATGGACGGCTTTGAGTACAACGATGTGGTGAACGAGGTGGCCCAGTACGCTGACGCCTTTGACAAGATTGTAATGGGCGCGCCCCTGCTCACCTCCGATGAGGACTTTCAGATTGTGGCCCAGGCCATGGTGGACGCCACCGCTCAATACGACGACGGCAAAACTGCCATCTGCTTCATGGGGCACGGTACCGAGGCGGAGTCCAACGCCGTCTATGCCAAGATGCAGACCGTACTCACTGACGGGGGACATGCCAACTACTTCGTGGGCACCGTGGAGGCCGAGCCCTCCCTGGACACCGTGCTGGAGCTGGTGAAGGCGGGCAGCTATGAGAAGGTGGTCCTCCAGCCCATGATGATCGTGGCCGGGGACCACGCCAACAACGACATGGCCGGGGACGACGAGGACACCTGGAAAACCGCTTTTGAGGGGGCGGGCTACCAGGTGGAGTGCGTCCTCAAGGGTCTGGGCGAGTATGAGGCCATCCAGCAGCTGCTGGTGGACCATGTAAAGGATGCGGTTGCCAAATGAAAAAGCTGTATTGTATCTGTGCCCTGTTTCTGCTTCTGACCGCCTGCGGACAGGAAAAAAGTCCGGCGGACGCCTCTGAATCAGAGCCGCCCGCCGCCTTGAGCCAGGGACAGGTGGCTTCCTCCAGCCAGATGGCCCCGGTGGAGGATGTGGTGGACCCGGATATGGTCCCCATCTGCGGCGATTCCCTGAGAGACGGTACTTACTCCATCGCCGTGGACTCCAGCTCCTCCATGTTCAAAATTGAGAGCTGTGAGCTGACAGTAGAAAACGGCAAAATGACTGCCGCAATGCACATGGGCGGCAAGGGTTATCTCAGTGTATTCATGGGCACCGGAGCGGAGGCGTCCAGAGGCGCCGAGATTCCCTTCCAGGAGGACGGAGCGGGAAACCACATCTTTACCGTCCCAGTGGAGGCTCTGGACAAGGGGATTCCCTGCGCGGCTTTCAGCAAAAATAAGAAGCTTTGGTACGACCGCACCCTGGTGTTCCGGGCAGATTCCCTGCCGTTGGAGGCGTTCCGGGAAGGGGTCTACCCCACCGCCTCTGACCTGGACCTGACCGATGGGGACTACACCGTGGAGGCGGAGCTGTCCGGCGGTTCGGGCAAGGCTGGTGTCCAGTCCCCCGCCGCCCTGCGGGTGGAAAACGGTACAGCCTATGTCACCGTCGTATGGAGCAGCTCCAACTACGACTATATGCGAGTGGGCGAAGAACAGTTTTTCCCTGTCCAGGCGGAGGGCAACTCTACCTTTGAGTTCCCTGTGCCCGTCTTCGACCGGAAGCTGACTGTCTACGCCGATACCACCGCCATGAGCACGCCTCACGAGATCGAATATGCCCTGCGGTTCGACTCCGGGACCATCCAGAGCGCGCCATGAGGCGAAGGATCAGATTTCTTCCGCTCCTGCTTCTGCTGCTCCTGTGTTCCTGCGCCCCAAAGGAGCGGCAAGGCGGGACCTGGGACGAGCTGGAGCTGGACCACCGTGTAGAACTGCAATACGCGGAGCAGTTTTCTATCGACTGCTATCAGGGCGGCTGTCAGAAGATCACTATTGGGACGGATGGGACCTATTTGGTGGTCCCGGAGGGGGGCGAGGTCCCCGCTGATATTCCGGAGAGAGTTACCGTGCTCCAGCAGCCCCTGGACAGCATCTATCTGGTGGCCACTTCGGCCATGGACCTCGTTCGGGAGCTGGACAGTATAGGCGCGGTCACCCTGTCGGGCACCGACGTCAACGGCTGGTACATTGAGGAGGCCAGGCAGGCCATGGAGGAGGGGCGCATGGCCTACGCCGGCAAGTACAGCGCCCCGGATTACGAGCTGATTCTGGACCAGGGCTGTAACTTGGCCATCGAGTCCACCATGATCTACCACAGCCCGGAGGTAAAGGAGCAACTGGAGCGATTCGGCATCCCGGTGCTGGTGGAGCGTTCCAGTTATGAGAGCCACCCCCTGGGGCGGATGGAGTGGATCAAGCTCTATGGGGCCCTGCTGGGGAAGGAACAGGAGGCCCAGGACTATTTCGACGGGCTGCTGGAGCGTCTCGCCCCCATCCTGGAACAGGAGAATACCGGCAAGACGGCGGCCTTCTTCTTCATTACCGCCAGCGGCGGGGTGAATGTGCGCCGCTCCAGGGACTATGTCGCCAAGGCCATCGGCCTGGCCGGGGGGGTGTACGCCTTTCCGGATCTGACCGGCGAGAGCGACGTCCAGTCCACCGTGAATATCCAGATGGAGGAGTTTTATCAGAAAGCGCGGGACGCCGACATCCTCATCTACAACAGCACTATCGACGGAGAGCTGGAGACGCTGGACCAGCTGCTGGAAAAGAGCCCCGTGCTGGGGGATTTTAAGGCCGTACAGGAGGGGAACGTGTGGTGTACCGGGAAAAATCTGTTTCAGGAGAGCCTGGGGCTGGGGGACTTTATTGTGGACCTGCACCGGGTCATGACGGAAGAAAACCCGCCTTTGACCTATCTCCATCCCCTCTCCTGAGGTACGCCCTGGCCTTCCTGCTGCTTGTGGGACTGCTGGCCCTGCTGGCCGTACTGAATCTGAGGGTAGGGAGCGTCCGGCAGGCGGACGGGGCCATCGTCTGGAGACTGAGGGCCCCCCGGATGCTGGCGGCGGCGATTCTGGGGGGCGGTCTGTCCCTGTCCGGCTTCCTGCTCCAGACCTTCTTCGCCAACCCCATCGCCGGGCCCTTTGTGCTGGGCATCTCCTCCGGGGCAAAGCTGGCGGTATCCCTGACCATGATTTTTCTGCTGAGCCGGGGGCTGGTCTCCACCTCGGCGGCGATGATCGGCGCGGCTTTTCTGGGGGCTATGCTGTCCATGGGGTTCATCCTGCTCATTTCCCGGCGGGTGCGGCGGATGTCCCTGCTGGTGGTGTGCGGGGTGATGATCGGCTATATCTGCTCCGCCATCACCGATTTCGTCGTCACCTTTGCCGAGGACTCCAACATCGTCAACCTCCACAACTGGTCCATGGGCAGCTTTTCCGGCATTTACTGGGACAGCGTGGGGGTGATCGCCCTGGTGACCGGGGCGGCGCTGGTCCTGGCCTTCCTGCTGTCCAAGCCTATTGGGGCCTACCAGCTGGGAGAGGTCTACGCCCGGAGCATGGGAGTGGATATCCGGCTGTTCCGGGTGGAGCTAATCCTGCTGTCCAGCCTGCTGTCCGCCTGCGTCACCGCCTTTGCCGGGCCGGTATCCTTTGTGGGCATCGCGGTCCCCCACCTGATGAAGCGTCTGTTCGGAACGGCCAAGCCCCTTCTGATGATCCCCGCCTGTTTTCTGGGGGGCGGGGCCTTCTGCCTGTTCTGCGACCTCGTCGCCCGGGTAGTTTTTGCCCCAAGGGAGATGAGCATCAGCTCGGTGACCGCCCTGCTGGGCGCTCCGGTGGTCATCACCATGCTGGCCGGGAGGAGGCGGGAGCGTGATTAGGACAGAAAATCTGTCGGTGGGCTACGGGAAAACGCCTCTAATCGAGGATATCTGCCTCCGTCTCAGGCCGGGACAGATCGTGACCCTTATCGGGCCTAACGGCTCGGGAAAATCCACCATCCTGAAAACCGTCATAGGGCAGCTCGCCCCCATCCGTGGGATGGTTTTCCTGGATGGGCGGGCCATGGGGGCGCTGTCCCCTCTGGAGATCGCTCAAAAGCTGGCAGTTCTGATGACCGGCCGGGTGCGCCCAGAGCTGATGACCTGCTGGGACGTGGCGGCCATGGGCCGCTGTCCCTACACCGGGCGGCTGGGCATTTTGTCCGCCGGGGACCGGGAGAAGGTCCGGGAGGCTCTGTCCCTGGTCCACGGCGAGGAGCTGGCCCCCCTGCCCTTCACGGAAATCAGCGACGGCCAGCGGCAGCGGGTGATGCTGGCCCGAGCCCTGTGTCAGGAGCCGGAGGTGATCGTGCTGGACGAGCCCACCACCTTTCTGGATATCCGATACAAGCTGGAGCTGCTGGCCGTTTTAAAAGAGATGGCCCAAGAGCGGAAGCTGGCGGTGCTGCTGTCCCTCCACGAACTGGAGCTGGCGGAGAAAATCTCCGACTGTGTGGTTTGTGTCCACAATGGAAAAATAGAGCGTATCGGCCCGCCGGAGGAGATTTTTACGGCGGACTACATCAAAAAGCTGTTTGATATCCAGACAGACGATTCAGAACTGTTTGTCTTCCGCGGCGGGAAACGCCTGCGGTGCGGCCGCACCACCGGGACCTGCGCGGCCCTCGCCGCCCAGGGGGCGGCTCGCCTGCTGCTGACGGGGCAGACCCCCGCCTCCGCCGCCCTCACGACCCCGAAGGGGGCACAGATCGAAGCGCCTCTGGAAAACTGCCGCCTGGAGGACGGCTCTGCCTTCTGCTCTGTCCGCAAGGACGGCGGGGACGACATAGACGCCACCCACGGCCTGCTCATCACGGCCCAGGTGGAGCGGTGGGACGCCCCCGGCGTCTCCATCGAGGGCGGCGCGGGGGTGGGCCGGGTGACCAAGCCCGGCCTGGACCAGAGCGTGGGGGCGGCGGCCATCAACCGGGTCCCACGACGGATGATCGAACAGGAAGTGTTGTCTGTGGCTGACGAACTGGGCTACGAGGGGGGCTTTCAGGTGACTATCCATGTCCCCGGCGGGGAGGAGGCCGCGAAAAAAACCTTTAATCCCCAGATGGGGATTGAGGGCGGTATCTCGATTTTGGGCACCTCCGGCATCGTGGAGCCCATGAGCGCCCAGGCACTCATTGACACCATTGCCCTGGAGATCAGGCAGAGGGCCGCCCAGGGGCATAAAAAAATCATTTTAACGCCGGGGAACTACGGCCAGGATTTTCTCCGTGTCCAGGGGATGGACCGCTGGGGGGTCCCGGTGGTGAAGTGCTCCAACTTCATCGGGGACGCCCTGGATGCCTGCGCTGCCGAACAAATCCAGGGCGTCTTGCTGGTGGGACATATGGGCAAGCTGGTGAAGCTGGCCGGGGGCATGATGAACACCCACAGCCGGTCCGCCGACTGCCGGACGGAGCTCTTCTGCGCCCACGCCGCTCTGCGGGGGGCGGGGCGGGAGGTGTGTCAGGCCCTGGCGGACTGTCCCACCTCCGACGCCTGTATCGCGGTCCTGGACAGGGCCGGCCTGCGGGAGACGGTGCTGGACAGTCTGCTGTCCGCTATCCAGGACCACCTGGACCGCCGGGTTTCCGGGACGATTCACGTGGGAGCGGTGGTGTTTTCCAACCAATACGGCCAGCTGGGGCGGACCCGGTGGGCAGGGGAGCTGATAGACAGATGGAAGTGAAGCGAGGCGTGTTTTATGGGGTGAGCGTTGGACCGGGGGACCCGGAGCTGCTGACCCTGAAAGCCCTTCGGGTGCTGGAGGCCTGCTCCGTAATTGCCGCGCCCCAGACCGGAAGCGGAGATACACTGGCAATGGACATCGTCCGTCAGGCCGTCTCCTTGGAGGGGAAGCCCCTTTTGCCGCTGCCTTTTACCATGGCGCAGGACCCGGCCCTCCGGCAGGAGGCCCATCAGCGGGCCGCTTGGGAGATAGAGAATTTTCTGGCGGCGGGGCGGGATGTGGCCATGCTGAATTTGGGGGACGTGTCAATCTACGCTACATACGGCTATCTGCAAAAGCTGCTGAAGGCAAGGGGCTATCAGACAGAAATGATCCCCGGCGTGTCCAGCTTCTGTGCGGCGGCAGCCCGGTTGGGCGTGGACCTGGTCCAGGGAGACGAGCCCCTGCACCTCATTCCGGGGCACAGCGGTCCGGTGGAAGAAGCTCTGGCGCTGCCGGGAACAAAGGTGCTGATGAAATCCGGCCGTCAGTTCCCCAAAGCAGTCCGGGCGCTTGAAAGGGCGGGGCTGGCGGAGCGGGCTTCGCTGGTCCGGAACTGCGGACTGCCCGACGAGGCTGTCTTTCACGGCGCCAGCCAATTTCCGGAGGCCCCGGGCTACTTTGCCACTATCATTGTAAAGGGGTAAAAGGATGGTACATTTTGTGGGCGCGGGGCCGGGGGCCCCGGATCTCATCACCCTGCGGGGCGCGGAGCTGCTGAAAGAGGCGGACGTGGTGATCTACGCCGGCAGTCTGGTCAATCCCGCCCTGCTGGAGCTGTGCAAGGCGGACTGCGCCCTCTATAACAGCGCCGAGATGACCCTGGAACAGGTGCTGGACGTCATGAGACAGGGGGAGCTGAAAGGAAAGGCGACCGTCCGCCTCCACACCGGAGACCCCTGCCTGTACGGAGCGGTCCGGGAACAGATGGACGCTCTGGACCGGCTGGGTGTCCCCTACGACCTTACCCCCGGCGTCTCCTCCTTCTGCGGGGCGGCGGCGGCGCTGGAGACGGAGTATACCCTGCCCGGCGTCAGCCAGAGCGTAATCCTCACCCGTATGTCCGGACGGACCGCTGTGCCGGAGGGGGAGGCCATCGCTGCCCTGGCCGCCCACGGGGCCAGCATGGCAATCTTCCTGTCGGCGGGGATGCTGACGGAATTGCAGGCGGAGCTGCTCAAGGGGGCCTACACCCCGGACACCCCGGCGGCCCTGGTTTACAAGGCCACCTGGCCGGAGGAAAAGACGGTACGCTGTACCGTGGGGACCTTGGCCCGGGCGGGGCAGGAGCACCAGATCAGCAAAACTGCCCTGGTGCTGGTGGGGAATTTTTTGGGGAAGGACTACCAGCGCAGCAAGCTCTACGATCCGGCTTTTACTACCGGTTTTCGGGAGGGACAGCCGTGATTCACCTGATTTCCTTTACAGACCGGGGGCAGACCCTGGCGGAAGCGCTGGCCAGGGCGCTGGACGGCCAGGCCGTCCGATGCGGTCCGGGGAGCCTGAACGGCTGGACGCAGGAACGCTTTCAGCAAGGAAACGCCCTGATTTTTGTGGGGGCCGTGGGTATCGCCGTTCGGGCAATCGCTCCCTGTGTAAAAAGCAAGACCACGGACCCCGCCGTGGTGGCGGTGGACGAGACGGGGAAGTTCGCTATCCCCCTGCTTAGCGGACACCTGGGCGGGGCCAACGAGCTGGCGCAGAAAATCGCCGCGGTCTGCGGGGCCGTCCCAGTCATCACCACCGCCACCGACCTCCACGGGGTATTTGCCGTGGACCAGTGGGCGAAACAGCAGAACTGCGCCATTTTGAATCCAGAGGGCACTAAAAAGGTGTCCGGGGCCCTGCTGGCGGGGGAGAGGGTGGAACTCTGTTCCCCCTGGCCGGTGGCGGGAGAGCCGCCGGAGGGGGTGTCCCTGCGGCTGATGCCTAAAATCGCCGTGCTGGGGGTGGGCTGTAAAAGAGGTACACCGGTCCAGGCGCTGGAAGAGGCCTTTGCCGCCCTGCCGGTCCATTCGGCGTCCTTCCGCAAGGTGTGTACCATCGACCGGAAGGGGGATGAGCCGGGACTGCTGGCCTTCTGCCGCGCCCACGGCCTGGAGCTGGAGGTCTTCTCCGCCGCTCAGCTGGGGGCGGTGCCGGGAGATTTTTCCGCATCGGAGTTTGTGGAGCGGGTCACCGGCGTGGACAATGTCTGCGAGCGGGCGGCGGTGCTGGGCAGCGGCGGGACGCTGTGTCTGAAAAAGCAGTCGATGGACGGCGTGACCATGGCGGTGGCGGCGGCGCCCTTTGCCCCAAATTGGAGGTGGCAGGATGAGTAAAGTTTATGTGGTGGGCATCGGCCCCGGCGGTCCGGAGCAGATCACTCCCCAGGCTCGGGCGGCCATGGACCGGGCCGAGGTGCTGTGCGGCTACACCGTGTATCTTGAGCTGGTCAAGGGCCTGTACCCTGATAAGGAGATCTACACCACCCCCATGCGCCAGGAGCTGGAGCGGTGCCGCTGGGCGCTGGAGACCGCTCAGTCTGGCCGGACAGTGGCCCTGCTGTGCAGCGGCGACCCCGGGGTCTACGGGATGGCCGGCCCCCTGCTGGAGCTGGCCCAGTCATTTCCCGAGGTGGAGGTGGAGATCGTCCCCGGCGTGACAGCGGCGCTGTCGGGCGGGGCTCTGCTGGGCGCGCCTTTGGGCCACGACTTCTGCGTCGTCTCCCTGTCTGACCTGCTCACCTCCTGGGAGGTCATCGAACGGCGGCTGGAGTGCGCCGCTCAGGGGGATTTTGCCCTTTGCTTGTACAACCCCGCGTCCAAAAAACGGGCGGACTATTTGAAACGGGCCTGCGACATCCTTTTGCGATACAAAAATCCGGAGACAGTCTGCGGCTGGGTGCAGAACATCGGCCGGGCGGGGCAGGAGTACAAAATTCTTAACCTGGCCCAGCTTCGAGGAGAACAGCTGGACATGTTTACCACCGTTTTCATCGGCAGCAGCACCACGCAGAATATCGGCGGCCGGATGGTCACCCCCAGAGGATACCGGCTATGAGGCTTCTGATTTTCGGCGGCACCACTGAAGGACGCGTTCTGGCTCAACAGGCCGGGGAACTGGGGGCGGAGGTCACCGTCAGCGTGGCCACGGAGCTGGGGGCGGAGGAGTTGTACGGGCTGGAGGATGTTCGGATTTTGACGGGGCGGCTGGACCGGTCCGGGATGGAGGTGTTGCTCTCTGGCTTCGACCTGTGCGTGGACGCCACCCACCCCTATGCAAGGCTTGCCACCGCCGAAATCCGAGCGGCCTGTGAGCGGACAGGGGTATCTCTGCTCCGCCTCCTGCGGCCGGCCAGTCAAATCGAGGGTGCGGTCCGAGTTTCCAGCTGTCAGACAGCGGCGGAATTTCTGGCGGACGAGGGGGGAAATGTCCTGCTGGCCACCGGGGCCAAGGAGCTGTCCGCCTTCGGAGCTCTGGACAAAAACCGGCTGTATGTGCGGGTGCTGCCCACCCACGAGGGGCTGTCCGCCTGCGAGGCCCAGGGCATCCCCCACAACCATATTCTGGCCCTCCAGGGGCCCTTCTCCCAAAAGCTGAACGAGGCCATATTGGAGCAGTACCGAATCGCCTGGCTGGTCACCAAGGACGGCGGGCGGGCCGGGGGTTTGGGGGAAAAGCTGTCCGCCGCCCAGGCCGTCGGGGCCCGGGTCGTGCTGGTGGAGCGCCCCCCGGACGAGGGGGAGGGCCTGGAGGAGATTTTGGAGAAGATCAAGGAGCGGTTGGTATGAAGGTAACGCTGATAGGCGCCGGCTGCGGGCCTGTTCCGGAGATCCGGGCCGACTATGTGGTGGGGGCCGCCCGCCTGCTGGAAGGATACCCCGGGCGAAAGGATGCGGCCACCAAAGCGGAGGATATTTTGAAGTTGCTCCTCTCCTCCAGCTGTGAGAACTGCGCCGTTTTATACAGTGGCGACACCGGCTTTTACTCCGGGGCCAGGACTTTACTTCCTCTGTTAAAGGAGAGGGGAATTGAGGCGGAGGTGGTCCCTGGCCTGTCCAGCGCGCAGGTGCTGGCGGCCCGGCTGGGCCGGCCCTGGCAGGACTGGACCCTGTGCTCTGCCCACGGGACCGCCTGCGACCCGGTGGCGGCGGTGTGCCGAAGAAAGGCCGCCTTTTTCCTCACCGGGGGGCCGGGCGGTCCGGCGGCTCTGTGCCGGGAACTGGTACAGGCCGGCCTGGGCGGGCTGACGGTCACAGTGGGGGAAAATCTGGGCTTTGCGGGGGAAATGACCTCTCAAATGACCGCCGCCCAGTGTGCGGAACGGACCTTTGCCCCCCTCAACGTCCTGCTCTGTGAGCCCGCCCCTGTCCTCCCCCGGCGGACGCCGGGCATCCCGGACGGGGAGTTTGTGCGGGGCCAGGTCCCTATGACCAAGCAGGAGGTGCGGGCGGTCATCCTGTCCAAGCTGGCGGTGGGCCCTGAGGACCTGTGCTGGGACGTGGGCGCCGGGACAGGGAGCGTCAGTGTGGAGCTGGCCTTCCAGGCCGGAGCGGTGTGGGCGGTGGAACGGGACAGCGCCGCCTGCGCCCTGATCCGGGCCAACCGGGAAAAATTCGGGGCCTGGAAGCTCCGTCTTGTACAGGGGAGCGCCCCCGCAGCGTTGGATCGTCTTCCCGCTCCGGACGCGGCCTTTGTGGGTGGCAGCGGCGGGGAACTGCCCAAAATCCTGGATGCTGTCCGCTGGGCAAATCCCAAGGCCCGGGTCTGTGTGTCCGCCATCTCCCTGGAAACCCTCCATGCCGCAATGGCGGAGCTGAAGACCCCGGAGGTCACCCAGATTTCCGTCAGCCGCTCCAAACCGGCGGGAGAACTCCACCTGCTGCTGGCCCAGAACCCGGTGTTTCTTATTACGGGGGCGCTGTCATGAGGCGGCTGATGCTGGCCGCTATGGGCAGCGGCAGCGGCAAGACGGTGGTGACCTGTGCCCTGCTGGCGGCGCTGCGGGCCCGGGGGATGTCCGTTCAGTCCTTCAAGTGCGGCCCAGACTACATCGACCCCATGTTCCACCAACAGATGCTGGGGGTGCCCAGCCGCAATCTGGACCTGTTTTTGCAGGGGGAGGCCGGCGTCCGGCGGACACTGAGCCGTCAGACGGCGGAGCTTGCCCTGGTGGAAGGGGCTATGGGCTTTTACGACGGCGTGAAGGGAACAGACCGGGCCAGCGCCTGGGCGGTGGCGGACGCGGCGGATATTCCCGCTGTGCTGGTGCTGCATCCCAAGGGGGCCAGCCTGACCCTGGCGGCGCAAGTCCGGGGGCTGCAAACCTTCCGTACCCCCAACCACATCGCGGGCCTGCTGCTCAACAACTGCAAGCCCTCTCTCTATGCCCACCTAAAGCCCATCCTGGAGGAAGAGACCGGCCTGCCTGTGGCGGGATACCTGCCGCCCATGGAGGAGGCCGTCCTAGACAGCCGCCACCTGGGGCTGCTCACCGCCAGGGAGGTGGAAGACCTGGCGGCCCGCTTCGGGGCCATCGCCCGGCAGATGGAGCGGACGGTGGATGTGAACGTCCTGCTGACCCTGGCCGGGGAAACTGTTGAAAAACCGGCCCCGTCTATCCCTCCGCCGCCCCGGTGTAAAATCGCGGTGGCCCGGGATGAGGCATTCTGCTTCTGCTACGCGGACAATCTGGACCTTTTGCGGGAAAACGGGGCGGAGCTGACCTTTTTCAGCCCCCTCCGGGACCCCGTTCTGCCGCCGGAGACAGGGGGTCTCTACCTGCCGGGGGGCTACCCGGAGCTGTATGCCTGTCAGCTGAGCGAAAACCGCTCCATGCGGGAGACCATCCGCGGAGCGGTCAAGGCGGGCCTGCCCACCGTGGCGGAGTGCGGCGGGTTTTTGTACCTGCAAGAAACCCTGGAGGACGACCGGGGCGGAGTCTGGCCCATGGTGGGGGTTCTGCCCGGGGATGGGTACAAAACGGACCGTCTCCAGCGGTTCGGCTACAAAAGCCTGGCCGCGCAGGCGGACAGCCTGCTGTTCCGGGAGGGGGAGTCCATCCCTGTCCACGAGTTCCACTACTGGGACTGTACCCGGCCTGGCCCAGTTTTGGGAGAAACGATGTACGCCGGATTCCCTCATCTCCACTTCGGCGGAGAGCTGCCGCTGGCAGAGCGGTTTGTGGAGGGGTCCGTCCAATGGAGGAAGCAGCATGAATGAAGCACGAAAGCGCTGGGACAGTCTGGCAAAACCCCTGGGGAGCCTGGGCCTGCTGGAGGAGGCAGTGATAAAAATTGCCGCGCTGACGGGAAATGCAGAGGTGCATCTGAACAGCCGTGCCCTGCTGGTGCTGTGCGCCGACAACGGCGTGGTGGCCCAGGGGGTGACCCAGACGGACAGTTCCGTTACCGCCGCCGTGGCCCGGGCATTGGGAATGGGAACCAGCACCGTAAACTATATGGCCCGGGTGGCCAACTGCCAAGTCGTTCCGGTGGATATGGGCGTTCTGGATTTTCCCGGCGCGCCGGGGGTGCTGGACCGGCGGGTCCGCAGCGGAACCGCGGACATCACACAGGAATCCGCCATGAGCCGAGAGGAGTGCGTCCGGGCCATTGAGACGGGGATGGAGTTGGTCCGGGAGCAGAGGGAGGCGGGAGCTGACATTCTCGCCACCGGGGAGATGGGCATCGGCAACACCACCACCTCCAGCGCCGTGGCCAGCGTCCTGCTGGGCCTGCCGCCTGTTGAGGTGACTGGCCGGGGCGCGGGGCTGTCTGACGCTGGCCTTGCCCGGAAAATTGCCGCCATTGAGCGGGCAATCTCAGTCAACCGCCCCGACCCCGCCGATCCGGTGGACGTACTGTCCAAGGTGGGCGGGCTGGACCTGGCCGGGCTGTGTGGGGTGTTTCTGGGCGGGGCGAAGTACCGCCTTCCCATCCTGGTGGACGGCTTCATCAGCGCCGTGGCGGCGCTGTGTGCGGTGCGGCTGTGGCCGGAGGCAGGGCGGGCCATGCTGGCCAGCCATGTCTCCGCCGAGCCGGCGGGGCGGCTGGTGCTGGACGAGCTGGGATTAAAGCCCCTGATTACCGCAGAGCTGCGCCTGGGCGAGGGCAGCGGCGCGGTGGCGGCCCTTCCCCTGCTGGATATGGCCCTGGCGGTCTACCACAGCGGCCATACCTTTGACAAAATGGGGATGGAAGCCTACACCCCGCAAAGCTAGGAGGAATCTCATGTTTACCCTTGTCATCGGCGGCGCGGCCAGCGGGAAAAGCGAATACGCCGAGGCCCGCGCCCTGTCTCTCCCCGGCAAGCGGGTCTATCTGGCCACTATGCGGCCCTCCGACGGGGAGTGCCTGGCCCGGATTGAAAAGCACCGCCTCCGGCGGGCGGACAGGGACTTTGAGACGGTGGAACAGTATATAGACCTGGACAGCGCGCCCATCCCGGCGGGCGCCAATATCCTTCTGGAGTGTGTGGGCAATCTGCTGGCCAATGAGGTGTACGAGCCGAATGGCGGTGGTTCGGATGCGGTGTTGCATGGGATCAATACCCTGCTGTCCTGGTGCCGGCACCTGACCGTGGTGACCAATGAGGTATGCTCCGGCGGGGCGGATTACGATGAAAGCACCCTGTTCTACCTGCGGGAGTTGGCACGGGTCAACCGTGCCCTGGCCGCTCAGGCGGACAGCGTGGTTGAGGTGGTCTGCGGCCTGCCTCATTTCTGGAAGGGAGCGCCATGAGAACAATTTTTGAGACAATCGCGGCGGCTTTCTCCATGTTCTCCGCCCTGCCAGTCCCCTGCGTGGAATGGAATGAAAGAAATACCCGCTGGCTGCTGGCGGTTTTTCCTCTGGTGGGAATAGTGACCGGCGGGCTTTGCCGGGGTTGGGTCGTCCTGTGCGGGTGGCTGTCCCTGCCTGATATGATGCGCGGAGCAGGGCTGACCCTGCTGCCGGTACTGATTACCGGGGGCATTCACCTGGACGGTTTCGCTGACACCTGGGACGCCCTGTCCAGCCATGCGCCCCCGGAGAAAAAACAGGCGATTTTACAGGACCCCCACCTGGGGGCCTTCGCCGCCATCCACCTGTGTTGCTATTTCTTGGCGGATTTTGCCTTCTGGACTGCCCTGCCCCGATATGACGGGCCGCTGTTCCTGCTGATGTTCTCTCTGTCCCGAACACTGTCCGCTCTGGCGGTTGTCTCTTTCCCCCTGGCGAAAGACACCGGCCTGGCCCACGCCTTCGCGGCGGCGGCGGACAAAAGGAAGCTGAGGATTTTTCTGTCGCTGCTGGCGGTTTTGCTGGCAGTGGGCATGTGTCTGCGGAGACCGGACGGCGCCGCGGCCGTTTTATCGGCGCTGTGGGTGTTCGTGTACTACAACGGAATGGCAAAAAAGCAGTTCGGCGGACTGTCCGGAGATCTGGCCGGGTGGTTTTTGCAGACCGCCGAGCTGTGGATGCTGGGGGCGGCCTGTATGGTTCAGTATATGGAGGCGCTGTTATGATTTTTGTCACCGGCCCGCTGTTCGCGGGAAAGCGGGAGTATATCCGCCGGACCCTGGGGCTGTCTCAGGAGGAATTTACCCGTAAGGCCGTCTGGGACGTACAGGAGCTGGCGGCAGAGGTCCCGGATTTGTCTATCCTGGCGGAGAAGCTGTCCCAAAAGGAGATCGTCGTCGCCACCGAGACCGGCGGGGGCGTGGTGCCCGTCGACCCGAGGGAGCGGGCGGCCCGGGAGGCGGCGGGACGGCTGGCCTGTCTGCTGGCCCGGCGGGCGGACGCGGTGGTCCGGGTGTACTGCGGCCTGCCCCAGGTGCTGAAGGGGGAACTGCCGTGCTGATCTATCTCATCCGCCATGGGGCGACCCGGTATAATGAGGAACACCGCTACCAGGGGATCACCGACGTTCCCCTCTCCCCTGCCGGACGGACTGCGTTGAAACGGGCGGACTTCTGTCCGGAGACGGTCTATGTGTCCCCGCTTTCCCGGGCCAGGGAGACCGCCGCCATTCTGTTCCCCGGGGCCAAACAGATCGTAATTCCGGACTTTAGGGAGATGGATTTCGGTACCTTCGAGGGCCGCACCGCCGCTGAGCTGGAACATGACCCGGCCTACCGCGCCTGGGTGGAGGGCGGCTGTACCGGCCGCTGTCCCGGCGGGGAGAGCCTGGCGGAGTTTTCCGCCCGGGTGTGGTCCGCCTTTACGAAGCTGCTGGAATCGAAACCGGAGCGGCTGGTCATTGTGGCCCACGGCGGCGTCCAGATGGCAATTCTGGACCGTTATGCCCAGCCCCACCGGGACTATTTTGACTGGCACGCCCCCTGCGGCGGCGGGTTTGTGCTGGAGGGACAAAAAGTGATTGGCGAGGTACATGATTGAAATGGAAATCCTTTGGGCCGCGTTGGGCGGCTTCTGCCTGGATTTGCTGCTGGGCGACCCGGCCTGGATGCCCCACCCGGTGGTGCTTATGGGCCGGTGCATCGAAAAAATGGAGGGCTTTCTGCGAAAAACCTTCTCCAATGAGCTGCTGGCGGGGGCCCTCCTGGCCGCGGCCCTTCCCCTGGGGACGCTGTCCCTGTCTGCCCTGGCCCTATGGCTGTGCGGGCTGGTCCATCCGGTTTTGCGGCTCGGGCTGGAAGCGGTGTGGTGCTGGCAGTGCCTGGCCGTCAAGAGCCTGGGAGACGAGGCGGAAAGGGTCCGCCGGGCGCTGACTTCCGGGACACTGGAAGAAAGCCGCCGGGCCGTGGGCCGCATCGTGGGCCGGGATACGGAAAACCTGTCCGTCCAAGGGGTGGCCCGGGCCGCTGTGGAGACGGTGGCGGAGAACTTTTCCGACGGTGCAGCTGCCCCTATGTGCTATATGTTCCTGGGGGGCGCGCCCTTGGCCTTGTGTTACAAAGTAATCAATACCATGGACAGCATGGTAGGCTACAAAAATGAGCGGTATCTCCATTTCGGCCGGGCGGCGGCTCGACTGGATGACGCGGCAAATTTTATTCCCGCCCGGCTGTCCGCCCTGCTGCTGATTCTGGCGGCGGGGCTGGCAGGGGAAAGCGCCGACCGGGCCTGGCGCATCTGGCGGCGGGACCGAAGAAACCATGCCAGCCCCAACTCCGCTCAGACGGAGTCCGCCATGGCAGGGGCGCTGGGAATACAGCTGGGCGGGCCGGCCTGCTACTTCGGAGAGCTGCACGATAAACCCACCATCGGCGACCCGGCGCGGGAGATCGAGCCGGGGGATATCCGCCGGGCGGTCCGGATGCTGTATACGGGGAGTTTTCTGTGTTTGACACTGCTGGTGCTGGTGAGGGGGATATTTGTATGGAGTTGAGCCACGGCGGAGACTGGGTGGGCTATGAGCGGGAGTATGGCCTTCCGCTCCTGGATTTCTCCGCCAACGTCAGCCCGTTTGGGATACCGGAGCGGGTAAAACAGGCCGCAGCCCAGGCACTGGACAGGGCGGAGCACTATCCAGACCCCCTGTGCCGGGAACTGCGGGAGAAGCTGTCGGAGTATCATAACATCCCGGCGGAGTGGATTGTGTGCGGAAACGGAGCGTCCGACCTGATTTACCGGCTGGCGCTGGCCAAGCGGCCCCAAACCGCTTTGGTCACCGCCCCTGCTTTCTCCGAATATGAGAACGCCCTCTCCCTGTGCGGCTGTTCTGTAACACGATTCCCCCTGTACGCGGAGGACGGCTTCACCGTGACGGAGAAAATCCTGACGGGAATTACACCGGAGCTGGACATGTTGTTTCTCTGTGAACCCAACAACCCCACCGGGCGGACCACGAAGCATCCCCTTTTGGAGCAGATTCTGGAACGGTGCGCCGCCTGCGGTACGCTGCTGGTTGTGGACGAGTGCTTCAACGATCTGCTGGATGCGCCGGAAGAGCACACCCTGTTGGGATTCGTTTCAGGGTTTTCTGATTTGCTGATTCTGAGAGCCTTCACAAAAAGCTGCGGCATGGCCGGTCTGCGGCTGGGGTATGCCCTGTGCCGGGATGTGGAGCTGCTGGAGCGAATGCAGGAAAGCGGCCCGCCCTGGGCGGTGTCCGGACCGGCTCAGGCGGCGGGAGCGGCGGCGCTGAAAGAGGGAAGCTGTCTGTCCAGGCTGCGGCAGTTTATTCAACAGGAGCGTCCCCGGCTCGCAGCGGGCCTGACAGCACTGGGGTGTCAGGTCTGTCCGGGAGAGGCCAACTTTCTGCTGTTTTTCTCCCCTGTGCCGGACTTGGGGGAAAGACTGCGGAAACGGGGCATCCTGCTCCGGGACTGCTCCAACTACCGCGGCCTGGGTTCCGGCTGGTACCGGGCGGCGGTACGGACGGGGGAGGAAAATCAGGTCCTCCTGCAAACTATAAGAGAGGTGCTGTAAATGGCGAAGTGCATTATGATCCAGGGCACCATGTCCAACGTGGGGAAAAGCCTGCTGGTCACCGCTCTGTGCCGGATTTTCCGGCAGGACGGATATCGAGTCGCCCCCTTCAAGGGGCAGAACATGGCATTGAACAGCTGCATCACTCCGGAGGGGCTGGAGATGAGCCGGGCCCAGGCGGTCCAGGCGGAGGCGGCGGGACTGGAACCAGACCCGCGGATGAATCCCGTCCTGCTTAAGCCCTCCAGCGACACGGGGAGCCAGCTTATCGTCAATGGCCGGCCCCGGGGACACTATCAGGCGGCGGACTACTTCAAGCTGAAGCCCGGCCTCATCCCGGAGGTGCTGGCCGCATACCACAGTCTGGCGGCGGAACAGGATATTATCGTCATCGAGGGGGCCGGGAGTCCGGCGGAGATCAATCTTGGGAAGGACTGCTTCGTCAACATGGGGCTGGCGGAGCTGGTGAACGCCCCGGTGCTGCTGGTAGGAGACATCGACCGGGGCGGGGTGTTCGCCCAGCTGTACGGCACCGTTGCCCTGCTGGAGGAGGAGCGGGCCCGAATCGTGGGTACGATCATCAACAAATTCCGGGGGGACGTGTCCCTCCTGCGTCCCGGCCTGGGGCAGCTGGAGAAGCTCACCGGCGTGCCGGTGCTGGGGGTGGTGCCCTATCTCCGGGTGGATATCGACGACGAGGACAGCCTGTCCCCCCGCCTGGAGCGCAAGTCCCACGGCGCGCCCGTGGATATCGCGGTAATCCGCCTGCCCCACATCGCCAACTTTGCCGACCTCGCCCCCCTGGAGCGCCACCCGGCCCTGGGAGTGCGGTATGTGGAGCGGGTTACGGAGCTGGGCGGCCCCGATCTGGTGATTCTCCCTCAGACCGCCGATGGGGACGGGGACATGGCGTGGCTGAGGGAGAGCGGGCTGGAAGAGGCAATCCGGGAGCGGGTTCCGGTATTGGAAATTCGTGAGCCGGGGATGTTTGACAGTGGCGTGGAAACGAAAAAACTGGCTGACCGTCTGCTGGCGCGGAAGGGCCTGCCGCCTGTGGACTTTTGCCCCATGGCCCGTCGGGACTATCAGGAGGAGCAGTTTGACCTGCTGGCCCGGGGAGTGCGGGACAGCCTGGACCTGCCCGCCATCTATCGGGCGATGGAACGGTATGAGAGGGGGAAGTCCTGATGAAGCACGTTTTGCCGGAGGACATTGAGCGGGCGAGCATGTCTATCATTGCTCAGGAGCTGAAAGAGCGGGGGATCGTCTTGCCGGAGGAACACGCCGCCGTAGTCAAGCGGGTGATCCATACCACGGCGGATTTTGACTTCGCCCGGAACCTTCACTTTACTCCAAACGCTGTGGGTTTGGCAAAGGCGGCTCTTTCGGGAGGCTCGGCTATTGTGACCGACACCAACATGGCGAAGGCGGGGATCAGTAAATCTGCCCTGGCAAAGCTGGGTGGGCAGGTCTGCTGTTTTATGGCGGATGAGGACGTGGCACGGACAGCAAAGGAAAAGGGCACCACCCGGGCCGTGGCGGCCATGGAGAAGGCGGTGAAGCAATTCCCCAATGCTGTTTTTGCCATCGGAAACGCACCGACAGCCCTGCTGCGCATTGCGGAGTTGATTGAGGAGGGACTGCGGCCCGCCCTGGTGATTGGTGTGCCGGTGGGCTTTGTCAATGTGGTGGAGAGCAAAGAGGCAGCTTTGGCGGCCTGTCAGGCAAAGAGCATCCCCGCCATCCTGGCCATGGGGCAAAAAGGCGGCAGCAGTGTGGCGGCGGCGGTCTGTAATGCGCTGCTTTATCAGTCTATAGAAATACTTTAAGCCATATCAAAGTGCACCCCACGCAGCGGAAGCAAGGGGCGGCAATCAGGATATGTCCAGGACAAAGGAGGCCCAACACCAAAAATACATCTGGCCGTGGATGTGCATGGTATGCCAGTACGAATCCTTGTTACAGAAGGTACCCGAGCGGATTGTAAAGAATCTATCCGCCTGATAGAGGGTATTTCCGCACAAACTTTGCTGACAGACTGGGGTTATGACACAAATGATATCCTGGCCTATGCGGTTTCGGCAGGGATGGAACTCGTGATTCCATCGAAGAAAAACCGTAAAGGACAGCATGGCTATGCCGAAACCTCGGATGCTTTTATCGCTGCGGTACACATTCGTTGTATCGCTATTTGGGTTGCTATTCGCACATAACTCTAGTAGACACTATCTAAATGAATTAGATAGTAGCTTCATTTGTCGCTTTATTCACAGGAGGAACAGCAATTGTAAGCATATAGAGGTATACTTGCAATTGCTGTTTTTAAATTATTTTTGTCTTGGGCTTGACATGAGAGTGACGCAGGTCGTGGAACCTGATGTGCTCCAGCCCGGCGTCCTTCAGTATCTTCTCGTGGAGCTTCACCACCGAGTCGGGGTGGTACATTTCTCCCGTAACCGG
>JAAWHL010000045.1 GCA_022795855.1 Lawsonibacter sp.
TCTCCTATTGTATCGTTGGAGGTTTATCATTTCTACTCATAGGCATAGCCTTTTTTATTCCACAGGCATAGCCTGTGGTTGTCTTTTTTACAATACAAAGCCGGCTGCGGGTTAACCAGCCGGCTTTCTCTATAAACGGGGGAAACAGGAGTTGATTTTATCATGGAAACAATTCATACTGCGTGATTGCGTGGCGTGAAGCCGCGAACGCAGGACCGGTTTTCATCAACAGACAGGCCAGCACGATTCCCGCGCCCTCCACGCAAACGCCGTTGCCCCCGTTTCTTATCACAAATGGATTTGCAGCCCCGTCAGCCGCCATATCCGATCATGGCGAGGGCGGCGGCGGGTTCCGGGTCTAAGAGCCTGTTTAGCATCGCTCAGCACACCGGCTGGCGGGCCTTTTGCCGCCGGACAAGGCAAATTTTTGCCAGAATACTTGGTATACTTCAAGATTTTTAACGACGCCAAGGGCAATTTTGGCCGGAAAGATGCGTGCTGAGGCGATTGGTACAACAGCCCCTCACGTCCTCCCCCGGGGCATCGCAAACCCGAACGCGCCGCCGCAGACGCCGCCGATGATATGGGTCAGCTGGGAGACGTTGTCCCGGGCGGTGACGGCTTCGGCCACCTCGCCGCCCAGGTAGAGCGCGGCCACCAGAATCAGGGTCAGGGGGATGGCTCCCTCCCGCATTCCGGCCAGGGAGGACAGGACAATCATCATAAAGACGATGCCGCTGGCCCCCAGCAGGGCGGCACCGGGGAAGAAGGCGAACTGGACCAGTCCGGACAGCAGGGCGGTAACCAGGATGCAGACCAGCAGGCGGGTGCTGCCGTACTTCTCCTCCAGCGGAGGGCCCACCACCAGGAAGAGCATCATATTGCCCATAAAGTGGGCGTAGCCCGCGTGGCCCAGCACATGGCCCGCCATGCGCACATAGGTCAGCGGGTCGGTCAGGGGAGCGCGGTAGACGCAGAAGAGCAGGCGGGTGCTCTCCCCTCCCGTGGCCATGCCCAGCAGCAGGCTGACCAGGCTGAGCAGGGCAAAGGTGAGCACCACCGGGGAGTTATACTGTATTCGCAGCTTCTTCATTGCCTTTAATGGTTCAGCACCCGGACCCGGATCATGCCGGGAATAGCCCGCAGCTCGGAGGCGGCCGCGCCGCTGATGCGGGTATTCACGTCCACCATGGTATAGGCGTAGTCCTTCCGGGACTTGTTGGTCATATTCTCCACGTTGATGTTGTCCCGGGAGAGGACGGACATGATTTGGGTCAGCATGGCGGGGATATTTTTATGAATCAGGCACAGCCGGGCGATGCCGCTCCACTCCTGGCTCAGGCTGGGCATGTTCACCGAGTTGCGGATGTTGCCGTTGACCAGATAGTCCTCCAGCTGGCGCACGGCCATGACGGCGCAGTTCTCCTCGCTCTCCGGGGTGGAGGCCCCCAGGTGGGGCAGCGCCACCACGTTGCGGATGGTAGTGATTTTGGCGT
This sequence comes from Lawsonibacter sp., assembly GCA_022795855.1. GTDB lineage: Bacteria > Bacillota > Clostridia > Oscillospirales > Oscillospiraceae > Lawsonibacter. The sequence continues at coordinate 1,497 of JAAWHL010000045.1, forward strand.
TGGGGAAGTCGGTGACATACTTGGCCACCCGCCCGGACTCCAGGGCGGCAATCATGTCGTCGTCGCACACCAGCTCGCCCCGTGCCAGGTTGAGCACCCGCACCTGTCCCTTCATCTTGCCGATGGCCTCGGCGTTGATAAAGTCCCTGGTGTCCGGGGTGTAGGGGATATGCAGGGTGATATAATCGGATACCCGGTACAGCTCGTCCACGTTCTTCACCACATGGACGTGGCGGTCCAGGCGCAGGGCCGCGTCCACCGACAGGAAGGGGTCGTAGCCATACACGTCCATCCCCAGGTCCAGTGCGATGTTGGCCACCAAAGCGCCGATGGCCCCCAGGCCGATAACGCCCAGGGTCTTGCGGTACAGCTCCGGGCCCGCGAAGGCGGACTTGCCCTTCTCCACCGCGGCGGCCACGTCCACGTTGGGGGTGTGGGCCTGCTCCTGCACCCAGTCGGCCCCGCCCAGAATGTCCCGGGAGGCCACCAGCATGGCGGCCATGACCAGCTCCTTCACCGCGTTGGCGTTGGCGCCGGGGGTGTTGAAGACCACAATGCCGCTCTCCGAGCAGCGGTCGATGGGGATATTGTTGGTGCCCGCCCCCGCGCGGGCGATGGCCCGCAGGGCGTCGGGAAAGACGTAATCGTGCATCTTGGCCGAACGGACCAGAATGCCGTCCTCGTTCTCCACGCCGTCCCCCACCTGGAAGCGGCTCTTGTCCAGCTGGTTCAGGCCGGCGGCGGCAATTTTGTTCAGAGTTTTGATTCGATACATAATTCCATTTCCCTCTTTTTCAAAAGATAAGGCGTACCCACGAGAAGGTTTTTGAGGTGTCAAAAAGCACTCCGCAGGAGTTCGCGCCCGCAGGCGCGAATCAAATGCAGTCATTTTTCCGACGGCATGTACGTCGGAAAAATTCTGCTCGGCCCGCAAGCGTGCGAGCGTAAGCGAGTGCGGTGCAGCGGGCCGCAGCTCTTTGTCAAAAAAGGCCGTTGGCCTTTTTTGACAGCCTTCAGCAGCAGTCCCAGCTGTAGCCCACCCGGGAGAAGTCCCGGTTTTTCAGGTCCTCCCGGCTGATGAAGAAGTTGGCCACACCGCAGTCCCCCCACAGCACCAGATCCTCCCGGCCCCGCATGTCGCTGTCCAGCTGGAACAGCAGGGTGTCCAGTTCCTCATGTAGGCCGGGGCGGGGGTCCTCCTGGGTAAAGAAGGGGTATCCCCCCAGCTGGTGCCAGGGCGCTTTCCCCTGGTTGGGATTGAAAATGGCCTCGTCCCGCTCCTCTCTGGGAATTCGCTTCAGGAAATCCCACAGCGTCTTCAGGGGCTCGCCGGGGCGGCGGCCGTTCCACCGGCGGAGGAACTGCCGCTCAAAGCGGTAGTCCTGCTCGGTGAGCTTCATCTCCAGGACGGGGGCGAAGCAGATGCGGCAGGGCCGGGCCACCGGGGAGAAGTCGGAGTTCTCCGGCGGGCGGGGGCAGTCCGGGGCCGGTGCGGAGGGGTCCACGGTCTCGTGGTAGAGCACCCGAAAGCCGTCCGCGCGGGTCATATCCTCAAAGTCCACGCCGTACACATCGTCCCAGCCTATGAAGAACTGCAGCATCCCCCCGGCGGGGAAGTCCGGCAGCCCGGACAGCTGGGCGCAGTTGATCTGGGCCAAAAACTCCAGCGGCTTCCCGCCGCTGTCCGCGGGCCAGGCCATCCCCCGGGGCAGATAGGGGGTCCCCGCCGTCTTGCTGTCCGTCAGGCCGGGCTCCCCCGGCTCCAGGGTGAAGCGGACGGCGGGCCGGGTGCACTCCGCCCAGATTTCCCCGCAGATTTCCCGGGCCAGCTCCTTGTCAGTCATTGTTGTTTCCTCCTGTGGGGTGAGATGGCCGGTCAGGCGGCGTGCAGGGCGCGCTTGAGCTTGGCCGCGTCCAGGGCCGGAGCCAGGACCAGGAAGAGCGCCCCGCTGCCGATCCCCTGGACCAGCGTCCCCAGGAACTGGGGAACAAAGGCGGTCAGGGTTCCCGCCAGGACGCACCCGGCCAGGGCGTAGGCGGCGGGCGAGAGAATCCCCGCCAGGACGACGGCGGCCCGGTTGCGGGCGCAGAGGATTTTTTCGCTCCGGCAGGTGAAGAGCATGGCCACCCCGGTTTTGATGACCACAGTGGGCAGCACCCACATGGGGGCGGTGAGCAGGTCGGCCAATCCCGCCCCCGCGGCAGCGGCCGCCGCGGCCCAGGGGGTGGGCAGCAGGCAGGCGGCCAGGTAGATCAGCGCGTCGCCCAGGTGGATATATCCGCCGGTGGGGATGGGGATGTGGAGCAGATAGGCGGTCATTACGGTGATGGCGGCGGCAAACAGGGCGGACAGGGCCAGCAGATGCAGGTTTTTCTTTTGGCTCATAAAAGCCCCCTCCTTTTCGGGCGGGTGGATTTTGGAATGAGAGGAGTATACGCCGTATTCCCTACCTCGTCAATAGGTTGAGCGGAAGTTTACCGATTCGCCTTGTCGAAGGCGCGGATAAAATCGCACAGCTTCTCCACACCCTCGGCGGGCATTGCGTTGTAGATGGAGGCCCGCATTCCGCCCACGTTGCGGTGGCCCTTCAGGTTGACAAAGCCGGCCCCGGCGGCCTCCTTGACAAACTTGTCGTCCAGCTCGGGGCTCCGGGTGCGGAAGGTGACGTTCATGTCCGAGCGGAAGGGCTTTTCCGCCGCGCAGGTAAACAGGGCGGAGGCATCCAGGCAGTCATACAGCATCCGCGCCTTGCCGTGCTTTATCTTCTCCATGCCGGGGACTCCGCCCTGCTCCTCCAGCCAGTCCAGGGTCAGGCCCAGCATGTAGATGGTCCAGCAGGGCGGGGTGTTGTACATGGAGTCCTTCTCAATCATGGTCTTGTAGTTCATGATGACAGGGGTATAGGGCAGCTCGTGCCCGGCCAGATCCTCCCGGATGATGACCACCGTCAGGCCGGCGGGGGCCATATTCTTCTGGGCGCCGGCATAGATAATACCGTATTTGGACACGTCCACCCGGCGGGAGAGAATGTCGGAGGACATGTCGCACACCAGGGGCACATCCCCGGTCTCGGGGACATACTGCCACTCGGTGCCGTAAATGGTGTTGTTGGCGCAGTAGTAGAAATAGCTGGCCTGGGGGTCCAGCTTCAGCTGCTCCTGGCTGGGGATATAGGTGTGGTTGCGGTCGGCGGAGGAGGCGGCCAGATTGATTTGGCCGTACTTGGCGGCCTCCTTGTACGCCAGATTGGAGAAGTTTCCGGTGACGGCGTAGTCCGCTCTGCCGGTTCTGCCAATCAGATTCAGGGGTATCATGGCAAACTGCCCGGTGGCGCCGGTCTGAAGGAAGAGAATCTTATACCCCTCCGGCACCTCCATCAGGCGGCGCAGCTTCTCCTGGGTCTCCTCAAAAATCTGAAGGAACACCTTAGAGCGGTGGCTCATCTCCATCACGGACATGCCGGAGCCCCGGTAGTTGGTGATTTCGGCCCCGGCACGCTCCAGGGCGGAGAGAGGGAGCATGGAAGGTCCGGCGGAGAAGTTGTAAACACGCTGGTCGCTCATAAAAAGCGCCCCTTTCCTTATAAAATATGCGCGGGATACTCCTGTTTCCTGCCGGAAACAGGGATAAAGTCTATTATAGTGTGGGGAAAGTGCGGTGTCAATCGTCACCCAAAAGAAAAGAGGGACGGAAATCCCTTCCGTTTTGTGAAAAAAACCATGGGCCCCCTTGAAAATGACGGAAAAGGGGAGGAATCGCCCCGGCGCTGGGGAAAAACGGCTGGGAATGAATGATTTCCTGCAAACTCCCTAAAAAATCATGAATACAACAGAAGAAATATGTTGATTTTTTTCATAATTTGGGAGTATGATAGAGGGACAGGGAGCCGGCCGGCCTGCGGCCGGAATTTCGGACCCGGCCGCGGACCCGCCGCCGGGCAGAATGTAAGGAGGAACGCACATGCCAAACTGTAAAACCGTGGTGCCCTATCGCGGAACGCCGGAGCAGGAAGAGGAGCTGCGCCGCGCCGTCCAGGCCCACAAGGGCCAGCCGGGCGGAGTGATGCCCGTGCTTCAGGAGACCCAGCGCATTTTCGGCTATCTGCCCGAAGAGGCGCTGATTATCGCCGCAGAGGGGCTGGAGGTCCCGCTGTCCGAGCTGTACAGCGTGGCGTCCTTCTACGCGCAGTTCTCCTTCAACCCCAAGGGGGTGTATCAGGTTTCGGTATGTCTGGGCACGGCCTGCTACGTCAAGGGCTCGGCCGAGGTGCTGGAGGCGGTGGAGCACAAGCTGGGCATCCGCACCGGCAGCATCACCCGGGACGGCCGTTTCTCTCTGGACGCCACCCGGTGCATCGGCGCCTGCGGCCTGGCCCCCGTGATGACGGTGGGCAGCGACGTGTACGGCCGCCTGACCCCCGAGCAGGTGGGGCCCATCCTGGAAAAATATCTGTAAGAGACGGAGGGAGAGACATTGAAGACAAGAGAACAGCTGGAACAGATTCGCTCTGAAATCAGCGCCCGGATGGCCCCCCGTTTCGCCAAGGAGCGGCAGGAGGGCGTAAAGCGCCACATCATGGTGTGCGCCGGTACGGGCTGCACCTCCTCCAAAAGCCTGGAGATTATCTCCGGCTTCCAGCGGGAGCTGGAGGCCCAGGGGGCTGCGGAGCACAGCCGGGTGGTGCGCACGGGCTGCTTCGGCCTGTGCGCCATGGGCCCCGTGGTGCTCATCTACCCCGAGGGGGTGTTCTACAGCCACGTGACCCCGGAGGACGTGGAGGAGATTGTCCGGGAGCACATTGTAAACGGCCGTCTGGTGGAGCGCCTGCTCCACCGGGAACCGGATACCGGGGCGGTCACCCAGCGGCTGGAGGACATGGAGTTCTATCAGCCCCAGATGCGCATCGCCCTGCGCAACTGCGGAAAAATCGACCCGGAGAACATTGACGAGTACATCGCGGTGGACGGCTATCAGGCCCTCATCCGCATTTTGACCGAGCAGACCCCGCCCCAGCAGATTATCGGCGAGCTGAAGGCCTCCGGCCTGCGGGGCCGGGGCGGCGCGGGCTTCTCCGCCGGGCAGAAGTGGCAGTTCGCCGCCAACGCCCAGAGCGAGGACGGGGTGAAATATGTCTGCTGCAACGCCGACGAGGGCGACCCCGGCGCCTTTATGGACCGCTCCATTCTGGAGGGGGACCCCCACTCGGTCATTGAGGCCATGGCCATCGCCGGCTACGCCGTGGGGGCCCATCAGGGCTATATCTACGTCCGGGCGGAGTACCCCATCGCCGTCCACCGGCTGGAGGTGGCCATCGCCCAGGCCAGGGACTACGGCCTGCTGGGGGACAACATCCTGAACAGCGGCTTTGCCTTCCGTCTGGAGCTGCGCCTGGGCGCGGGCGCCTTCGTCTGCGGCGAGGAGACCGCCCTGATGACCTCCATCGAGGGCCGCCGGGGCGAGCCCCGGCCCCGTCCCCCCTTCCCCGCGGTCAAGGGCCTGTTCCAGCGCCCCACCCTGCTCAACAACGTGGAGACCTACGCCAACGTCACCTGGATTCTCAACCGGGGCGCGGCGGCCTACGCCGCCATCGGCACCGAGGGCTCCAAGGGCACCAAGGTCTTCGCCCTGGGGGGCAAAATCGCCAACACCGGCCTGGTGGAAATCCCCATGGGCACCACCCTGCGCACCATCATCGAGGACATCGGCGGCGGTATCCCCGGGGGGAAGAAATTCAAGGCCGCCCAGACCGGCGGCCCCTCCGGCGGCTGTATCCCCGCCAGCCTGATTGACACCCCCATCGACTATGACTCCCTCACCGCCATCGGCTCCATGATGGGCTCGGGCGGCCTGATTGTCATGGACGAGGACAACTGCATGGTGGACATCGCCAAATTCTTCCTGGAGTTCTGCGTAGACGAGTCCTGCGGCAAGTGCGTCCCCTGCCGCATCGGCACCAAGCGCCTGTACGACCTGCTGGACAAGATCACCAGGGGCGAGGGCACCCTGGAGGACCTGGACACCATCGAGGAGCTGTGCTACCACCTGAAGAGCAGCGCCCTGTGCGCTTTGGGCCAGACCGCCCCCAACCCGGTGCTGTCCACCCTGAAGCACTTCCGCTCGGAGTACGTGGCCCATGTGGTGGAAAAGCGCTGCCCCGCCGGCGTATGCAAAAACCTGCTGCGCTATGTCATCGACCCGGCCAAGTGCAAGGGCTGCACCCTGTGTACCCGCAACTGCCCCGCCGGGGCCATCTCGGGCGTTCTGCGCGCGCCCCACACCATCGACAACACCAAGTGCGTCAAGTGCGGCGCCTGTATGGAGACCTGCCGCTTCGGCGCCATCTCCAAGCGCTGAGAAGGGGGGAAGAGACAATGGCTTTGAACGCTGTGAAAAACGTGAACCTGAAAATCAACGGTCTGGACGTCGCCGTGCCCGAGGGGACCACCATTCTCCAAGCGGCCCGCTCCGTGGGGATCCGCATCCCCACCCTGTGCTTCCTGAAGGATGTCAATGAAATCGGCGCCTGCCGCATCTGCGTGGTGGAGGTGGAGGGGGCCCGCAGCCTGGTGGCCTCCTGCGTCTACCCGGTCAGCGAGGGCATGGTGGTGCGCACCAACACCGAGAAGGTGCGCCACTCCCGCCAGCTGACCCTGGAGCTTATCATGTCCAACCACCGCATGGACTGCCTGACCTGCGCCCGCAACGCCCACTGCGAGCTGCTCGCCCTGGCCAACGAGCTGAACATCGACGCGGTGCGCTACGCCAACGACGAGATGCTCCCCCAGATTGAGGCCTCCGCCCTCCATCTGATTCGGGACAACTCCAAGTGCATCCTCTGCCGCCGCTGCACCGCCACCTGCCACAAGGTCCAGCAGGTAGGGGTCATCAGCCCCAACGAGCGGGGCTTCAGCACCCACATCGCCTGCGCCTACGACCGGGACCTGGGCGAGGTGGACTGCGTCTCCTGCGGACAGTGCGTCGTGGCCTGCCCCACCGGCGCACTGACCATCCGGGACGACACGGACAAGGTCTGGGCCGCCCTGGACGACCCCTCCAAGCACGTGGTGGTGGCCCCCGCCCCCGCCGTCCGGGTCACCGCCGGCGAGGCCCTGGGGATGCCCATCGGCACCAACGTGGAGGGCAAGCTGATTACCGCCCTGCGCCGCCTGGGCTTTGACAAGGTGTTCGACGTGGACACCGCCGCCGACTTCACCATTATGGAGGAGGGCACCGAGTTCCTGGACCGCCTGCAGAACGGAGGCATCCTGCCCATGATTACCTCCTGCTCCCCCGGCTGGGTCCGCTACTGCGAGCTGCACCAGCCCGAGCTGGTGCCCAACCTGTCCTCCTGCAAGTCCCCCCAGCAGATGCTGGGCTCCCTTGTGAAAACCTACTACGCCGAAAAGGAGGGCATCGACCCCAAGGACATCGTGGTGGTGTCCGTCATGCCCTGCACCGCCAAGAAGTACGAGGTCCAGCGGGAGGAGATGCGCCTGTCCAACGGCTGCCTGCCGGTGGACATCTCCATCACTACCCGGGAGCTGGCCCGCATGATTAAACGGGCCGGCCTGCTCTTCGACCACCTGCCCGACGGCGAGTTTGACCAGGCCCTGGGCGTCTCCACCGGCGCGGCCGCCATCTTCGGCACCACCGGCGGCGTCATGGAGGCCGCCCTGCGCACCGTGGCCGTCAAGCTGGCCGGCGAGGGGATGCAGGTGGACTTCCACGAGGTCCGCGGGCTGAAGGGCATCAAGGAGGCGGGCTACTGCCTGCCCGGCCGCACCGTCCGCGTGGCCGTGGCCTCCGGCCTGTCCAACGCCAAAAAGCTGCTGGACCGGGTGAAAAACGGCGAGGCCCACTATGATTTCATCGAGATTATGGGCTGCCCCGGCGGCTGTATCAACGGCGGCGGCCAGCCCACCCAGCCGGCCGACGTGCGCAACTTCACCGACCTGGTCAAGCTGCGCTCCGAGGCGCTGTACAAGCAGGACGCGGGCACCCAGCTGCGCCGTAGCCACGAGAACCCCGTGCTCCAGCAGGTGTACGCCGAGTACCTGGGCGAGCCCGGCGGCCATAAGGCCCACGAGATTCTCCATACCCACTATGTCCCTATGAAGAAATACCGCACGGAGTGATCTGAAACTCTGTAAAGCCCTGCAAATTATAAAACAAGCAGGAAAACTATTATATTACAAAGCCGCAGAGATTTTCTCTGCGGCTTTGTATATTTTGAAGAAGAATTTCAAATTTTTCTCTTGACATATTTATTATTAAATGTTATTTTATAATAAGTAATGCAAGACATGTTGAACGGAGGTAATGGATGATGGACTAATATCAGCATATTTTCACTATTTTACAATTAGAGGGGGTGCCAGCCGAAATTTGATCAGTTTATATTGACCAGAAATAAAGTGATCCCCAGTTTAGACTTTTTTGGGATCAACTCTTCTTACAGTCGCAGGTGTGTTCGCTAAAAAATTAGTAATTCCAATTGCTGTCGCCACAGAAATTTTGTCGCTTAAATCCGTTGTTGGTCAATTGACTCTTAGAAGTATTGATAACAACGGAGGTTATGTAAAAATAATCGATACATACCATAATGCAGATAGCGGGATAACTAGAGTAATTACCGGTTGGACTTGGCCAAATCTATATGGCCCATATGGAAGTGTAAGCAATGTTAAATACCAACCGTTTACAAATGATGATACCAGCAGAGGGATTTTTGACTGACACGAAACGAGGACACCATGAAAACAGGAACAAACCAAAACAGGTGGATTTCTTTTTTGCGAGATCATAGGATAACTGGAATCATTTTCGGCCTTGTGATTGTACAGCAGTTATTGTTCTTCACCCTTCTGATCAAATTTTATGATGTAATTGTCCTGGGTGTCCGACCAGCGTCCAGAGAGGAAATCCAGTGGTACTTGACGCGTCCTAAGGCGGTCCCCTATGAGCAGGATCTCATTGTTTTTACGTTTTTCGCTCTTGCCCTGCTGATTATCCTGCTGGCGTGCAGCCTGCACTGGCTGCACGGCCGTCTCTCCGAAAAAGCTCCCGGTTTCAGGATCAACCTCCTGCGCACCGCCCTGGCTGTGCTTCTTGCCTGCGTCCTGGCTGCGGTGGTCATGGCTGTTCCCCACGTTCGGTTGTATATGGTTCTGCTCCCGGCGGAAATTTATTCCATCGCAGTTCTGTGGAATCTGTTCAAGCTGTGCCTGCGCACCCGCCCTGTCAAGGACGGCGCTTCTTAAATCTGCCTTTGGGGCAGGGAAATTGTTTACAGTTTAAGCCCCCGGCCTGTGTGCCGAGGGCTGTTTTTCGGCATAAATATGGAGGAGAAGGGAAATCTATACAGGAAGCGGGGGCACAGTGATGAAGGAAAAAAAGCTCATAGGTTGGAGGGACCTGGCGGCCCTGCTGGCGGGGGCGGCGCTGTACGGCGTGGGGCTGCACGTCTTTGTCACACCGGCGGAGATCGCCCCCGGCGGGGCGGTGGGCCTGGCCCTGCTGGGCAGTTACCTGTGGGGGACGCCGGTGGGCCTGGGGTCGCTGCTGCTGAACGTACCCCTGCTGCTTCTGGCCTGGTTTTTTCTCAGCCGGCGCTTTGCCGCCCTGACCGCCCTGGCCAGCGCGGTCTGTTCCCTGATTCTGGACGGCGTGATCTCCCCTCTGCTCGGGGTGTACGGCGGGGACCGCCTGCTGGCCAGCCTGTACGGCGGGGCGCTGGTAGGGGCGGGGATGGGCCTGATTCTCCGCCGGGGGATGAGCACCGGGGGGACGGACATCGCGGGCTGTCTGCTTCAGAAGCGCTGGCCGCATCTCTCCATTGGCGCCGCTCTTCTGGTGGTGGACGGGGCGGTGCTGGCCCTGTCCGTTCCGGTCTTCGGGGATTTGGAGTCGGGGCTGATGGGCCTGCTGTGCCTCTGCGTCCAGACAAAGGTGATTGACCGCGTGGTCCGCGGGGGGCAGGCGGGGACCATGGTCATCGTTGTCACCCGGTCGGGCGGGGCCATCTCGGAGGAGATTATCCGCCGGCTGGACCGCAGCGCCACCCTGCTGTCCGGCCGGGGGGCCTACAGCGGGCAGGAGGCAGACGTGCTGCTCTGCACCGTGGCCGGGCGGCAGTTCGCCCCCCTGAAGGCAATCGTCCGCCGGCTGGACCCGTCGGCCTTTGTGGTGGTCACCGACGCCTCCCGGGTGCTGGGCTGCGGCTTTCAGCCCCTTCAGGAGCAGTTTTTCCCCTACAGCTGAAAATCCGCCGCGCCCCTTGCCCGGGCGCGGCGGAGGTCTGTTATACCAGCTCGTGGCTGTTCAGCAGGGACTGCTTGATATCCCACAGCTTCTGGGAGAGATCCACATAGTAGTTGTGAGGGTTTTCAAACCGCTTCACCTCGTCCCAGAGGGCGTCCACCTGCCGCTGGCAGTAGGCCCGGCTGGCCTGGAGGTCGGGGACCTGATAGACCAGCTCGCCTCCGCGGAACACGGGGACCAGCAGCTCCCGGGCCTCAATGTCGGTATAAGACTTCCGTTTCCAGGTGGCGTCCGGGTCAAAGAGCTCCAGGGGCTGGCTGAAATCAAACGTCTCGTCGTGGAGGCAAATCAGGTCGGCCTCCGCCTTGCCGGTGCTCTTGGAGAAGATGCGGTACACCTTCTTGAAATGGGGGGTGGTGATTTTGGCGGGGTTCTCGCTGATTTTGATTTTGGGGATGATATTGCCCTGCCCGTCCTCAATGGCGGCCAGCTTGTACACTCCGCCGAACACCGGCTCGGACCGGGAGGTAATCAGCCGCTCGCCGACGCCGAAGGAGTCAATCTGGGCCCCCTGGCGCACCAGGTCCCGGATGATGTACTCGTCCAGGGCGTTGGAGACCACAATCTTGCAGTCGGTCAGCCCCGCCTCGTCCAGCATCTGCCGGGCACGCTGGGACAGGTAGGTCAGGTCGCCGCTGTCCAGCCGGATGCCGCACTTGGTGATTCCCTGGGGCAGCAGCACCTCCTGAAACGCCCGGATGGCGTTGGGCACGCCGGACTTGAGCACGTTGTAGGTGTCCACCAGCAGGGTGGCGTTGTTGGGGTAGAGCCGGCAGTAGGTCTTGAAGGCGGTATACTCGTCGGGGAACATCTGCACCCAGGAGTGGGCCATGGTGCCGGTGGCCGGAGAGCCGTAGCGCTGGTCGGCCATGGTGCAGGCGGTGGCGGCGCAGCCGGCGATATAGCTGGCCCGGGCGCCCAGCACCGCGCCGTCGGGGCCGTGGGCCCGGCGGGATCCGAACTCAGCCACCGGCCGCCCCTCCGCCGCCCGGACGATGCGGTTGGACTTGGTGGCAATGAGGCACTGGTGGTTCAGGCACAGCAGCACAAAGGTCTCGATAAACTGGGCCTGGATGGCGGGGGCCCGGACGGTGAGCAGGGGCTCGCCGGGGAAGACGGGCGTCCCCTCCGGCACGGCCCAGATGTCCCCGGTGAACCGGAACCGGCGCAGGTACTCCAGGAATTCCGGGGCAAAGCACCCCTTGGAGCGCAGGTACTCGACGTCGTCCTCGTCAAAGCTCAGATTCCGGATGTACTCGATTACCTGGGCCAGCCCTGCCGCGATGGCAAAGCCCCCCTGGTCGGGCACGCTGCGGAAGAACACATCGAAATAGCACACCCGGTCGGCCAGCTCGGTCTGGAAATAGCCGTTGCCCATGGTCAGCTCGTAAAAATCGCAGAGCATGGTCAGATTGGTTCTCTCTTTCATCCCTTGGGATGCCTCCTCGTCCGGACATGGCGGAGGTACGATGTCATGTCCGCTGTAAAGTGTGGCCTCATTATACCAGCACTGCCCGGAAAAGGCAAGGAAAAGCGGCCGGTTTTCCAAAATCTGCCCGCCGGAGAATGGACCGGGCGGAAAACGGGGATACTGGATAGGAATCTGTTTCATCATCAAGGAGGCTGACGCCATGATCGAATTTGCCCAGAGCCAGACCCGGGAGAACCTGATGCGGGCCTTTGCCGGAGAGAGTCAGGCCCGGAACCGCTACACCTTTGCCGCCGGCGCCGCCGCCCGGCAGGGGCTGGCAGTGATTCAGGGGGTATTCCTCTTCACCGCCGACCAGGAGCGGGTCCACGCCAAGCAGTTTTACCAGCAGCTGGAGCCCTTCTCCGGCCAGACCATCGCCGTGGACGGAACCTACCCCGTGGACCTGTCGGGAGACGTCATCACCCTGCTGCGCTCCGCCCAGCACAACGAGCTTCAGGAGTGGGAGCACGACTACGCCCGCTTTGCCCAGATTGCCGGGCAGGAGGGCTTTCCGGTAATCCAGAAGCTCTTTGAGAACATTGCCCAGGTGGAACATATCCACGGGGACCGCTTCGGCCGCTTCGCCGACCTGATGGAGCGGGGCGAGCTGTTCGTATCCAAGGTGGAGGAGCGCTGGATGTGCCTGCACTGCGGCCACGTGGTCAGCGCCCTCTCCGCCCCAGCCCTGTGCCCGGTGTGCCGTCACCCCCAGGGGTATTTCATCCGCATGGAGCTGACCCCCTTCCGGTAAAGGCCTTCCGGCCGTCCGGGCATCTTTCCGGGGCCGCCCGGCCGGGCGGCCCCGCCTTCCTGTATGTTTCTTTTTGTACTGACGGAGGCAGGCGCCGGCAGCTCCCTCAAAGCCCGTTTGGCCATCGTTCCATTTTCCAAGCAAGCACCGCAGTTTTTGTTACAAAATATTATCCTTCATAAAGTCAATCAAATGCTGCTGCACCGGACTTGTATTTCGCTGGGTGTAGGAGAGGTAAATGCTCCGTACAGCCAAGGGATCATCCAGCTGATAAAAAACAACTTTATCGGTCGGAATAACATGCGCCGGAATAGAGGACCGCAGGAATGCGATTCCCTGTCCCTCCAGAACCAGGTAGTAGGCCGTCATCATTTGGGCCAAATACAGGGTTACCTTGGGGGTAAATCCAGCATTTCCGCACAGCTGAAGACTGCGCTGATGGATATCGTTCCCCTCTTTCAGGAGCAGGAAGTTTTCCTTTGCAAACGCCTCCAGAGGAACGGGGGGACGGCGATTGTCATTCTGGGTGCGGGCCAGAAATTCCTCAAAGGAATAGCCGTACTGATTCAGTTCTTTGTTGACGGGACTGCTGGCAGGGACCGCCAGCACGATTTCTTCTGAAGCCCAGGGGATGGAGCGGACCCGGCTGTCGGTGGGGCGTTCCGCCTCCAGGAGAAAATCCAGATGCCCGCTGAGAAGCTTTTCCAAAAGCGTTTTGTCGCCGCCCTCAGTAAAGGTCAGTGTCACTTGAGGGTATTGCAGACGAAAATCCGCCATCAAATCGGGCAGAACATAAGTGCAGAAAAACATGGAGCTGCCAATGTGGAGTTCAGTCCGCCCTACGTCCCGGAGCAGCTTGAGATGTTCATTCATCTCCGCTTCGATCGCCGAGATCTGTTCCAATTTTTCAATGTAGTACCGTCCCGCCTCGGTCAGAGAAATAGGGTTTGTGCTTCGGTCAAACAGAGGCAGGCCCAGCTCCTCCTCCGCTTTTTTTATTGTGGCGCTCAGCCAGGGCTGAGAGACATACAGCTTCCTTGCCGCCTTGGAGAAGCTCTTTTCCTGATAGACCGCATAGATGTATTCTTTATCATTCGTCATTTTGCTGTCCCCCTATACGACAATAGATACAACGTCTTTAGGCCTTGCTTGAAAATTATCCATACGCCCAACCGGCGGGCCTTTTGCCGCCATACTTCCCCGATTTTTCTTGAAATATCGCATGGCTCTTAGCGGTTTCACCGCTTAGAACCATGGCGTCCCCCTTGCGGGGGCATCCAGTATTCCTGCGAAAAATCGGCCTCGTCTGTCAGCGAAGTCCTCCGCGCTTGGTCATATTTCCAATTTTCAAGCAAGGCCTAAATGATATCAGAAAAAAACAGCAAAGAAAATTTCACGCAGTATGGCGGGAAATGCCCGCCCAGGCGCATGTTTGAGGCTGTGAATGCAGGTCTAAAACGCCACCTTCATAATCAGCGCCACGCCGCACAGGATCATGGCGCAGGGGACGTAGACATACCGTCCCAGGGCGTACCATATCCTGCCCGGGGCCTTCCGGGCCCCGCGGCCCACCTCGTCCAGCAGGTCCTCCCGCTTCATAACCCAGAACCAGGACACCGCCCCCAGGGTTGCGCCGACGGGGATGATGTAGATGGAAACGATATCCATCCAGGGCCCCCACTTGAAGATGGGCTCCATATGCAGGCCGATGCCCAGGCACACGGCGCACAGCAGGGCCAGCACCGCTTTCCGACCCAGCTTGGGGAAGCGGTGGAGCAGGGACTCCCCCACCGCCTCAAACATATTTTGCAGGGAGCTGACCCCGGCGAAAATCATAGCCACGTAGAGAATCACGGCGAACAGCCGCCCCAGGGGGACGTCCTGCAAAATTCTGGGCAGAGTTACAAACAGCAGGGAGGGGCCTGCGCCCACGTCCAGCCCGTAGGCGAAGCAGGCGGGAATCATCACCAGCGCGGCCGCCAGGGCGGCTATGGTGTCAAAAAGGGCGGTCTGCCGGGCCAGGGCGGCCACGTCCATCTCCCGGTCCAGGTACGCGCCGTAGACAATCATGCCGCTGCCGGTAATGGACAGGGAGAAAAAGGCCTGGCCCATGGCCCAAATCCACACCATGGGGTCCAGCAGCTCCTCCCAGCGGCAGGAGAACATATAGCGGTATCCCGCCGCCGCTCCGGGCAGCAGCGCCACCCGCACGGCCAGCGCGGCGAAGATGAGGAAAAACACCGGCATCATCACTTTATTGGACTTCTCAATGCTCTTGGCCCCCAGCAGCAGGGTCAGCAGGGTGCCCACCACCACAATCACGTGGAAGGGAACCACCGAGTAGTCCCGCAGAGAGAACCCCTCAAACCACGCGGCGGTGTCCGCCGTCATCAGGCTGCCGTCCACCGCGCCGGCAAAGGCCTTCAGCACGTAGGAGATAATGGCGGCGTAGCCGATGGCGATGCACATAGACCCGGCCAGAGGCAGCCAGCCCAGCAGCCGGCCTGCGGGGCCCAGGCTCTCCCGCCGGGCCGCCCAGGCCATCTGATAGGCCCCCAGCGTCCCCGTCTGGGCCCGCCGGCCCACAGCGTACTCCGCCGAGAGGCCCACGGTGCTGAACAGAGCGATAAAAACCAGATAGGCCGCCAGGAAGGCTCCGCCGCCGTTGCTCCCCATTTTCGCCGGAAAGCCCCACACGTTGGCCATTCCCACCGCGGACCCCACCGCCGACAGTACAAAGCCCCACCGGCTGGTAAAGCCCCTTCGCTTATGCGCTCCGCTCATGAATGCTCTCTCCTTCTTCTCCTGTTCCGGCCCGGCCGGGCCGGGCCGCCCCTCTCCGGGCGGATTTTCCTCCGCTGCCGAAATTTGTCAGAGATTATTATATCAGCCGGTATATCACCCTGTCAACAGCGGGATGCCGTCCGGACGTGCCTCGGCGCGCATTTGTATTGTGAGCGCCCGGTTCAGGCCCGTCCCCCCAGCCCTTAGCGCCTGTTTAATATCTCGAAGTATGCCGAATGGCAGGGGATTTTGCCGCCAGGCAAGGCAAGGCAAGGCAAGGCAAGGCAAATTTTAGCAGGAATCCTTGGCGGCTTCCAAGAAAATTTCACGCAGTATGGCGGCAAAAGGCCCGCCAGCCGGTGTGCTGAGTGATGTTAAACAGGCTCTTACAAATAGGGGCGCAGATCCTGGGCCAGCCCCTCCTCCAGCCGAATCAGCCGCCGGGCAATCTCCCGGGACCGCCCGTCCGCTGCCCTGTACCGGTTCAGGTACTGGCTCAGGGACTTGACCCCCATATTGCACCCGTCTGTCATCAGCTCCGCAATGGCCCGGTCCGAGCCGTCCCAGCCCAGCTTCATATTGGTCTTCATCCAGGACATCCCTTTGGCAATGGGGTTGGGCTCTTTGCCCCCGTCGCGGCGCCGGTCCAGAAGCTCCTGAAGCTCGGTGTCCAGCGCCTCGTGCTCCTCCCGGCAGACGGACAGGCGGCGCTTCATGTGACCGCTTTCGATGTGCTCCAGCACCTCGTCCATGGAGGAGATCCCCATTTTCACCCCCGCATCGCACTCCCGCAGCAGTCTGACCGTATCCCGCTCCTGTTCTGTCATGTCAAGCTCAGCTCCTTTTCCGCAAGATAGCGCTAGTATTTCCGTCCGTTCACTTTTTAGAACCTGAATTCACAGCCTCAAGCGCCCTCCGGGCGTCATTTTCGGCTGAAGCTCCAGTCTCTGCTGATAAATTTCTCCTTTTCCGCCAATACTGACAGAGATTGAGGTGATTGGAATGGAATCTGTCTGGAGACGTACGGCCCGCCTGCCCTCCTTCCCGCCTCTGGAGGGGAACGCGGAGACCGAGGTGCTGATTGTGGGCGGCGGGATGGCCGGCGTTCTGTGCGCATATTTTTTGAAGCAGGCCGGCGTGGACTGCCTGCTTCTGGAGGCGGAAACCCTGGGCGGCGGCGTCACCGGGAACACCACCGCCAAAATCACGTCCCAGCACGGTCTGATTTACCACAAGCTGACCCGCTCCCGCGGCGCGGAGGCCGCCCGGCTGTATCTGGAGCTGAACCAGGCCGCGCTGGAGCGCTTCCGCGCCCTGTGCCGGGACATGGACTGTGATTTCCAGGAGCAGGACGCCTTTGTCTACTCCCGCAGCCGGGATAAGCTGGAGCGGGAGGCGGCCGCCCTGAACGCCCTGGGCTTCCCCGCCCGGCTGGCCGGCGAACTCCCCCTGCCCGTCCCCGCCGCCGGAGCGGTCTGCTTCCCCGGGCAGGCCCAGTTCCATCCCCTGCGATTTCTGGCGGCCATCGCCCGGGGCCTGCCCGTCCACGAGCACACCAAGGTGCTGGAGCTGGCCCCCGGGGCGGCCTTTACCCGCCGGGGGACGGTCCGGGCAGACAGGATAATCCTGGCCACCCACTTTCCTATGCTGAACAAGCACGGGGGCTACTGGCTGAAGCTGTACCAGCACCGCTCCTATGTGCTGGCTCTGCGGGGCGCGCCCGCCGCAGGCGGGATGTATGTGGACGAGGATGAGCGGGGGCTCTCCTTCCGGGACTGGGGGGACCTGCTCCTGCTGGGGGGCGGCGGGCACCGCACCGGAAAGCAGGGCGGCGGCTGGGCGGAGCTGGCCGCCTTTGCCAAAAAGCACTATCCCCAGGCCCGGGAGGCCGGCCGCTGGGCCGCCCAGGACTGCATGTCCCTGGACGGCATCCCCTATGCCGGGCTCTACTCCTCCGGCACGGAGGGGCTGTACACCGCCGCAGGCTTCAACAAGTGGGGGATGACCTCCTCCATGGCGGCCGCCCTGGTGCTGGCCGACCTGGTCCAGGGGAAGGAGAACCCCTATGCCGGCCTGCTCTCCCCCTCCCGCGGGATGCTGCGCCCCCAGCTGGCCGTCAACGCCCTGGAGGCGGCGGTCAGCCTGCTGACCCCCGCCTCCCCCCGCTGCCCCCATATGGGCTGTGCCCTGAAGTACAACCCCCAGGAGCACTCCTGGGACTGCCCCTGCCACGGCTCCCGCTTTCAGGAGGACGGCCGCCTGATCGACAACCCTGCCACGGACGATTTAAGAAGTCCCCCGGCCGGCCGCTGAGCCCGGCCGCCGGTACGGAACAGACGGAAGACCACCGTTTCGCTTCTCACGGAAGCTCCTGCTTCCCGCCGCCATCTTCCAGCTGTTTTTCATACACCTCCAGCGCCTGCAGAATGGTTTTAATCTCGTCCCTGGTCAGTGAAAAAAATATGGGCTCCCTGTCCTGCTCCTCCTCACCTCCGCTGCAGATTTCCTCCGGCAGGACCGGAACTCTGCGGGGCTTATACAATTCCGGAATATCAATCCTGATTCGTAAATTGCGCCCAACCCGCTCGAGAATCAGCCTGACCCGGCGGCGGACCTCCCCGGCCTCCATTCCCGTCTGTTCCCCGATGTACTCATAGCTCCGCCCCTCTCTCCGCATTTGCAGAAGCTGAAGGTCGCTGTTCGTTGTGGGGACTTTTCCTCTCCTTCCCATCACGTTCCCCCGCTCGGTAAACAGACGCAGAAGCTCTTCATCGGACGGCATGTCCCGCAGCAGCTCCGACAGCAGCGTATAGCCGCCGGACTTGGCGATTGGGAGGCCCAGTCTCCGCCTCAGCGCCGGAATGTCCACGGCGATACAGGCCGGAACGCCACTTCTGAGGATATTTATAATTTTTTGCGAGCGGTATGCGGCCTGTCCGTAAGTAAGGCCCAGCTGCCCGGCAATCTCCGGCAGTCTGAGTCCGCGCAGATGCAGCTTCAAAACCTCAAGGCCGGCCCGGTCCACATCCCGGGCCGCGGGAAACCGGATGTCCCGGAACAGTTGGGCCAGCACCTCGTCAGAAGGCGGGTCCGCCAAGAGTTCAGAAAACAGAATCTTCTCCCCCTGCGCGATTCGTGATAAATAGTTGTTTTCCATCACAAACTCCTTATTGCTCCGAATTTTGCATTATAATATCCAATATAATCAAATTATAGATAATATATGTGTAATCAATGTCAAAAAATAATTCTATTATCTTACTCAATAATAGCAGGTGATACAATGAATTTTGACATAGGCACCCGGATAAAAGAATTGCGAGAAGCTCAAGGCTTATCCACAAATAGGCTCTCCAATATGGCAGGACTATCACAAAGTTATGTGCGCAAGTTGGAACGAGGAGAGTGTAAACCAACAGTTGAATCCTTAGAGCTGTTATGCCATGCACTAAAAATTACACTCGAGGATTTTATCAATTACAAGGATAAATCTATCCTGCAGCTTCAAGCTATTAAAATCATCAGCAGCTTGAGCGATAGCCAACTGGAAGGTTTTTGCAAACTAATGGGGCCAGATTTCGATTCATAAAAACGCTTTGGTTTATTATAGCAAAATTTATTTGTGTTGTCTATTATAGAAACATCCGCTTTCATTTACCGCTCTTAACTGCCCTTAAACACCGCTATTCCAACAGGTTCAACAGCAGATAGAAGTGGAAAACTTTGTGGAGAT
>JAAWHL010000046.1 GCA_022795855.1 Lawsonibacter sp.
TATGCAGGTGTAGTTCAATGGCAGAATGTCAGCTTCCCAAGCTGAACACGAGGGTTCGATTCCCTTCACCTGCTCCAAGTCAGGGCCGCCCGCCTAACGGGCGGCCCTGGTCCGTTTATGCAGGTGCGATATTGGCCGCGCCTCCAGGTATGGTGAACCGGAGCGCCCCCGGCCGCTCTGGGGAAATTCGCTTTCATCGCAGGCAGCCCTGCCCAGCCTGGCAAGCCTTACAGGCTTGTAGCTGGGCAGGGCTGCTGTTTACACCGAAGCAGCTGCTGTCCGGCAAAGCCACTGAAACAGCGGGCTCATATTCGTACAGCTTGCATCGGAGCGTTCCTCGCGGCCATTCAGCATTCGTTCCGGGTGCCACTGCACAGCCAAAACGGGGGTTCCCGGAAGCTCAAAGCCTTCCACAAGGGTATACCCTTTTTCCCGCCGCAGGGCGTTGGGGCGCAGTTCAGGGGCCAGGGTGTCCGGGGTTACGGCCTGATGGTGGTAGCTGTTGACCACGGCCTGAGCGCCAATCAATTTCTCCAGCAGGCTGGAGGGGGCAATTTCCACCGGATGAATCACCCCGCCGCTGTGATTGGGGGCTCCCCAGGCTGGGATATCCTGAATCAGCGAACCTCCCAGCAGCACGTTAAGCAGCTGAAAGCCCCGGCAGATTGCCAAGACAGGTTTGCCTGCGTCCAGAAAGCGGCGGGCCAGCGCAAACTCCAGTTCGTCGCGCCGGGGGTCACAGCGGAGGGTATCCGTTTGGGGGCTCTGTCCATAGCGGCCCGGATGGATATCCGCCCCGCCTGTCAGCAGCAGTCCGGCGCACAGCCGGACTGCTGCCGCATCGTCCGCTCCTGCCAGGAGGGGGACCCCCCCGGCCTGGGACACTCCCTCCAGGTAGTTGCAGTTGACGCTGAGCGCAGGAAAACCGGCAGACGAAATGGTGTGAGCGCCGGTAACCAGGATAGCCGGTTTGGAGAATTCCATTTATCCCACCTCCCCTGCCCTGTGGCAGGCTACAAAGTGTCCCGGGGCGGACTCCCGGAGCGCAGGAGTTTGGGCGGTGCACTGCTCGGCGGCGTAGGGGCAGCGGGGTGCGAACCGGCATCCGGAGGGCGGATTGATGGGGGAGGTAATCTCTCCGCGCAGCAGGATGCGCTGCCGGCGCTTTTGCAGGGAGGGGACCGGAATTGCAGACAGCAGCGCCTGGGTGTAGGGGTGGAGCTGGTGCTCAAACAGCTCGTCCGAGCCGGCCAGCTCCACCATCTGGCCAAGGTACATCACCAAAATATGTCCCGCCATGTGGCGTACCACGGACAGGTCGTGGGTGATGAAGAGGTAGGCCAGATGCTTGTCCTCCTGCACATCCTGCATCAGATTCAGAATCTGCGCCTGAATGGATACATCCAGGGCGGAAACCGGTTCATCGCACACAATGAAGGACGGCTCCAGCGCCAGGGCGCGGGCGATGCCGATGCGCTGCCGGCGGCCGCCGTCCAGCTCGTGGGGATAGGTGTAGGACAGCCGCTGGGCCAGGCCCACGGTATCCATCAGCTCCAGCACCCGCTCTTCTCTCTGCCGCGCGGACAGCGAGGTGTTCAGCTTCAGCGGCTCTAAAATGCTTTCCCGCACGGTCTTGCGGGGGTTCAGGGAGGAAAAGGGGTCCTGAAAAATCATTTGGATGCGGGTGCGCAGCTTTTTGAGCTGGGCGCCCCTGGCGTTGGTGATATCCTCCCCTTCAAAGATAATGCGGCCGCCGGTCGGTTCCAGAAGTTTGACCAGCGTGCGGCCCAGCGTGGACTTGCCGCAGCCCGACTCGCCGACGACCCCCAGGGTCTCTCCGGGGCGCAGGGTAAAGGATACATCGTCCACCGCATGGAGCATTCCTGAGCGGGTTTTGAAGTATTTTTTCAGGTTTTTAACCTCCAGCAGGCGCTCGTTCATAGGGAGACCTCCTCTTCTGAGGCAAAGAGCCAGCATTTGACCTGGTGCGTACCCTCCAGCTCGACCGCCGGGGGCTTTTTCTCCTGACAGCGGGGGCTGCACTTGGGGCAGCGGGGGGCGAACGGGCACCCGGGCCCCAGCGCGGTGGGATCGGGCATCAGTCCCGCGATGGGCTGGAGGCGGCGCACCTTTTGGTCCACAGAGGGGATGGAACGGAACAGCCCGATCGTGTAGGGATGGGAGGGCGCACTGTAGATTTCCTCCGTGGACCCGTACTCCACAATTTCTCCGGCGTACATAATCGCCACCTGCCGGCACACCTCGGCCACCACGCCCAAATCGTGGGTAATGAGCAGCACCGCGGCCTTGGTCTTTTCCTGCAAATTGGCAATCAGCTCCAGCACCTGCGCCTGAATGGTCACATCCAGCGCGGTGGTGGGCTCATCCGCGATAAGCAGCTCAGGCGTGCAGGCCAAGGCGATGGCGATTACCACCCGCTGCTTCATTCCGCCGGAGAACTGGTGGGGAAACTCCTTGTACCGGTTGGCGGGGATGCCCACCAGCTCCAGCAGCCGGCATCCCCGCTCCCGGGCCTGGACCCGGCTGCACTTCTCGTGGAGCCGTACCACCTCAGATATCTGTTCCCCCACGCTGAGCACAGGGTTCAGGGCGGTCATAGGGTCCTGAAAAATCATGGAGATGCGGTTGCCGCGGATTTTCTGCATCTCCTTCTCCGAGCAGGCGGTCAGCTCCTGGCCGCCCAAAAAGACCTGTCCGCTTTTGATTCGCCCCGGCGGGTCGGGGATGAGGCGGAGAATCGACAGGGCCGTGGTGGTCTTCCCCGCGCCGGTCTCGCCCACCAGGCCCAGGGTTTCGCCCCGGCGGATTTTCAGCGAGACGCCGTTGACCGCCTGCACCAGGCCGTGGTCGGTATTGTATTCTGTGTACAGCTCCCGGATATTCAGCAATACGTCTTCCATACAGCGGCCTCCTTTGTCAGCGCCTCAGTCTGGGGTCCAGCACGTCGCGCAGGCCGTCCCCAAAGAGGTTCAGGGCAAAAATCGTAATCATGATGGCCACGCCGGGGAAGGTGACAATGGGCCAGAAATCCCGAATATAGACCCGCCCGGCAGACAGCATGGCCCCCCACTCCGGGGAGGGCGGCTGGATTCCCAGGCCGATAAAGCTGAGGGCGGCGGCAGAGAGGATCGCGGACGCCACCCCCAGGGTCGCCTGAACGATAATGGGGGACAGGGCGTTAGGCAGGATTTCCCGCAGGATGATGTAGGCGTCACTGGCCCCCACGCACCGGGCGGCCTCCACAAATTCCTGTTCCTTCACTGTCAGCACCGAGGCGCGCACAATGCGGGCATAGTTCGGCGCGCTGCCGATTCCGATGGCAATCATGGCATTGGTCAGCCCCGGCCCCAGGGCGGCCGATATTGAAATGGCCAGCAGCGTACTGGGTATGGCCAGCACAATGTCAATGCAGCGCATAATGATGTTGTCCGCCGCTTTTCCGTAGAAGGCGGCCACCGCGCCCAGCAGCCCGCCCACGACTGCGCCGATTCCCACCGCAATAAAGCCAATCTGAAGCGAGACCCGGGAACCGTAAATCAGCCGGCTGAGAATATCCCGGCCGCAGTTGTCGGTGCCCAGCGGATGGGCCAGGGAGGGCAGCTGGTTGATCATCTGATAGTTTTGCTCGTCATAGTGATAGGGCGCAATCACCGGGGCAAAGACGGCCGTAATCATGAGGATGCACAAAATCACCATGCCTATCAGGGCGGCCTTGTTCCTGCACAGCCTGACCCAGAATTCCCTGCGCCGGCTGCTGCGGCCCTTTTTAGCGGTTTGCTCTGTCATGCCTCTTCACCTGCCTTTTGATGTGCGGCAAAGCGCCGTTTTTTCCTGCCCTGGCTCTGATACTGAGATTTGATGCGGGGGTCGGCATAGGCATACAGGATATCCACCACCAGATTGATTATGCTGAAGGCGATGGCAATAAACAGCACGCCCCCCTGAACCACCGGGTAGTTGCGGGACTTGATGGAATCCACCATCAGCTTGCCGAGGCCCGGGATGGAGAAAATGGACTCGGTCAGGATTGCCCCGCCCAGGCCTCTTCCAAACTGAAGGCCCACTGTTGTGATAATGGGGATGAGGGCGTTTTTCAGGGCGTGGCGGGTGATGGTCACACGCTCGGACAGCCCCTTGGCCCGGGCAGTGCGGATATAGTCCTGATGGATGACGTCCAGCATGGACGAACGGGTCATGCGGGTGATTGTGGCCGCGGTGCTGGTGCCGATGGTGATCGCGGGGAGGATCCAATAGATTGGCCCGTAGAAGCCGGAGGGCGGCAGGATGTTCAGATACACGGAGAACACCAGGATGAGCACCAGTCCCTGCCAGAAGTTCGGCATAGACACCCCCACCAGCGCCAGTACCATCGCCAGATTGTCAAAGACGGAGTACTGCCTGGTGGCGGATATGATGCCGGTCGGAATACCGATTGCTGCGGCCAGCAGCACGCTGAGCACGGCCAGCAGCATGGTGGTGGGCCAGCGGTCGAATATCTCCTCGCTTACGGAGCGTCCCGTGGTGTAAGAGGTGCCTAAATCTCCCTTGGTGACAATCCCCTTGATGTAGTTGAAGTACCGGGTCAGGAACGGGTCGTTGAGCCCCAGCTCCTCCCGCAGGGCTTCCACCTCGGCCTCCTGCGCTCCCTCGCCCAGAATCATGCGGGCCGGATCGCCCTCGGAGATATACATCATGGAAAAAATCACAAAGGTGACGCCCAGCAGGACAGGGATCATCATAAAAATGCGTTTGATTATGTATCGGTACATGCTGGCGGCCTCCTTTCTGTTCAGCGGGCAATCATTTCATCCAGCAGCTTTTCAAAGTAGTCCAGCGCGATATCGGTCATTTCCTTTCCGATTTCCGCTGTGGACCGGGTCGCGTCGCCCAAGGCACCGTTTTCCGAGGCGTCCTGTTTCCAGTTCCAGGCGCCGCCGCCGTCGCCGAGCACCTTGCGGTAATACATGCTCTCCGTGTGCAGCTGCCCCGGCTGAAGGTCCTTGTGCACAACCCAGGGACACAGGTACATGCACTGGGAGGTCTCTACCTCGCAGGCATGTCCGATAATCGGGGGCAGGTTCAGCTTCTGCTCCAAAACCGGCCGGGCCAGATTTGTCCCCATCGTGGACCAGTAGGCCTGAATATTGTACTCATACTGCAGCTTGATGACCGCGGCGCTGAGTACCGGCCGGTTTCCCCCGTGGCCGTTGACGAAGAGAATTTTTTTGATGCCGTGGCGGGAGAAGGACTCCGCGATATCGCACAGCAGCTGAATCATGGTCTCCACCCGCAGGGTGAGCGTCGTCGGGAACGGCATGTGATGGGTGCTGATACCGTAAGTGACAGGGGGGGCAATCAGGATTTTGCTCCCCACCCGGTCGCCCAGCAGCTTGCAGAATTCATAGGCCCGCTCGCTGTCCGTGGTAAAGGTGGTGTTTGGTCCGTGCTGCTCGCAGGATCCGACCGGGATTACCGCCACCCGGATGTTGGGCAGCTCCCGCTCCACCTCCGGCCAGATCATCTCCCCCAGCACCAGGCGCTTTTTTTCTTCCATTTGTCCAATTCCTCGCTATTCCGCAGGGCGGCCGCCGGCGGCGGCCTGCCCCGCCTGTCGTTGTAGTTGTGAGACTGCGCCCCCTGCCCCGGACATCCCCGGAGGGGGTCTTCTCCCGCCCGCAGCGCTGGGGGCGGAACCGCGTCAGGGCCCGAAGGTCACCTTTGCCAGGTTGGGCGTGTTGCCGGGGTGGCACTCAAAGTTTTCCACGTTCGCGGCGACCGCGTATACGGAGTTGGTGAAGCAGATGGGAATCAGGTTGTACTGCTGCCACATATACTCCATGGCCTCCTGATAGATGGCGGCGCGCTCGTCGGGGTCATAGGCCGCCTTGCCGGCCTCCAGGTACTCGTCTATCCTGGTGTTGCTGTTGCGCAGGAAGCTTTTATAGCTGGTGGGCCAAATCATCAGGGCGTGGTCCGGGTCGCCGGTGGTGGGGGTGGAGTTGGTCACCCCCATGGGGACCTCGCCGTTGGCCGCCTTGGACAGCAGGGTGGCCTGGTCCATAATCTGGATGTCCGTTTCCACGCCCACACTGCGCCACATGTTCTGGGCCACTTCCATGACGTCAATGAAGTTCCGGTCTTCATTGAGCATCACGGTCACCTCCAGGCCGCCGCCGTAGCCCGCCTCCGCCAGCAGCTCCTTGGCCCGGTCCGGATTGTAGGCGTAGGGGCCTATTTTGGCATAGCCGAACACGGTGGGGGCCATGAGGGAGTCGGCCACGGAGGCGCTGCTTCCATAGGCCACATTGACAATCGTGGGCATGTCCAGAGCCAGAATCAGGGCCTCGCGCACGCGGATGTCGTCAAAGGGGGCCATGGACATGTTCATGGTGATATAGGAAAATTTATAGCCCGGGCCGGAGACCACCTTCACCTTGTCGTTGGCCTCCAGGCGTTCCACGTCGTTGGCGGCCACATCATAGATGATGTCCACGCCGCCGGTCTCCAGCTCGATGCTGCGGTTGGCCGCCTCCGTGATGACGCGTATCGTCAGCTTTTCATAAGCGGGCTTATCGCCCCAATAGTCCTCGTTGCGCGTCAGCTCCAGGCTGTCGCCCGTCTTCCACTCGGTGAGCACGAAGGGGCCGGTGCCCACCGGGGCGCGGCCGTAAGCCTCGGCCCCCATCTCCTCCAGCGCGGATTTGCAGATGATGTCCCCCCGGGCGGAGGCCAGGTAGTTGTAGATGGCGGCGAAGGGCTGCTTGACCCGGATGTCAATGGTCAGGGGGTCGATAATCTCCGTGTTCTCTGCGTCAAAGGAGGAGAACATGGAGGCGCTGCCCTTTTCCGTGACGGCCCGCTGAAGGGAGAACAGCACATCCTCGGCAGTAAACTCCGCGCCGTTGGAGAAGCGAACGCCGGAGCGCAGGTGGAAGCGGATGGTCAGCTCGTCCATGACCTCCCAGGACTCGGCCAGGCCGGGGATAATGCCGCCGTTTTCGTCCTGGACCACCAATGTATCAAAAACCATGCGCTGTACCGCGAAATTTGCCAGGGCGGTGGAGTTATGGGGGTCCAGCGTGGACGGCTCGGCCCGAATCGCCACCTTCAGCTCGTTTTTCGCCTGGGCCGCCGGCTGGCCCGGATTGGATCCGGATGTGCCGGGGCCGCCGGGCGTACTGGAATTGCCGGGGCTGCCGCATGCGGAAAGAAGCATTGCGGCACACAATGCCAGGGAAATCAATTTGGCAAATCGCTTCATTTTGAAATTCCTCCTATGTTTTTTCGGGTATGCTGGCTAAATGATACCACATGCCCACCGTAAAGTAAATAATAAAATATAATTTTGTGCATTTTAATATATTAAACAATATAGTTTGCAATTTCTTGTCTTTCAAAATTCAAATCGGCGCGGCGGATACCCTTGAATTTTAACCGGTTCGGAGGTAAAATAGCAAAAGGAATACCACAGAGACGCAGAAACGGGGAGATGAAGGATGGACGGGATGAAAAATCCGGTGGAACGAATCCGGGAGGCCTACGGCCAGCTGAGCAACACGCAGCGCAGAATTGCCGATTATATCCTGGAGGTGGGGGACAGAGTCTGCTTTTTGTCTCTGACCCAGCTCAGCCAGGAGACGGACGTTACGCCGGTGACGGTGGTCAATTTCTGTAAAAAGGTGGGCTACGCCAGCTTCAGCGACTTCAAAAAGGAATTTCAAAGCTACATACAGGGCGTCATATCCCCCAGGCATGTGGTAAAAGGCGACCTGGAGAACTACCAGAACCGTTCCGAGCAGGAGCTCCTCCAGCGGACCATCGAGCACGAGATGAAGCTGATGTCGGACACGTTCACCTGCCTGGGCCAGGAAAGCCTGATTCAGGCGGCGGAGCTGCTGAGCGGCGCCGGACGAATCTACCTGGTCGGCAAGGGGCTGAGCATCCCTGTCATCGACCTGTTTGTGGCGCGGCTGGATTTTTTATGCCTGGACGCCAGAAAGGTCCCCCTTGACAATTTGAATCTGCTGCCCAACCGCCTGGTCAACGCAGGCGCGGAGGACGTGTTTGTGGTGTTCTCCTTTCCCAACTATTCCCCGATTATCGGGGAAGTGGCATGCAGCGTCAAGGAGCAGCTGGGCAGCCGGATCATCTGCATCACCGACAAGCCTACCGCGCCTCCCGCCTGTTACGCAGACATTCTCCTCCTGTGCCAGACCTCCAGCCTGGTCTATTATAACTCCATGACCACCCCTGCGTCCCTGGTCACCATCCTGACCTCCCTTATGGCGGTCAAAAGCCGAAAGCGCTCCCCGGAAACGCAGGAGAAAATGGCCCAGCTGTCCTATCTGCGCAGGGAGACCTAGCCTTCCTTGGCGCGTCCCGGCGAACACGCGTCCGCCCGGCCGGAATGTGCCCGCTCCGCGCCCAGGCCGCGCGCCCTTGCGGTTCTCTGCAAGGCGCTCTTCTTTGATTTGCAAAATGGATGACAATTTCCCCGTGCCCTCCTGATGCTCCCCCCGGTCGGAGCCCCGGTATCCCGCGGCCCGGGTCCCGCCCGGCTGCTTGGGCGCACATACACCGCGGCGGCGGGGCACCTTGAGAAATCAAGGTGCCCCGCCGCCGTTCAAACGATTGCCGCTCCCCTGTGGGAATATCGCCTGGCTGCGCCCGGAAGGGAGGTTAAACAGGCGCCGCAGGGCCTGCTTCGGATTAATTGAATTTATAGATTTTCCGCGCCAGCCGGTACAGGCCGACAGACAGCCTCCGGCCCTGATAGCCGGGGAAGTTGGTCACGGCGGACACGGCCCGGTATTTCATTTTGTGGTAAATCCCCGCGTCCACGGTGCGCAGGTACTCCCACAGCTGGGTTTTCTTGCCCAGGCTCTCGGGCCGGCCGTCGATGGTCAGGAAGATGGAGGAGATGGCCATCATCATGGCCAGGTAGTTGAACATGTACTGCCCCAGCTTTTTGGACTTCTGGGTCACCTCCCGCAGGTCGTGGGCGCCAATCATCTGATAGGTCACCCGCACCTGCTGGTCCACCCGGCCCACCATGACCTTTTCGTTCACGCTCTGGTCGGCCCGGCCGATGAAGTAGCGGTACAGGTCCACGTCCAGGTAGTAGATATTCTTCACCCACGGCAGGGGCTGATAGACAAAGATGTTGTCCACGTAGAAGGT
Source organism: Lawsonibacter sp. (assembly GCA_022795855.1). Classification (GTDB taxonomy): domain Bacteria; phylum Bacillota; class Clostridia; order Oscillospirales; family Oscillospiraceae; genus Lawsonibacter. The sequence continues at coordinate 9,202 of JAAWHL010000046.1, forward strand.
GTGCTTGGGCAGCGCCAGGCCGCATCTGCGCAGCAGCTCCGTGCGGTAGATGACGCTGTGCATCAGCAGGTACTGGGAGGGGCGGAACCGGCCAATCTGGTCCCAGCCGAACACCCGGCCCTGGGGGAAGACGTTGCGGTAGTGCATCACCCGCTGGGTGTTGTCCTCCACGTGCTCATAGACGTAGTTGCTGACCAGCATGTCCACGGGCTTTCCGTCCCGGGTGAACTGGCGCAGCTTATCCAGCACCTGCTTCAGGGCGGGCACGTCCACCCAGTCGTCCGAGTCTACCACCTTGTAGTAGACGCCCCGGGCATTGCGCAGGCCCTGGTTGACCCCCTCCCCGTGGCCGCCGTTCTCCTGGTGGATGGCCCGCACGATATCAGGGAACTGCTCCTGGTACCGGTCGCAGAGGGCGGGGGTGTCGTCCTTCGTTGACCCGTCGTCCACGAGTATAATTTCAATGTCGCTGCCGCCCTGGAGCAGGGTCTCCACGCAGTGCTCCATGTACGACGCGGAGTTGTAGCAGGGGACCGCGAAAGTAATCAGCTTTTCCATACGCATTTCTCTCTCCTGTTATTGTTCCTTCTTTTTTCTTTCGGAAGGGAAAAAAGAAATCTTTTGGCGCAAAACCGCGTTTTGCTTGGGCGGGGGAGCGTTTCCGGGCCCTGGGGCCGGGCCTGTCAGGGCTGTCCCAGCAGCTGTTCCGCCAGGTCCAGCGCCCGGGCTGCGATGACGTCCATGTTGTAGTATTTATATTCGGCAAGGCGGCCCAAAAGATGGAGGTTCTGGAATTTCTCCGCCTCCGCCTGATACTTTGCGTACAGGGCGTTGTTCTCCGGGCTGATGATGGCGTAATAGGGGGTCTCCCCGGGGGCGCCGGTGTAGGCCCGGGAGTACTCCTTCACGATGGTGGTGACCCCGGGCAGGTCCTGCCCCGTCAGGTGCTTGAACTCGGTGATGCGGGTATAGGGCTGGTCCACGGTGTAGTTTACCGTGCCCCGGGCCTGGAACCAATCCTTTTTCAGCGTCTCAAATTGGAAATCCAAGGTGCGGTAGGGCAGGGGGCCGAATTTCTTCCCAAACAGCTCGTCTGCCTGGCCGGTGAACACCACCGGGCCGGCAAAGGCCCGGCCGTCCACCTTCAGCACGTCCCCCGAAAGGTCCAGCAGGGGGATGGCGTCGGTGTTCAGCTCCCCGGTGATGTTGGGGTGGTCCAGCATGGCGGCGAACATGGGGGTGTAGCCGTGCAGAGGCATCCCCTGGTACTCGTCCAGGAAGTACCGGTCGTCCCGGGACAGGCGCACCGGCACACGGGCGGTTGTGGCGGGGTCGATCTCCTCCGGAGTCTGGCCCCACTGCTTCATGGTGTAGTGGACAAAGACGTGCTCATACACATATTCGGCGATGGCGGCAATCTCCGGGTCCCGGTTCTGCCGCAGCTCCAGAATGGTCACCTGCTCCCGGCCCGGGTAGGCGGCCAGCAGCTTTTCTCCCAGCCGCTCCCCCTCCTTCATGCCGAACGCGTTTTTCAGGGAGTCCAGGTTGAAGGGGACGGGAAAGAAGCACCGGCCGTCGGTGGACTTCCCGGCCGGGACCGCCTCCGGGTTGTCCCGGGGCAGATTGGCGATCACCCGGTGCTGATAGTCCCGCCAGCGGGTGAAGCGGGACAGGTAGTCAAACACCCGCTTGTCGTTGGTGTGGAAGATATGGGGGCCGTACTGGTGAATCAGGACCCCCGCCCCGTCTTTACAGTCGTAAGCGTTGCCGCCGATATGGTTCCGGCGCTCCAGAATGAGCACCCGCTTCCCGTTTTCGGCCAGCTTTCGGGCGCATACCGCGCCGGCGTACCCGGCGCCAACCACCAGGGCGTCAAAATCTGTACGCAAAGAGAACGCCTCCTTTTATTGTCCGGAGCGCTTCGCCGCCCTCCGGGTTGTAAGTATAACACAGTTTTTTCAGAAAGAAAATAAAGAATGGATTAAAAGTGTTCCGGGCGAGGCGCGCGGCCCCGGCGGGCGTTTGGGGCTTGCTCATGCAGGCCCTGGGTTCCATGGGCGGACGGATTTCAAAAACTGCGGCCCCCGGCCTGGGCCGGGGGCCGCGCGTCAAAATCACTGCTTTTTCTTGGAGGCCTCCCGCATCCGGGCGCCGTGGTCCAGCAGGCGCTTGCGCAGACGCAGGTTTTCGGGGGTGCACTCCAGCAGCTCGTCGTCGGCCAGGAACTCCAGGCACTGCTCCAGGGAGAGGGTGCGGGGGGTAACCAGGCGCAGGGCCTCGTCCGAGCCGGAGGCCCGCATATTGGTCAGCTGCTTCTTTTTGCACACGTTCACGGAGATGTCCTCCGCCTTGGGGCACTCGCCCACAATCATGCCGGCGTAGACGGGGGTGCCCGCGCCGATGAACAGCGCGCCCCGCTCCTGGGCGTTGAACAGGCCGTAGGTGACCGCCTCGCCGGTCTCGAAGGCCACCAGCGAGCCGGTGTTCCGCCGCTGGATTTCCCCCTTCACGGGCTGGTAGCTTTCAAAGACGGAGGCCATGATGCCCTCGCCCTTGGTGTCGGTCAAAAACTCGCTGCGGTAGCCGAACAGGCCCCGGGCGGGCACCAGGAACGCCAGCTTCATCCGCTCGCCCACCGGGTTCATCTCCAGCAGGTCCCCCTTGCGGGAGCCGATTTTCTCCATCACCGCGCCCACGCAGTCGGCGGGCACGTCCACCACCAGCCGCTCGATGGGCTCGCACCGCCTGCCGTCAATCTCCTGATAGAGCACGCGGGGCGGGGAGACCTGGAGCTCGTACCCCTCCCGGCGCATGGTCTCAATCAGAATGGACAGGGACATCTCTCCCCGGCCGGCCACGTTGAAGGAGTCGGTGGACCCCTCCACCTCGGACACCTTCAGGGACACGTCCTTCAGGGTCTCCCGGAACAGCCGCTCCCGCAGCTGGCGGGAGGTGACGTACTTGCCCTCCCGCCCGGCGAAGGGGGAGTCGTTCACCGAGAAGGTCATCTCGATGGTGGGGGCGGAGATTTTGACAAACTCCATGGGCTCCACCCGGTCGGGGGCACAGATGGTGTCCCCGATGGTGATGTCGCCGATGCCGCTCATGGCGATGATGCTGCCGGCGGAGGCCTCTGCCACCGGCACCCGGGCCAGGCCGTCAAACTCGTACAGGGCGGTGGCCTTGGCCTTTTTGGCGGGGGCGTCCGGGTCGTGGTAGTTGCACACCGCAATCTCCTGGTTCTGCTTCACCACGCCCCGCTCGATGCGGCCCACGGCGATGCGCCCCACAAACTCGTTGTAGTCGATGGAGGAGACCAGCATCTGGAAGGGGGCCTCCGTATCCGCCTCGGGGGCGGGGATATAGTCCACGATGGCGTCGAACAGGGGCTTTAAGTCGCTGCCCGCCACGTCGGGCTGGACGGAGGCGGTGCCCTGCCGGCCCGAGCAGAAGAGCATGGGGGAGTCCAGCTGCTCGTCGGTGGCGTCCAGGTCCAGCAGCAGCTCCAGCACCTCGTCAATCACCTCGTACACCCGCTGGTCGGGGCGGTCAATCTTGTTGACCACCACAATCACCCGGTGGCCCAGCTCCAGGGCCTTGCTCAGCACAAACCGGGTCTGGGGCATGGGGCCCTCCGCCGCGTCTACCAGCAGGATGACGCCGTTGACCATTTTCAGGATGCGCTCCACCTCGCCGCCGAAATCGGCGTGGCCCGGCGTGTCCACAATGTTGATTTTCACATCGCCGTACTGCACGGCGGTGTTCTTGGCCATGATGGTGATGCCCCGCTCCCGCTCCAGGTCGCCTGAGTCCATGACCCGCTCCACCACCGCCTGGTTCTCCCGGTACACCCCGGACTGCTTCAGCAGCTCGTCCACCAGGGTGGTCTTGCCGTGGTCCACGTGGGCGATGATGGCAACGTTGCGTAATTTCTGATTCTGCATTGTGATGTCTCCTTTTGGTATGAAAAAACCGCAAAGGCCTGCGTTTCCGTTATGTGACGCAATATTATACAGCGTTTTCAGGAAAATGGCAATGGGTTTTTCTCCATCTCCGGGGGGCGGCGCCGAAAAATTCCGGGGGGTTCCGGCCCGGTTTTCTGTAGAAAATTGCCTGTTTGCCCGTCGGACGCGGCTCCGCCGGCAAAAATCGGGGGAAAGGGGATTGACAAACCGCCGTCCCGTGATAGAATAGGTGTCAAATGAAACAGTCGCAAATGAAACTGTTGTGAGAGGAGCAGACAATATGCCGCAGAAAGAACCCAGACCCCAGACCCGGCGGGAGGAGATGATGCTCAACGACCCCCTGCCCCAGGTCATCACCAAAATGGCGGTGCCCTCCATCATCGCCTTCCTGATTACCTCCATCTACAACCTGGCGGACACCTTCTTCGTCAGCAGCCTGGGGGAGAGCGCCACGGCCGCGGTCAGCGTCAACGCCTCGCTGGACCAGATTATCATGATGGCCGGTTCCATGCTGGCCGTGGGCGCGGCCAGCTACGTCTCCCGCCTGCTGGGGGCGAAAAACAAGGAGAAGGCCGACCAGGTGCTGTCCACCGCGTTTGTCATCGCCTTCCTCTTCGGCCTGGCCGTGGCCGTGCTGGGCTCGGCTTTCATGGTGCCCATGGTCCGCCTGCTGGGCGCCACCGACACCTGCCAGCAGTACGCCGTGGACTATGCCACCTATGTGCTGCTGGTGGCCCCCTTCATGGCGGCCAACTTTGTGATGAACCAGTGCCTGCGGGCGGAGGGCAGCGCCATGCGCTCCATGATCGGCATGGGCTTCGGCGGCGTGCTCAACTGCTTTCTGGACCCCATCTTCATCCTGCCTTGGGGCCTGGACATGGGCGTGGCCGGCGCGTCTCTGGCCACCGCCATCTCCAAGCTGGTCAGCTTTTCCATCCTGATCCTCCCCTACCTGACCCGCCGCAGCGTGCTGCGCCTGTCCTTCCGGTGCTTCCGCCCCCAGCGGGACATTCTGGTGCAGGTGGTCTCCGTGGGCTCCTCCTCCATGTTCCGCTCCGGGCTGGGGGTGGTGTCCGCCATCGTGCTCAACAACATTGCCGGGGGCATCTCCGACGGCGTGCTGGCCGGCATCGGCGTGTCCACCAAGATTATGATGTTCCCCTTCGGCATCATCCTGGGCTTCGGCACGGGCTTCCAGCCGGTGGCCGGCTTCAACTGGGGCGCCCGGCGGTATGACCGGGTGAAGGAGAGCTACCGCTTCGCCGCCCGGACGGCCGTCATCGGCGCCGCCGCCATGGGCCTGCTGCTGGCCCTGTTCGCCCAGCCCATGATCGGCCTGTTCGCCAAGGGCGGCCAGGGCGAGGAGATGCGCCAAATCGGCGCGCTGTGCATCTGCCTGCAATGCCTGGTCCTGCCTGTCCACGGCTGGGTGGCGGTGGTCAATATGTTCTGCGCCGGCCTGGGCGACGCCAAGGGGGCGCTGCTGCTGTCCACCGCCCGCCAGGGCACCTGCTTCCTGCCCATCGTCTACCCCATGGCCTGGCTGTGGGGGGCCGCCGGCACGGCTTCGGTCCAGGCGGTGGCCGATGTGCTCACCCTGTTCCTGGCCGTGCCCCTCATCCGCCGGGTGATGCAGCGCATTCAGGCGGCCGCCGACGGGCAGGCCGCCGGCCTGTCCGGGGAACCCCGGCCCGCCCACGGAGGGTAGCGCCATGGACCGTTCCGTTTTATCCTGCCTGCTGCGCCTGGACCGCTGCCGCAGGCGGGAGCTGAAGCGCGCCCTGGCCCCTTACCAGTATGTCGGGGTGATGCACCTGATTGTCCTGTATATCAGCCGCCATCCCGGGGCCAGCCAGGAGGAAATCACCGGCTTTTACGCGCTGGACAAAACCAGCGTGGCCCGGGACGCCCGGCGGCTGGAGGACCTGGGGCACATCCGGCGCTGCACCGCGCCGGACAACCGCCGGCAGTACCAGCTGTTTCTGACAGAGGCGGGGCAGGCCATGACCGGGGTCATCGACGAGGCCACCCGGCGTTTCCAGCAGAGCCTCTCGGCCGGCATTCCCCCGGAGGACTGGCAGCAGCTGGCGGTGCTGCTCCAGCAGCTGGTAAACAACATCTGCCCCGTGCCGCCGGGCGGGGAGGGGCCCCAGGCCGGCGGCGGCGCCTGCCGGGCCGCCGGAGAAAAAAAGCCGCCGGAGGGCTTGACCGGGAGCCCACTCCAGAAGGTACAATAGGGGGGGAGCGTTTGCCGCACGCTTCGGCCTGCGGCCGCGTCCCGCAAAAAACCGCTCACGATTTGGGCGGCTGCTTATAGAAAGAAGGGGAACCGATGGAGCGAATCCAGAAAAATTTCGGCTTTGGCTGTATGCGCCTGAAGCTGACCGGCGGGGAGGTGGACACGGCCCTGCTCAGCCGCATTGTGGACCGCCTGATGGAGCGGGGCTTCAACTACTTCGACACCGCCCACGGCTATCTGGGGGGCAAGAGCGAAACCGCCCTGCGGGAGTGCCTGACCCGCCGCTACCCCCGGGAGCGCTACGTCCTGACCGACAAGCTGACCGACGGGTTCTTTCAGACCCAGGCGGACATCCGCCCGCTCTTCCGGCAGCAGCTGGAGGCCTGCGGGGTGGAGTACTTTGACTTCTACCTGATGCACGCCCAGAACGCGGAGAACTTCCAGAAATTCAAGCGGTGCCGGGCCTATGAGACGGCCCTGGAGCTGATGTCCGAGGGGAAATTCCGCCATTTCGGCATCTCCTTCCACGACAAGGCCGCCGTCCTGGAGCAGATCCTCACCGAATACCCCCAGATTGAGGTGGTCCAGCTCCAGCTGAACTACATCGACTGGGAGGACCCGGCGGTGGAGAGCCGGAAGTGCTGGGAGGTCTGCCGGCGGCTGGGCAAAAAGGTAATCGTCATGGAGCCCTGCCGGGGCGGCAATCTGGCCAGCCTGCCCCAGGACGCCAGGGCCGTGCTGGACGGGCTGGGGGGCGGCTCCCCCGCCAGCTACGCCATCCGCTTCGCAGCCGGGCACGAGGGCGTCGTCATGGTGCTGTCCGGCATGACCAGCCTGGAGCAGGTGGAGGACAACCTCTCCTTTATGGAGCGCTTCCGGCCCCTGGACCGGCGGGAGCTCCAGGCGGTGGAGCAGGTGCGGGACATCCTCCGGAGCAAGCGGACCGTCCCCTGCACCGCCTGCGGCTACTGCACCGGCGGCTGCCCCATGCACATCGCCATCCCGGACCTGTTCGCCTGTCTGAACAATCAGAAGATCTACCCGGACTGGAACAGCGAATTTTACTACGGCGTCTATACCGCCCACAACGGCAAGGCGTCCTCCTGCATCCGCTGCGGCGCGTGCGAGGCCGCCTGCCCCCAGCACCTGCCCATCCGCGCGCTGCTGGAGACTGCGGCCCGGACCTTTGAGAAAAACGGATAGCGCGGAAGACCGCCCCCGCAGGGCGAAAACCGCCCGCCGCAGACCTGACCGGTTTGCGGCGGGCGTTCCGTTTGCTCAGCGCCGGCGCGGCTTGGGATAGGGCTTTGCCACGTCGGTGCGCCCCAGCAGATAGTCGGTGCTGGTCTGGTAAAACTCCGCCAGCCGGATCAGGACGTCGCTGGGGATGTCCCGCCGCCCCAGCTCATAGTAGGAGTAGCAGACCTGGGTGCACCGCAGGTAGTCCGCCACCTTTTTCTGCGTCAGGTCCCGGTCCTCCCTCAGCGCGCGGATTCTTTCATACATTCCGGCTCCCCCTCCCCGCAGCGGAACGGCGCGCCCAGGACCCGCCCGAACACAGTCCATCCGCCCAAACGGCGGGTCTTATGCCGCCATGCTTCCCCGTTTTTCCGGAAATATCCCATAGTTCCTTTTCCAAGCAAGGCCTAGTATATTTATAACGTTTTGTTATGTTGACATATAAAACAGATTGTTATAAAATAGGGCGGCAGGGGGCGGACCGGGCTGCTTTCTTTTGTGCGACAAAGAAAACAGACAGCTTTTCTGAAAAAGGGCTTGCATCTGCTGTTTGCCGCTCCTATAATGGGGAAGGAAAATCCGCCGGTCCCGGAAACGCCGGCGGAAGGTAGTGTTCATCCAAAAAAGGAGTGGAAACATATGAACAAAAAGGGAGGCGGCCGCTTCGTCCTGAAGTGGCCCCTGAACTGGATTGTCTGCGGCCTGTTTGTGGCCGCAGCCGGTTATTTCATCGGCTACCTGTGGAGCGCCCTGCTGGCCGCGCTCTTCCTGTGGTGGCAGAAGAAGCAGAACCCCGGCGCCGTCCCCCAGGGGGGCTACTGCCTGGACCGCACCCGGAAGCGGCTGGCCCGGCTGGTGTGGGCGCTGCTGTACCTGCTGTTTGCCCTGGCCGGCGGCGTGGTCTTCTACATGCAGCTTCAGGAGGACCGGTCGGCCTGGGAAATCTCGGACTGGGCCTTTACGGTCTTCTCCGCCGGGGCGGCCCTGGTCTTCACCGCCCTGGGGCTGTACGAGGCGTACACCGACCTGCGGGACGCCTTTTTCCCCGCCAAAAGCCGGCTGGCCCAATCCATCCGGTCCCAGCTGCCCTATCCGGACGAGGCCCCGGACGTGTCCGAGCTGTTCGCCATGGTGGACAAGGACATCCAGGAGAACGGCCAGTGGTTTGACCGGGCGGCCGTGGGCAAGCAGTGGGTTTTCGGCGACGACGTCACCTCCGTGGACCGCATCCGGGTGGTCTTCGGCCGGGACGAGATTGTCCGCCATCACCACAACGGGCGCACCCAGACCAGCCGCACCGTGGAGCTTTGGATTCTGGACGACCGGCGGCAGGCCCAGTGCACCGCCCTGCGCAATTTCAAGGAGCTTCAGCCCCTGATGGACTGCATCCGCCTGCGGGCCCCCGACGCCCTCTACCGCCCCTACAGCGAGTACGCCGGCTACTGCGGCAAGTCGGACGAGGAGTGGCAGGCCCTGGAGCGGGAGTACCGCCAGCGCCGGGCCCAGCGGGAGCAGCGCCAGGAGGAGAAGAGCCGCTTCTCCGCCCAGTCCAACCCCGACTTCGCCCTGACCGACATCAAGGGCCAGCGCACCTCCCGCTTCACCCTGGAGACGGTGGAGGCCCAGGCGGCCGCCCTGTCCCAGCCGGGGGACCGCTTCTCCCTGGAGCCCATGGAGCCCATCCCCGCCGGAGAGGGCGGCGGCCTTGTGCGCATGGAGTACGGCGTCACCAACATGGGCCCCACCCTCATCGCCGTGGTGCGCAAGGCGGACCAGGCCTTCTCCGCCTGCGCCCTGCCGGCCCCCGCCGGCCAGGCCGTGCCCATTCTCACCGCCCTGCTCCAGCGCAAGGCGCTTCCCGACCTGTCCTCCTGGCAGCCCCTCCAGGCGGTGGAGGGCCAGCCCCAGCAGCGCCGGGCCGAGGCCCGCCTGACCCTGTCCGACCGCACCGGCGCCACACGGGAGTACACCACCTTCAGCCGCCGGGACCTGGAGCTGGCCGGGGACGGCCTGGCCGGCGGGAAATATTCCGTCGTGTCCCTGTTCCTGGGCGCGCGCTATCTGTACTTACGGGCCGGGGACAAATCCGACGGCCGCATTCTGGTCAACGCCAGCAGTCCGGACCCGGACGTCCTCCGGGTCTACGAGACCCGCTGCACCGACCGGCAGGCCAAGCAGTGGCTGCTGGAGCTGGGGGACGGGACCTTCCGGCCCGATTTCTCCTCCTGGAAGGATATCACCAAGCAGCTGGAGAAGGAGCGGAAAAAATCCGCGAAATAGCGGTTCAAACAGAAAAAGAAAAGGAGTGTACTATCATGGGCAAATATTTCAGCGACGTCGTGGATCAGGCGCTGGAGGACATCTACTACTGCTATGACAACGACCGGGCCGCCCGGGCACAGGAGGCCCTGTTCCAGGCCTCCAAGACCGGGGACGGGGACGCCAGCTACATCCTCTCCCGCTGCTTCTCCGGCCCCCTGTACAGCTGGGACTACCATCCCTTCCAGGAGCACGACGACACGGTGACCGCCTTAATCCGCCAGAGCATCCTCCAGGGCAGCGCCATGGGCGTGCTGGGCGCCATGCGCGTGGGCGAGCTGACCCCCGAGCTGGAGGAGGCCATGCCCTTCGACAGCCTTCAGCAGGCCTGGAACGCGGTCTATGAAAAGGCGGACGCCGGGTGCCTGTTCTGCCAGAACATGATCGGCAACACCTACTACTGGCTTGACATCCCCCGCATCGAGAACAAGGGCCCCGGCGACTTCCCCACCAAGGAGGACTTCGGCGCCTACCTGCGGGAGAGCACCCTGAAGTGCATCCCCTGGTTCGAGCGGGCCTTCCGGGGCGGTATGGGCTTCAGCGGGCGCAACCTCTACAAGCTCTACAACGAGGGGGAGGAGGGCTGGCTGGCCCCCCAGCCCGAAAAGGCCCTGGAGGTGGCCCGCCTGGGCGCCGAGCTGGGCTATCCCGACTGGCAGGAGCGCTACGCCGGGAAAATCGTGGACGACGAGAACCGCCGGCTGGAGGCCCTGTCCCTGTTTGAAAAGGCGGTGGCCCAGGGCCAGCTGTACTCCTGGGTCTATCTGGGCTGGATGTACCAGTTCGGCAAGGGCGTGCCCAAGGACCTGCCCAAGGCCCTGGAGTGCTATGAGGCCGGCACGGCAGACCCCACCTCGGTGGAGGCCTCCGTCCGGGCGGGCCGGATGCACTTCAACGGAGACGGCGTGCCTCAGGACTATGCCCGGGCCGTGCAGCTCTTCGAGCGGGCCCATGAGAAGGGCAACTTCTCCTGCAACGACATGCTGGG
>JAAWHL010000047.1 GCA_022795855.1 Lawsonibacter sp.
ATATGCGTCCGTAGTTCAATTGGATAGAGCGTCAGATTCCGGTTCTGAATGTTGGGGGTTCGAGTCCCTTCGGGCGTGCCAACTTGCATCGACAAAAAAGATGCAGGCAAAAATTCCGCACTTCGGTGCGGAATTTTTGCATATAAAATCAAAAAACTCAAAGCAATTAAGAACAATTTTCTCACATTTGAAAAATCAGGGGGTCCAATCAAGAATTGTGCGCAAAAAGGTTTGCAGATATCTGAATTGAATGCAGTGAGCCAGCGAGGTCAGCCTTTTCCCAGGCATCCTCCAGGTGATTCATATTCATGTACATCTTGTTGCCCCATTGGGTGCCAGCCACATAACGGAGCTGTGCGCAGACCAGCATGAGGGCAGAATGCCCATCTGGAAAGGCCCCCGCCACGCGGGTGCGATCTCGGATTTCCCGATTGAGTCGCTCAATGACATTGTTGGTACGGATCCGTGTCCAATGCTCGGAGGGAAAGCCGCGATAGGTCAGCGTTTCTTCACCGCCGTCCTCCACTTTCTTGGCCGCCAGTTTCACCTTGGAACGGGGAACCGCAGAAAACACAGTGCGGTAGAAGCGGACGGTGCAGCGTTGGTATTTGGCTTCGGGAAACACCCCGCCCACAGCCTCCAGCATTCCCAGGCTCTTATCGCCAACCACAAGTTTCCCACCATCCAGACCTCGTTCTCGGAGCCATTGGAAGACATTAACCCAGCTGGCCTTGTCCTCCTTCATGCCCTCGGCAACACCAAGAACCTCACAGTATCCGTCCCCGTTTACTGCGACTGCCACCAGAATAGCAGCATTTTCGTACTCTCCGCCCCAGCTGCGCCGCAGGTAGATCCCGTCCACATAGACGTAAGGGTAGCGGCCGCCCTGCGTTCGTACCGGGCCGCTTGAGTCAGTTTTTCAGCTTCTGCCTCCAAGAGCTCATTGAGGGGTTCCTCGACACTGCCCCGAAACAGTTCTTTGATTTGCCCCTCGATTACTTCCTCGTTCAGTTGTACAATCTTCTCTGACATGGTTTGCTGTCTCCTCTCTGAATGGTGTGTCGCTGCTTCATTCAATCAGAGATCGGCAAACCATGTCTCCTTTTTCGCCTATTTCAATTTGCGCAGCTTGTCTTACCTTATCACCTACAGCTTTTTCGTTTTCTTTTTGAAAAGAGCTGGCATTGTCCGTCTCAATGTGGTAATATAATATGTTGTGGAAACACTGAAATCAGGAGGTACATAGACGTGACTTATCCCTTGGCCCTCATTCTGGGCCTGGTGCAGGGGGTGGCGGAGTTTCTGCCCATCTCCAGCTCGGGCCATCTTACGCTGCTCCAATACTTTTTCGGCATGGAGCAGGCGGACACGCTGTTTAACATTCTGCTCCACTTCGCCACCCTTCTGGCGGTGTGCGTGGTGTATTTCCAGGACATTTTAGAGATGATTGTGGAGTTTTTCCGGATGATTGGCGACATGTTCCGGCGGGGCGGCCGCATGGGCAATCCCCCGGAGGCCCGGCGGCTGATTCTTCTGCTGATTGTGGGCACCCTGCCCCTGTTCGCCGTGATGCTGATTAAGGACCGGGTGGAGGCCCTGGGCAGCTATCCTCCCTTCGTCAGCTGCGCGCTGCTGGTTACCGGCGTGATTCTGTTCTCCTCCGACCGCATGGGCGGGGGGCGGAAGAACGGCCGGAACATCACCCTGGGGGACGCCCTTCTGGTGGGCGTAGCCCAGGGCTTTGCCACCATCCCCGGCCTGTCCCGGTCGGGCACCACCATCTCGGCCGGAATGGCCCTGGGCTTTGACCGCCGGTTCGCCGTGCGCTTCTCCTTCCTGCTCTCCCTGCCCGCCGTGCTGGGGGCCACGCTGCTGGAGGTGCTGGACGCGGCTCAGGCCGGCCAGGGGATTTCCCAGGAGCTGCTGCCCAAGTATCTCCTGGGCATGGCCGCGGCCGGCGTGGTGGGCTATTTCTCCATCCGGCTGCTGGACCTGCTGGCCGCCCGGGGCAAATTCGGCGCCTTCTGCTACTACTGCTGGGCGGCGGGTCTGATTTCTCTGGCCGCCTACTTCGCCGGGTTCAGCTTTGTGCCCGCGGTTTAGAAGGGAAGAGGCAACATGGCAACCACACAAAAGAGAAGCGGCGGCGCCCGGGCCTCCGGCGGCGGGAAGCGCGTATCCTCAGGCGGCGCCTCCCGGAGCGGCGGGAGCCGGAAAAGCGCCCCCCGGGGCCGCCCCATGCGCCGGGAAATCGGCGCGGCGGTCTGTCTTCTGCTGGCCGTCTTCGGCGTGCTGGGCTTTTTTCAGGTAAAGGCTCTCTTTCTCGACCTGTTCTGCGGCCTGCTGAAGGGCCTGCTGGGCTACGGTTTCTGGCTGATGCCCCCCGCCTTGCTGCTGTGCTCCTTTATCCTGGCCTTTCACCGGGGCCGGCCGGTGTGCCTGCGGGTCGCCCTGGCCCTGCTGCTGCCCCTGATGCTCTCCTGCGTCCTTCACGGCCTGATGTGCGGCCCCCTGCCCTGGGACGCAGAGCTGGTCAAAACCCTGTGGGAGGAGGGGAAGGCCGTAACCTGCGGCGGCGTGCTGGGCGGTGTGCTGGCCCAGTTCGGGGTGCAGGTGTTCAGCCGCATGGGGTCTACCATCCTGTACACCATGGCCCTGATTCTCATGGGCCTGGGGGCCTTTGACCTGACGGTTGTGGACGTGGCCGACTGGATGTTCAACCGGCCCCAGTACGAGTACCGGCCGGAGTCGGAGCGCCCCCGCCGCCAGCCCAAGCAGGCCGCCGCGGCCGCCGCCCCTGCCGGGTCCTCCCGGTCCCGGCGGGCGGACATCGACATCCCGGTGGAGGACGGCCCTCTGGCGGGCCGGGACCTCTCTGACACCCTGACCAGCAAAAAGGGGGGGCTCTTCGACCGCAGGGCCCGGGTGCCCTCCCCCGACCAGCTGCTCGCCCCCGGGCCGGAGCGGAACCGGGCGGAACCGGCCGGGCCCGCTCCGGATCCCGCGCCCGCCCCTCCCCCGCCGCCGGAGCCGGCCCCGCCCCCTGTCTGTCCGGATCCGGAGCCTGAGCCCGTCTTCGCTCCGCCGCCCCCTCCCCCCCCGCCTCCCATGCCCGAGATTGTGCGGGAGAGCGCCCTGCCCCGGGTAAAAAAGGAGGAGGCCCGGCAGGCCGCGGAGGAGATTGCCCTGGACATCCAGTCCGGGCTGGACAGCCAGGAGGAGCAGCCCTATCAGTACCCGCCCCTGTCCCTGCTCCGGGAGGGCGCCGGGGACATCGGCGGACAGGCCCTGGGGGAGCTGAACTCCAACCGCCAGCGCCTGAGCGACACCATCCGCTCCTTCGGCATCGACGCCAACATCATCAACGTGGTCCGGGGCCCCTCGGTCACCCGGTACGAGCTGGCCCTGGATCAAGGGGTCCGGCTGAACAAGCTGACCAACCTGGCCGACGATATTGCCCTGGCCCTGGGGGCCGCCGGGGTGCGCATCGCCCCGATTCCAGACAAAATCTCGGTGGTGGGCATTGAGGTGCCCAACAAGGTGGTCTCCCCGGTGAGCATCCACTCGGTCATCGGCTCGAAGAACTTCACCGACAGCAAATCCAAGGCCTCCTTCGCCGTGGGCAAGGACATCAGCGGCGAGGCCATCGTGGGCGACATCAACAAGCTGCCCCATCTGCTCATCGCCGGCACCACCGGCTCGGGCAAATCGGTTTGTACCAACTCCATCATCACCTCGCTGCTGTACAAGGCTACGCCGGAGGAGGTGCGCCTGATTATGGTGGACCCCAAGATGGTGGAGCTGGGCATCTACAACGGCATCCCCCACCTGCTGATCCCCGTGGTCACCGACCCCAAGAAGGCGGCGGGCGCCCTGCAGTGGGCGGTCACCGAGATGATGAAGCGCTACCGCACCTTCTCCGAGGTGGGGGTGCGCAAGCTGGAGGAGTACAACGCCCTGGCCTCCCGCACCGAGGGGATGGAGAAAATGCCCTTCATCGTGGTGCTGATTGACGAGCTGGCCGACCTGATGCTGGTGGCCGCCAAGGAGGTGGAGGAATCCATCTGCCGGGTGGCCCAGATGGGCCGCGCGGCGGGAATGCATCTGGTCATCGCCACCCAGCGCCCCTCCGCCGACGTCATCACCGGCCTGATGAAGGCCAATATTCCCTCCCGAATCGCCTTCGCGGTGGCCTCTGCCATGGAGTCCCGCATCATTCTGGACACCCAGGGCGCGGAGAAGCTGGTGGGCCGGGGCGATATGCTCTTTGCCCCTCTGGGCAGCGGCAAGCCCACCCGGGTGCAGGGCTGCTTCATCTCTGACGCCGAGGTGGCCGCGGTGGTGGACTTTGTGAAGAAGAACAGCGGCGCGGCCAACTACTCCGACGAGGTCATGCACGAGATTGAGCAGCACGCCGCCGAAAAGGAGAAGGGCGCCAAGGGCGTGGGCGGCAGCGCCCCGGAGGAGGCGGGCGAGGGCTACGACGAGCTGATTGACGCCGCCGCCGAGGTGATTCTGGAGACGGGGCAGGCCTCGGTCTCCATGCTCCAGCGCCGGCTGAAGCTGGGCTACGCCCGGGCCGCCCGCCTGGTGGACCAGCTGGAGGAAAAGGGCATCGTAGGCCCCTTCGAGGGCTCCAAGCCCCGGCAGCTGCTGATTACCAAGGAGCAGTGGCAGGAAATGCAGTACCGGCAGAATATGGCCTCTCCCGGCGGACAGCCCGCCCCCTCCGCCTCCGATCCGGAGGAGGACGGCCCGCCCTTCGGCACAGACGGGGCCCTGGACCGGTCCCAGGAGGACACCCTGTAGCCGGCCTCCGCCGCGGAAAAATCCATCGAAACCGGTCTGACACTAAAAAATTTCCTTCCCTCCGCGCAAGTATTTTAACCTTCCGCCTGGAGATACTGAAAGCACAGTATCTTCTGGCGGGAGGTTTTTTATGCCATGCAGAACAAGGTAGAGATATGCGGGGTAAACACCTCTAAGCTGAAAGTGTTGAAAAACGAGGAGACCCAGCGCCTGCTGCTGCGGGCCAAGGCGGGGGACAAGCAGGCCCGGGAGGAGCTGATTGCGGGCAATCTGCGGCTGGTGCTGTCGGTGATTCAGCGCTTCTCCAACCGGGGTGAAAACGCCGACGACCTGTTCCAGGTGGGGTGCATCGGCCTGATTAAGGCCATTGACAATTTCAATACCGACCTGGACGTGCGCTTCAGCACCTACGGCGTGCCCATGATTGTGGGAGAAATCCGCCGCTATCTCCGGGACAACAGCGCCATGCGGGTGTCCCGGGCCATGCGGGACACCGCCTATCGGGTGCTCCAGGCCAAGGAGGCCTATATGGCTCAGCACCAGAAGGAGCCCACGGTGGAGGAAATCGCCAAAATTCTGGAGCTGAAGCGGGAAGAGGTGGTCTTCGCCCTGGAGGCCATTGTGGACCCGGTGTCCCTGTACGAGCCGGTGTACTCCGACAGCGGGGACACGGTGTGCGTAATGGACCAGGTGCGGGACAGCAAGAACACCGATGAGAGCTGGCTGGAGCGCATCGCCCTGAAGGAGGCCATCGGCCGCCTCACCCAGCGGGAGCGGCACATTCTGGACATGCGCTTTTTCCAGGGCAAAACCCAGATGGAGGTGTCCGCCGAAATCGGCATCTCCCAGGCCCAGGTGTCCCGGCTGGAAAAAAACGCCCTGAAGCAGATTCGCAAGGAGCTTTGAGCGGAAAAATCCCGGGAGAGCCGCCTGCGGGCGCCTCTCCCGGGATTTCTCTGTATTCATCACCCAGGTGCGGGGAAAGGCCCGCCCGGGCGCACGTTTGAGCCGGGAAAATACAGGTTTTGGCTCACGGATCTGTTTTCTGTTCCTCCCGGCGGCGGTCAATCAGGCTGTGGAGGCACTCCAGCGCGTCGGACAGCCCGCCGATTTGGTCAATCAGGCCCAGCTCCACCGCCTCCTCGCCGTAGATAACGCTGCCCACATCGGCGGCCAGCTCCCCGGTCTGGAGCATCAGCTTGGTGAAGGTCTCCCGCTTCACCCCGCTGTTGGCGGTGACAAACTGCAAAATCCGCTCCTGAATGCGCTCAAAGTAGTAAAAGGTCTGGGGTACGCCGATGACCAGGCCGTTCAGGCGGACCGGATGGATGGTCATGGCGGCGGAGGGCGCGATGAAGGACCGCTTGGCCGACACCGCCAGCGGCACCCCGATGGAGTGGCCTCCCCCCAGCACCAGGGAGACGGTGGGCTTGGTCATGCTGGCAATCAGCTCCGCGATGCCCAGCCCCGCCTCAATATCCCCGCCCACAGTGTTCAGCAGCACCAGAAGGCCGTCAATCTTGTCGCTCTCCTCCACCATGGCCAGCAGGGGCATCACGTGCTCGTACTTGGTGCTCTTGCTGTTGGGGGGCAGCACCTGGTGGCCCTCGATCTGTCCCACAATCGTCAGCACATGGATGGTCCCCCGCTTGGTCTCAATCTGAGAGGAGCCCAGCTCCGTGATGGACTGGAGGTCCTGCTCCTGCCGCTCCTGGTTTTCCTGATTTTCTTCCATACGCTCCCTCCTCCTTCCCCGTTAGCTTGCGCAGGGCGGGCGCGTTTTACTCCCGGAACCCGGATTCTACTTTTCGTAGGTTGCCTTTTTCCCCTTCCGGCGGTATCATGGGGGAAAAGCACAGGGGAGTGACCGTTTTATGGACAATATACAATTCGGCGCCTTCGTGGCCCGGCTGCGGAAAGAGCTGGGCCTGACCCAGAAGGAGCTGGCCGACCGGCTGGGCGTCACCGACAAGGCGGTGAGCAAATGGGAGACCGGCAAGGGGTTTCCGGACGTGAAGCTGCTGGAGCCGCTGGCCCAGGCCCTGGGGGTGTCCCTGCTGGAGCTGATGCAGGGCCGGCGGGAGGAGTCGGACACGGTGAGCGTAGAGCAGGCCGGGGCAGTCCTCTCCCAGGCGCTGGACTGCTCGCAGCGGAGCACCGCCCTGCGGTATCTGGCTCTGTTCCGCTGGCTGCTGCTGGGGACCGCGGCGGTGTGCCTGGCTGAGCTGCTGCCTCTGCTGCTCTATCCGCTCCTGCTGCTGTCCGTCCGCCTGGGGCTGTTCCGCTCCGGCCCCTCCGATGCGGATTTGGGGGTTATCGGCGGCGCGGACGGGCCCACCGTGATCCTCACCTCTTCCATCCAGCCCACGTGGCTGGCCGTCGGGCTGCCCGCCGTCCTGCTGGCGGCGAGCCTGTTCCTGGCCCTCCGGGTGCGCTCGGCGGAGAAAAAGCTGAAGTAGGGGCACATAGCAATCCCCCGGCCGCTGGCCGGGGGATTGTGGTTATACCGCTTCAAAAATGGCCTTCATGCCCTTGAAGGTCATATAGCAGTCCAGCTTGCCCACCGTCTCAAAGGGGGCGTGCATGGACAGCACCGGCACGCCGGCGTCGATGGTGTCAATGTTCCGCTCGGCCATAAACATGGCCACGGTGCCGCCGCCGCCGGCGTCCACCTTGCCCAGCTCCGCCATCTGCCAGGCCACGCCGGCCCGATCCAGCACCCGCCGGACATAGGCCACCAGCTCCGCCGAGGCGTCGGAGGCCCCCGACTTGCCCCGGGAACCGGTAAACTTGCACAGGCCCATACCGTAGTTCACAAAGGCGCTGTTGCGCTTCTCATACACGTCGGCAAAGTTGGGGTCGTAGGCGGCGGTCACGTCGGCGGACAGGCAGAAGGACTTCTCGTAGCAGGCCCGCAGGGGGACGTTCCGGCACTGGCACAGGTCCTCCATAAAGGTGTCGAAGGCCCGGGAGCGCATACCGGACACCCCCTCCGAGCCAATCTCCTCCTTGTCGGCCAGCATACACACAGCGGTGCGGGTGGGGACCTCCAGCTGGAGCAGGGCGGTCAGGGCGGCGTAGGCGCACACCCGGTCGTCATGGCCGTAGGCCCCGATCAGGGAGCGGTCAAAGCCCACGTCGCTGGCCCGGAAGGCGGGCACGGCGCACAGCTCGGCGGAGATGAAGTCCTCCTCGGTGATGCCGTACTTGCGGTTAAGCAGCTCCAGCACGCTCAGCTTCACCCGGTCGCCGCCCTCGTCGTCCCGCAGGGGGCGGCTGCCCACCAGCAGGTTCAGGCTCTCCCCGGGGATGGCCTGGCCCAGGGGCTTTTTGGACTGCTCCGCCCCCAGGTGGGGCAGCAGGTCGTCAATGGTGAACACCGGGTCGTTTTCCCCGCTGCCCACGCACACCCGGACGGACTGCCCGCTCTTCAGCACAATCACGCCGTGGAGCTCCAGGGGGATGGTCACCCACTGGTACTTCCGGATGCCGCCGTAGTAGTGGGTCTTCAAAAAGGCCAGCTCCTCCGACTCATAGAGGGGATTCTGCTTTAAGTCCAGGCGGGGGGAGTCGATATGGGCCGCGCCGATGTTCACCCCGTTCTCCAGCCCCTCCCGGCCGATTACCGCCAGCATTACCGCCCGGCCCCGGTTGATTCGGTATACCTTGTCCCCCGGCTTCAGCTCCGCGCCCCGGGTGAAGGGCCGGAACCCCGCCGCCTCCGCCAGCGCCGCCGCCCGGTCTACGCACTCCCGCTCGGTCTTGCCCGCGTCCAAAAACTGCTTGTACCCGGTGCAGTAGGCCTCCATCGCCTCCAGCTCCGCCGTGTCCACCCGGTCGTAGCCGTTCTTCTTCTCATAGAGCAGAGCCTTTCTCAGCTGCTCCCCCCTGGTCTGTTCCTTTTTGTCGTCCATCGCGGATCCCTCCCGTGTTTTGTGTTGTGCATTCTTTTTTCTTGAAAGAAAAAAGAATCAAAAAAGAACTTTGACGCAAAACTGCGTTTTGCTTTTTCTTTGATAAAACTGCAAAATATGCCTGGCAGTAATCACCGCGCTGCACAGGGGGACGGGCCTGAAGCGCCGCCCTGCCGTTTCCCCATTTCTTCCCGCCTTTGCAGCAGGCCCTAGGGAGACTGGGGCAGAATCCGGAGAAACAGGGCGCGGGCCCGGCCGGCGAACTCCCGGGGACCGGCGCAGTCGTTTATCAGAGTATACCCGCACCGGGCGGTGTAAAATTCATCCGGATTCTGGGCGGACACCCGGGCCCGGGCGTACTCCTCCGAAATGCCTTCCCTGGCCATAATGCGCCTGATCCGGGTTTCGGGCGGGGCGGTGACGGCCAGCGTCGTATCGCACAGCCGGTCCAGGCCGCTCTCAAACAGTCCGATGGCGTCGATGGCGGCGGCGGGCTTTCCCTGCCCCTCCGCCTTCCGGAGCAGCTCCCGGACGGCCCGGGTCACATGGGGGTGGGTGATGGCGTTCAGCTCCGCCAGGGCGGCGGGGCTGTGAAAGACCACGCCCCCCAGCCGTTTGCGGTCAAACCGGCCCGCCTCATCCCGCAGGGGACCGAACCGCTCCTCCAGCTCGTTTTGGAGGGCGGAGTCCTCCTCCAGCAGGCTGTGGTACACCGCGTCGCAGTCAATCACCGCGCCGCCCAGCTTTTCCAGCTCCCGCAGGGCGGTGGTTTTCCCGGCCCCGGAGGGACCGGTAATGCCGATGACGGTCATACCCGCACCTCCCTGAAGCAGAGCCTGATATTTCCACCCAAAACAATCAGAAAAGCGGCGAAAAATCCGGCGGTAACCCACAGAAGCGGCAGTGCGGCGTTGGGCTCCCATCCATACCAAGTCGCACCGTAGAGCCGTGAGAGAGCTTTCAGGTTTTCCACTCCCGGCTCGGAGCGGTCCAATTCCCATTTAGAGACAGACTGTCGGGACAAAAACAGCTTCCGTGCCGCTTCGTCCTGAGACAACCCCCTGTCCTTCCGCAGTCTTTTCAGATTTTCACCTAATGTCATTCCTATCACCTCTCCTGAGATGGTATGGGACATGCTCCAAATTGTAAAGCATTTTTAGATGCAGCTCCAGGTTGCGGGCCCTCTGTTCCCCCGATTTTACACTCCGACAATATGGAACCCCGCTGCCTTGTTCAGCCGGTTGGCCACGGCCAGACCGAGGCCTCCGTCGTCGGGGCACTGGCACCAGATGCGTTTGACGTCAGTGCCGTCCATGGCCCGCAGGGCGTCGAACACCCGCCGGGCCTGCTCCGCCTTGTCGGCGGCGGGGCCCAGGCTCATGACGGGCCTCGTCACGTCTCCTCCCGTGAACAGGGGGAGAAACTCCTCAAAGCAGATAACCCCGTCCCAGCGGGTGCGGGACAGGTGCTCCCGGATATAGGCGGCGGCGCGCTCCGGATCCCCCTTGACCACGGTCACCGGGGCCCGGGGGGCGTAATGGCGGTACTTCATGCCGGGGGCCCGGGGGCGCTCCCCCTCTCCCAGCTGCCGCCGGACCGCCACGTCCACCGCCACCTCTCCCAGAACCTCCTCCAGCTGCTCCAGGGTGATGCCTCCGGGGCGCAGCAGCCGGGGGGGCGTACAGGTCAGGTCCAGGATCGTGGACTCCACCCCCACGGCGCAGGGGCCGCCGTCCAGCACGGCGTCAATCTTTCCCTCCATGTCGGCCAGCATGTGCCGGGCGGAGGTGGGGCTGGGCTTGCCCGAGGTGTTGCCCGAGGGGGCTGCCACCGGCACCCCCGCCGCCGCGATGACTGCCCGGCACAGGGGATGCGCGGGGCAGCGCATTCCCACCGTGTCCAGCCCCGCCGTCACCTCGTCGGGGATGACCCGGGGGCCGAAGTGGGTCCGGGAGCAGACGGGGCTGTTTTTCAGCTCCTCCAGCTCCCGGGCGGTCCGCCTTTTACAGGAGAGCACCATGGTCAGCGGGCCGGGCCAGAACCGCTCCGCCAGGGTCCAGGCCGCCGGGGGGATATCCCGGCAGTACCGCTCCAGCCACCCCGCCTCCGGGATGTGGAGGATCAGGGGGTTGTCCTGAGGACGGCCCTTGGCCTGAAAAATGGCCCGCACCGCCATAGGATTCAGGCCGTCGGCCCCCAGGCCGTACACCGTCTCGGTGGGGATGCCCACCAGCCTGCCGCCCCGCAGCAGCCGCGCTGCCTGTTCCGTCTCTTTTTCTGTCAAAAGCAGGGTTTCCAATGCTTTTCCCCCTCTTTTTCGCGGTATTTCCAACCGGAAAGGCCTAGCGTCCCAGCACCAGCCCGGCCAGCTCCGCCGGGGTCCGGACGATAAAGTCCGCCCCCTCCGACTCCAGCTCCTCCCGGGTGCGGAAGCCCCACAGCACCCCGCAGCCGGGCAGGCCGCCGTTTTTGGCGGTGCGGATGTCCACATTGCTGTCCCCCACAAACAGGGTGCTCTCCCGGGGCGCGCCGACCTCCTCCATCAGCCGGTGCAGCAGGGTGGGGTCTGGCTTGACCGGCACTTCGGGCAGAGCCCCCTGCACGGCGGCGAATACGCCGGGGTAGTAGCGCTCCACCACCGGGGCCGCGGCGGCGTGGGGCTTGTTGCTCAGCACCGCCAGGGTCAGGCCCGCCTCTCTCAGCCGCGCCAGCGCCTGGGGCATTCCGTCGTACACCCTGGTCTGGTCCTCCTTGTGGGCGTTGTAGCGCCCGGTGAACTCCTCCATGGTTTGGGCCCGCAGCTCGCCGGTCAGCTCTGCCGTCTCCGGCGCCACCCGCTCCAGCAGCTTTGCCGCGCCGCTGCCCACAAGGTTTTTGTACTCCTCCACCGGGTGGACCGGCCAGCCGTGCTGCCGGCACACCCAGTTGCAGGCCGCAGCCAGGTCGGCCAGGGTGTCCAGCAGGGTGCCGTCCAGATCAAAAATCACATGGGTAAACATCTTGCCGCCTTCTTTTATCTCATGATTTTCATGCAAACCCGCCGGGGCTCTCCCCCGGACCCCGCCGCCCTTTGAAGCGGTCTAAGCCTTCTTTTCCGCCGGGGGCGGCGGCCCCGCGCCGGCCAGCCCGCAGACAGGGCGCCCCCAAACCGTGCGGGAATACTTGGTTTGCCGCAAAATAGTTGAATACTCTCCCGGAAGCGCCGGTGAACGTTTTCCTTTGATCCTTTTCTTTTCCAAAAGAAGAGGATCAAAAACCGCCGTCACTCGTACAGCCCAATCTCCATGCCGCCGATTTCCAGGGCGGTGTCCCTGGGGAAGCTCTCCCGCTGGAGATAAGCCTTCACCGCCAGCTGGGCGTATTTGGGGTTGACGTTCTCGTCGCCCAGCTCCAGGTCCAGCCGGTTCTCCTGTCCGCCGCACACGGATCCGTGGCCGTCCAGCACATGGTTGAGCTCCTCCACCACGTCCTCCAGCGCCCGGCCCTGGGGCAGGGCGGTATAGTGAATATACATATCCATGCTGTTTCCTCCTTTACGAACCTGTCCTCATAACGGAAAATGACGCCCGGCTGAGGGGGGGGCCGGTCAGGGCGCATTTTTGCGGGGCTCCCTTGCGCCCCCCAAGGGGGGCGCCGGCTCTACCCCTGTTCCTTCAGCAGCTCGGCCTGATGATTCGCGGCCAGCGCGTCCATAATTTCCGTTAAATCTCCGTTCATCACGCTGTCGATTTTGTACAGGGTCAGGCCGATGCGGTGGTCGGTGACCCGGCCCTGGGGAAAGTTGTAGGTCCTGATGCGCTCGTTCCGCATTCCGCTGCCCACCTGGCTGCGGCGCTGCCGGGTGTACTCGTCCAGCGCCTTGTCCTGCTCCGCCTCGTACAGGCGGGAGGCCAGGATGCGCATGGCCTTATCCCGGTTCTGGAACTGGCTGCGCTCCTGCTGGCACTCCACCACGGTGCCGGTGGGCCGGTGAATCAGCCGCACGGCGGAGGAGGTCTTGTTGACGTGCTGGCCCCCCGCGCCGGAGGCGCGGAACACCTGCATCTCCACGTCGGCGGGGTTCAGCTCCACGTCCACCGCCTCCATCTCGGGCAGGACGGCCACGGTGGCGGTGGAGGTGTGGACCCGTCCGCCCGATTCGGTCTCCGGGACCCGCTGGACCCGGTGGACGCCGCTTTCAAATTTCAGACGGGAGTAGGCGCCCTCCCCCTCGATGGTGAAGGAGACCTCCTTGATCCCCCCCAGCTCCGTCTCGTTCACCGAGTCAATCTCCGTTTTCCAGCCCTGGCTCTCGGCGTACATGGCGTACATGCGGTACAGGGAGTGGGCAAACAGCGCCGCCTCCTCCCCGCCCACGCCGGCGCGGATTTCCACGATGACGTTTTTGCCGTCGTTGGGGTCCTTGGGCAGCAGCAGAATTTTCATCTCGCCTTCCAGGCGCTCCAGTTCCTCCCGGGCCTGGGAGAGCTCCTCCTGGGCCAGCTCCTTCATCTCCGGGTCGGACAGCAGCTGTCCGGCCTGCTCCTGCCGCTCCAGCGTATGCTGATAGGCCCGGAAGGTATCCACCAGGGGCTGCAGCTCCGCCTGCTCCCGGTTCAGCTTTGCCGCCTGGGCCGGGTCGTCATAGGTCTCCGGCGCGGCCAGCCGGGCCTCTATCTGGCTGTATCTCGCCTCAACGGCGGTGAGCTTGTCCAACATGGGCAAACCTCCTATTCTGTCTCCCGGTCCAGCACAAAGGACTTCACCAGGGCAATGGGCTCCCGGATATACATGAACAGCCGGGAGGGCAGGTCGCTGGAGGGAGCGGCCAGAACGGAAATATTTTCATACCCCAGCCGCCCGGCCAGCATCCTGGCCCGGGTCAGGTGGAACCCGTTGGAGACGATGACGGCCCCCTCCCGGATGTCAAAGCCCTCCTGCTCCAGGCGCCGGGCGCTGTAGAGGAGATTTTGATGGGTGTTGTGGGACCGGGTCTCCAGAATCAGGTTTTCCCGGGGCACGCCGCGCTCCGTCAGGTAGTCCGCCATGCCCTGGGCCTCGCTGTCCGGCTCGTTGCTGCCCTGGCCGCCGGAGACCACCACGGTCAGCTCCGGATGGTCCTCCAGGTACTCCAGGGCCTTGTCCAGCCGGTCCCGAAGCATAACCGAGGGCCCCTGCTCCCGGAGCTGGCACCCCAGAATAATCATCACCCGGGGCTCCCCCTCAATATGGTCGTGGGCCCCGCCCAGCACCAGGCCCAGCAGGGCGGCAAAGCACAGGCACCCGGCCAGTACCAGCAGCAGCAGGGCTTTCCACAGGCGGAAGGCCCGCCTCCCCTTATAATTGCCCCTCGTCATCCCCGGGCCTCCTCCAGCTGGGCGGACAGGGCCTCCCAGGTCCCGTACAGCTTCAGGATCTCCTCCTCCAGGGCGTCCCGCTGCTCGTACAGCTCCTGAAGTCTCAGGTAATCGGCGGAGGCCTCCTCAATCTCCAGAGACAGGTCGTACATCCGCTCCTCCGCCTTGGCCACCGCCCGCTCGGCGGCGGCGGCCTCCTTCTCCAGGTTTTTGGTGCCGCCGGGGCGGCGGGGCTTCTCCTTCTTCTCCGGCGGCGGGTCCTTGGGGGCGGCCGCCGCCGCCGGGGCCGGCTGAAGGCGGCCCCGCTCCCTGGCCTCCCGGTACTCCTGATAGGTGCCACGGAAGTCCACAATATGCCCGTCCTCCAGCTTCCAGATGCGCCCGGCGAAGCGGTCGATGAAATAGCGGTCGTGGGAGACGAAGAGCAGGCAGCCCTCATACTCCTCCACCGCCTCCTCAATCCACTCCCGGCTCTGGATGTCCAGGTGGTTGGTGGGCTCGTCCAGAATCAGCAGATTGATTTTCTCATCCATCAGCATACACAGCCGCAGGCGGCTCTGCTCCCCGCCGGACAGGGCGGACACGGGCTTGAACACGTCCTCCCCCCGGAATTTGAAGCTGGCCAGACGGTTGCGGGCGGTCTGGGCGGTGCAGTCCAGGTCGTAGAGCATGGTATCCAGCAGGGAGCGCTCCGGGTGGTCGAAACGGACATGCTGGGGCAGATAGCCCGCCTTCACCGTGGGGCCCATGCGCAGACGGCCCCCGTCGGCGTTCTCCTCCCCCAGCAGGATTTTGATCAGGGTGGATTTTCCCGTGCCGTTGTCGCCAATCAGGGCGATGCGCTCCCCGCCGGCCACCTCCAGGTCCACGCCGCCGAACAGGGTCCGGTCCCCGAAGGACTTGCTCAGCCCCTTGACGGTCAGCACCTCGTCCCCCCGGAACTCCCGCTCCCCGAAGCGGACCGACATCCCCCGCTCCTTTTTGGGGCGGTCGGTGGTCCGCATTCGCTCAATGCGCTTTTCCATGGACTGGGCCCGCTTGAATATCTTGTCGTTGCCCGAGTAGGCCCAGACGCGCAGCTGCTCGGCGGCCTTCTCCAGCTGATTGATTTTGGCCTGCTCCTTCTCATACCGGCGCAGGCGCTCCTCGTAGCGCCGCTCCTTCTCCACGGCGTAAAAGCTGTAATTGCCGGAATAAAATTCCGCCTTCCCCTCCTGAATCTCAATGACCCGGTCCACCACTCTGTCCAGGAACCAGCGGTCGTGGGAGACGGTCAGGACGGTGCCCTTGAATTTCTCCAGATACTCCTCCAGCCACTCGGTGGCCCGCAGGTCCAGGTGGTTGGTGGGCTCGTCCAGCAGCAGGATGTCGGTGTCCTCCAGAATCAGCCGGGCCAGGTTCACCCGGGTCTTCTCCCCGCCGGACAGCCGGTCAAACATCTGCTCCCGCATGGCGGGGGAGATGGAAAGGCCGTTTGCCACCTTGTTTTTCCGGGTATCCGTCTCATAACCCCCGCCGGCCTGAAAGGCGGCGGACAGCTTGTCGTACCGGGCCAGAAGGGCGGGGTCGGACTCCCCCTCCGCCATGCGGGCGGACAGCCGCGTCATCTCCTCCTCCATATCCCGCAGGGGGCGGAAGGCGGCGTCCAGCACGTCCTCTACGGCGTACCCCGCCGGGTAGACGGGGATCTGGGAAATCAGGCCCAGGCGCTTGCCGGGAGCGATGACCGCCTCCCCCTCGTCGCACCCCAGCGCCCCGGTCAGGATGCGCAGCAGGGTGGTCTTGCCGCAGCCGTTGGGGCCCAGCAGACCCACCCGCTCGCCGCTGTCCACCTGAAAGGTGAGACCGTCCAGTATTTTTTTGCCAACCTCAAACTCTTTCACCAGGTTGGAAACAGAAATGTCTATCATGATTTCGGGTCCTCGCTTGTGTCGTTCATCGGTATCGTGTCCCGCCGCAGGGGCGGATTGCTACGGCTCCGGGGTGTGCTCCTTCAAAAACTCGGACAGAGCCTCCAGCTTCATCCCCCGGGAGGCCTTCACCAGGAAGGTGGTGTCGGGGCAAATCAGCTGCGGCAGCAGGTCCCTGGCCTTCTCCCTGTCGGCGCAGTAGTACACCTGGGACACCCCCGCGTCCCGGGCTCCCTGGGCCATATGCGCGGCCAGCTCGCCTACGGCCAGCAGGCAGTCGATTTTCGCCCGGCCCAGGCACTCCCCCACCCCGGCGTGCAGGGCGGGAGCAAAGGGGCCCAGCTCAAACATATCCCCCAGCACGGCCACCTTCCTCCGGGTGGGCGCGTCGGCCAGCACGCTGATGGCCGCCCGCATGGCCTGGGGGTTGGCGTTGTAGGTGTCGTCCAGGATGGTAATCCGGTCCCCCCGGTGGATGATGTTCATCCGCATCCGGGTGGGGACAAAGCTCAAAATGCCCGACTCAATCTCGTCGGCGGTCAAACCGAACCGCTCCCCCACCGCCGCGGCGAAGAGGGAGGGGTAAATCATGTGGGCCCCCAGCGCGGGAATCTTCACCTGGCGGTCCATCCGGGGGGTAATCATGCGGCAGTGGATGTGGCTGACTCCGTCGCCCCCGGTCTGAACGGCCCGGTAGTCCAGGCCCTCCCCCGCGCCGCAGAACACCGCCTGCTCCGCCGTCCCGCCCCGCAGGGCGGCCAGCATGGCGTCGTCCCCGTTGAGCACCGCCAGCCCGCCCTTCTGAATATGGGGCAGCAGCTCACACTTGGCCCGGAAGATGTTTTCCCGGCTGCCCAGGCGTTCGATATGGGCGTCGCCGATGTTGGTGATGACCCCAACGTCGGGCTTGACGATATCGGCCAGATAGTCAATCTCCCCCAGCTTATCCATGCCCATCTCCAGCACGCAGATCTCATAGCTGCGGTCCAGCTCCAGCAGGGTCAGGGGCAGACCGATGTTGTTGTTGAAATTCCCCTGGGTCTTCAGCACCTTATAGCGGCTGCCCAGCACGGCGGCAATCATATCCTTGGCCGTGGTCTTGCCCACGCTTCCGGTGACCGCCACAAAGGGGATCCGGAAGCGGCTTTTGTGCCAGGCGGCCAGATCCCGCAGGGCCTTTTGGGTGCTTGCCACCTTGACATAGAACTTATCCGGCCGGTAGCTCTCCCGCTCCCGGGCGGTCAGACAGCCCGCCGCCCCGCCCTCCAGGGCGGAGGCAATATAGGCGTGGCCGTCAAAGCGCTCCCCTACCAGGGGGATGAACAGGGAACCGGGGTGCATATTCCGGCTGTCGGTATCCACCCGGGCAATGGGGGTCTGTCCGTCCCGGAATTCCCCCAGCAGGGTTCCGTCCACCGCCTGAAGCAGCTGGTCCAGCGTAATGGTTTCCATATCCGTCAGCGGCCCGCCTTTCTCGCCTCCAGGGAGGAGCGGATGATGCGCTCACACAGGGAGGGGTAGTCGATGCCCGCCGCCGCCGCCTCCTGGGGCACCAGGCTGGTGGGGGTCATGCCGGGCAGGGTGTTGATTTCCAGAAAATAGGGGGTCCCATCCGGGGTGACGATGAAGTCCGCCCGTGCGTACACCGACAGGCCCACGGCGCGGAATACCCTCAGCGCCGCCTGGGCGATGCGCTCCTCCCACTCTGGGGGAATGGGCGCGGGGCAGACCTCCTCCGCCGCGCCCGGCTGGTACTTGTTTTCATAGTCGTAAAATCCTGTCTTGGGGATGATTTCAATGGAGGGCAGGGCCTGGCCGTCCAGAATGGCAATCTGAATCTCCCGGCCGCTGATATACTCCTCCAGCACGGTGCGCCCCCCCAGCAGGATGCTCTGCTCCAGGGCGGCGCACAGCTGCTGCCGGTCCCGGGCAATGGATACCCCGATGGAGGATCCGCTGTCAATGGGCTTGACCACAGCGGGCAGGGCAGTGTCCCGGGCCAGCTGCTCCAGATTGTCCTCCGTCACCGTCACCGCCTGCCACTTGGGGGTGACCACCTGCCCGGCCGCCAGGCGCTTGGTCAGGTCCTTGTCCATGGCGATGGCGCTGGACAGACAGCCCGATCCGGTGTAGGGCACCCCCAGCAGGTCCAGGGCGGCCTGAATACGCCCGTCCTCGCCGCAGGCGCCGTGGAGGGCCAGGAATACCACGTCCGCCTGACGGCACAGCTCCAGCACGCCGGGGCCGATGGCGCTGGGGCTGGCGTCCCGGCGTGAGGCCCGCACCTGCTTCAGGTCAGGGGCCTGACGGCTCACCCGCTTGAACTGCTCGGGAATGGGGGCCTGGAAGGGGTCCTTGTTCCCGTCCGTTCCCTCCGTCCCGAAAAACAGATCCATCAGCGCCGTCTGATGCCCCCGGCTCCGCAGAGCCTGGGCCACCATGGCCCCCGAGGAGAGGGAAACACTGCGCTCCGGGCTCAAGCCGCCCGCCAGGACAACAATTTTCATCACGATACCCCTTCCGGTCGTAGATTCGCAGTCGCCAGGGCGCACCGCAGCCGCCCCTGCTCTCATTTTATACATCAAAGCTGTATTTTAGCACATTTGGAACAATTAGACAAGACAAAGCGGGCCATTTCCGGCGGCAGGCCCATAAAACTTTTGGGCCTTCGGCGCACAGGGCGGCGGCAGGCCCCCCGTTCCGACAGCCGCCGCAGGCCGCAGAAGGGCCCGCCGCAGAACACTCTGCGGCGGGCCCTGGGACTTTCCGTTCTACTCCTCCGAAAGAGGCATCGGGGCGGGGACCTTGACGGCCTGGTCTTCCGTGCAGGTCCTTTGCAGCTCCTCCAGCGCCTCGTCCTGGCGGGCCATGCCCTCCACCACCTGGTCCAGGCAGCCCTGGGCCCTTTTCAGCTCCTGGGAGGCCTGGTCGGCGGCGGACTCCACCTGGCGGCGCAGGCCGGCGTACTGGGCGGCCGCCCGGGCCACCCACTGCTCCATCCGGCCCCGAATCTGCCGCACCTCCGCCTGGGCGTCGTCCAGCACCGCCTGGGCCCGCTGGTGGGCCTGGAGCTCCATCCCGGCGGCCCGCTCCTTGACGGCGTTGTAGGCCTCCGCGCCGGGACGCAGGCGCTCCGCCTCCTCCCGGAAGCGGCGGCCCTCCTCCCGGGCCTGGAGCAGCTCCCGCTCCAGCTGCTCCGCCCGGGCCTGCGCCTCTCTCAGCTGCTCCTCCAGCCGGCCGCTCCGCTCCTGCTGGCGCTCCAGCTCGGTCCTTGCCCGCTCCAGCTGGGCAGACTGCTCCCCCTCCCGCCGGGACAGCCCGTCCCGCTCCTGAACCGCCTGGTCCAGCCGCTCCTGAAGGGACTGCATCTGCTGGCCGTGCTGCTGCGCTACCAGCTCCAAATAATCCAAAACATCCTTTTTATGGAATCCAAACGCGGTATTCCGAAACTGATGATCCATGGGACCCCTCTCTCCGGCCCGCTCGGCCGGCTTTCTCTTTTTCCCCTGCCGGGTTTTCATATTTTAGCACAGTCCGCACAAAAAAACAATCATCTGCGCCCATTCCCCGCGCAAAAGGCGGAAACCCCGGGCGCTCCCCGGGGCGCGCCGTGAGTTCAGGCGGCAAAACCGCCGGGAATGCAGGACCTCGCGCGGGGGCTGGGGAAAAACGTTTTGTCGCTTTCGCAAAAACGGACGCGTCCGCCTGCCCGCGCTTCTCCTCCCGGCAAAATGTCAAGACTAAATTACAAAAAATTATAAAAAGTTTTTAATAGCCCTAAAAACGGGGGTCCCGCTCCAGGTGGGATCCCCGTTTTCCTCGCCT
>JAAWHL010000048.1 GCA_022795855.1 Lawsonibacter sp.
AAGCCGCCCGGGCGGCTTGCCCGGAACGGGCAGATTACAGAAACGGCCGGAGCGGTGCGCCGGAAAATCCCCCCGGTCCGGAGCCTGCGGTGCTCCGGACCGGGGGGTTCTTCGTGCGCTGCGTGCCAAGGGCGGGGACCCGGCAGGCCCTCAGCCCGGCCGTCCGCCCCCCAGAATGCTTTGCAGGGTGGCAAACAGCTTTTCCACATCAATGGGCTTGCCCAAATGGCCGTTCATGCCGGCGGACAGGACGCGCTG
This sequence comes from Lawsonibacter sp., assembly GCA_022795855.1. Taxonomy (GTDB): domain Bacteria; phylum Bacillota; class Clostridia; order Oscillospirales; family Oscillospiraceae; genus Lawsonibacter. The sequence goes on from JAAWHL010000048.1 coordinate 259, forward strand.
GCGGTCCTCCTCAAAGGCGTTGGCGGTCATCGCCACAATGGGCAGGCGGGCCAGCTCCGGCTCGTCCATGGCGCGGATGACTTTTGTGGCTTCGATGCCGTCCATCACCGGCATCTGGATATCCATAAGAACCAGGTCGTAGGGCGCGTCCAGAGAGCGGCGCACCTTTTCCACCGCCCCTTCCCCGTCCGAGGCCACATCCACGGTACAGCCGGCCTCCTCCAGAATGGTCGCGGCAATTTCCTGGTTCAGCTCGTTGTCCTCCGCCAGCAGGATATGCCAGCCGGCGGACCGGACCGGCTGCGGGACGGCTGCGGGACGGCCGGCGCCTCCTGCGCCTCGGGGGCCTGGCTGAGGCGGAAGGGAAAGGTGCAGGTGAACGCGCTGCCCTGCCCCTGCCGGCTCTCCACCGTAATCCGGCCCTTCATCAGCTCGATCAGGTTTTTGGTGATGGACATGCCCAGGCCCGTCCCCTGGATTCCGCTGACCGTAGAGGTACGCTCACGCTCAAAGGGCTCAAAGATATGCTCCAAAAACTCCGGCGCGATGCCGATTCCGGTATCCCGGATACAGAATTCATAAATCGAGACGCCGGCGCCGGGCCGCTCGCTGACCGTGAGGGAGACATGCCCGCCGGCGGGCGTGAACTTCAGCGCGTTGCTCAGTATGTTCAGCAGCACCTGGTTCAGCCGCAGCCGGTCGCAGACCACATAGGGGTGGACCAGGGCGCGGTCGTCCAGGCAGAAGTTCAGCCCCCTGGTCTCAAGGTCCGCCCGGATGATGGACCGGAGGTCCGACAGCACCTGGGGCAGGCTGCAGGCGCTCTCGTCAATGGCCACTCTGCCGCTCTCAATGCGGCTCATGTCCAGCACGTCGTTGATGAGGCTGAGCAGGTGGCCGGAGGAGGCTCTGATTTTGCTCAGATAGTCCCGCACCAGCTCCCGGTCGTCCAGATGGGTGGCGGCCAGATTGGTAAAGCCGATGATGGCGTTCATGGGCGTGCGGATATCATGGGACATATTATTGAGGAACATCGTCTTGGCCTGGGAGGCCCGCTGGGCCTTGACCAGCGCCTCCTCCAGCAGCTTATGCTGCTCCCGGAGCTTTTCGTCCGTCTCCTTGCTCTCTGTAATATCCACAAACATGCCGACGTATGTAATGGGCGTGCCGTCCTCCCGCCGGGAGAGCTTGCCTGTGGCGCGGAACCAGCGGTAGCCCCGGTTCTTGGTCAGCAGACGGTACTCCACATCGTAAATGGATTTTGATTGCCGGCCTCCCCGGCCCGGTTCGGCCGGGGAGGCCCGCGCTGTCTCCCATGGTAACACATTACCTGCTCAATTTCAATTCTATTGCGCCGATTTTGTTCCAATTCACGGGGCTGCGGACCGGAAACGCCCTGTCCGGGCCGGGATGGAGGCCGCCGCGCCGCCCTCCGCCTCATCCGCCAGCCGCCGCTTTTTATTTGTTATCCTTAACTTGAATCGCTGTTTGCAGCATATAGCGGCTGATATCTTTTTCCCCAATTTCGTCGATCAGAAATTCTTCATATGCGTTTCCGCAAACGGTCAGGCCATGTTCTTCGATATAGTCAAATATCTGCCGGTACAAAACGGCTGTGTTCCCTCCATAGCCCATATACTTTGTGCCAATCGCGTACTTTCCTGCGGGTTTCGTATGAAAATCAGGATACTGCCCCTTCGGCAGGCGGCAAAAATACCTTGCGGGCTTGTCTGATAGTTTTCCCGCTCCTTCGTCGTATTCCACCAGGGAACCGACCGTCAGTCCAATTGGGATATTCTGTTCGATGCAAGCCTCGTAAAACGCCGGAAGGCAGTTCCAGCCGTCTAGGAGTTCGCAGTCCTCCGGCAGCGCGGGCCCTAAAAAGATATTTTCCTCTGGGCAGTCCGCCGTCCAGATCCGTTCTTTGCCAATACAAATCCCCTGCGCCGTATGCTCCAGCCTGGGCTGTACCATCCCTTTGATCCTCTCCAGCTTTTGTATCTGCCCGGTCAGCTCATGTTCCTGCTCGCGGAGAAGCTCCATCAATTTTTCCGGAGAGCGCCGCGAACTCGCTTATTTTTAATAGATTTCCCATTTTTTCTTGGTCTCCCTCTTGACTGTATAACCGTTATATGGTTTATACTCCCGGGTATCTGAAGTCAAGCCCGGCTTCTCTTCCCGGGCGCGGAGGCCTGCGGCTTCATCTGTCAGGATGCTGCCGCAGGCCTCGCTGTGTTATAACCTGTCCTTATATAATCGAAATTTTATGTATTTGCCTAATCCGGCTTTCTTTTTTATAATCAGTTTTGTCAGGATTTCATAGAGAAATCTGTCGAAAGGAGAGAGCATATGGCACTGCTTCAAGTGAAGACCGACGCCGGAATTGTGGAGGGCCTGACCGGCTGGAACCAGGCGGTCAGCGTGTTTCGGGGCATTCCCTACGCCGCGCCCCCTGTGGGGGAGCTGCGGTGGAAGGCTCCCCAGCCCGTACAGCCCTGGGAGGGGGTGCGGCCCTGCTATAAGTGGGGCAATATCAGCTATCAGGCGCGCCGGGCCTCCGAGGGGGGCGGCGACATTATCGGCAACGAGTTCTACTGCGTGGACTGGCCCCGGGACGAGGACTGCCTGTACCTGAACGTATGGACCCCCGCCAAGAGCGACGGCGAGAAGCTGCCTGTCGGGGTGTATTTCCACGGCGGCGGCTACTCCCAGGGGTATGGGCATCTGAACTGCTACGACGGCGAGGGCTTTGCCAAGCGGGGCTGTGTGATTGTCACCCTGAACCACCGGCTGGGCATTTTCGGCTATCTGGCCCACCCGGAGCTCACCGCCGAGAGCGAGCGGCATACCTCCGGCAATTACGGCGTGCTGGACCTGATTGCCGCGCTGCAGTGGGTGCAGCGCAACATTGCGGCCTTTGGCGGCGACCCCAACCGTGTGACGGCCTTCGGCCAGTCGGGCGGCGGCATGAAGGTAACCACCATGGTCACCAGCCCCCTGGCCAAGGGCCTGATTCATGGGGCAATCATGCAGTCCTCCGGCGGGCTGGAGCGCACCCGGGGCGGCATGACCACCACCCTGGACAAGGCGGAGGCTGCCGGCGCGGAGATTTTGAAGAGTATGGGCCTGGATACCCTGAAGAAGGCCCGAGCGGCCTCTCAGGAGGAGCTGCTGGAGGGCGTGAACGCCTACAAGGCGGCCCACCCGGAGCTGGACCCCATGCTGATGTTCGGCCCCATCACCGACGGGTACGTCTTCCCCCGGAGCTGGAACGACATCATCGCCGCAGGCGATTTCCCCGACATCCCCACTATGATTGGCTGTACGGCTGACGAGATGTCCCGGAACCTGCCCCAGCTGCCCCCCTATGAGAAGGTGCTGGAGACCGCCGACTATCTCTTCGGCCCCGGCTACCGGGAGCAGTTCCTGAAGGCCATCCGCTACGAGGAGGACAAGGAGTACGCCCTGCGGATGTTCAGCAAGTTCGTTATGATGACCGGCGGCACCCAGGCCGCGGATGTGGCGTGGTGCGAGAATCTGGCCGCCCTGGGCAAAACCCCCGCCTACCGCTATTTCCTGACCCTGGTGCCCCCCGGAGCGTCGGACGCCCACCATTCGGCGGAGCATCAGTACGTATTCCAGACCCTGCCCAAGAGCAGCCGGCCCTATGCCGGCCGGGACTGGGACCTGTCCAACCAGCTGGCCGACTACTGGGCCAACTTCATCAAGACCGGCAGCCCCAACGGCCCCGGCCTGCCCCAGTGGACCCCCCACACCGCCCAGAGCCCCAAGGCCATGGAGATCAACTACAACCTGGGCATGTTTGACAGCCCCACCAACGGCCTGGTGGACATGATGATTGCCTACGACCTGAAGAAAATCTGACCCGGGACAGCGCATATGCGCTGTCATCGGAGCATCCCATGCTCCGATGATACTTGACAGACAAAAGGAGAGAAAAAAATGTCGCCTGTAACCATAACCATGCTGATTACGGTTCTGATGGCCGTCCTGTTCCTGACCGGGAAATTCCCCTTCGGCCTGATTACCATGGGCTGCTGCGTGCTGCTGGTGCTCACCGGGGTGCTGTCCGTCTCCGAGGCCATGAGCGGCCTGAGCAACCAGACCATCGTCATGGTCGCCACCATGTTCGGCCTGAGCGCCGCGCTTCAGAGAACCGACCTGGCCTTCAGGCTGAAGGGGATGCTCAGCGCCATGAGCGGCAAAAAGGACATGGCCCTGGTGGTCGTCCTGTTCGCCATCTACTTTGTGATGCTGCTGATTATGCCCGGCATTGTGGCCATGGCCCTGATTATCGGCTTCCTGGACGCCCTGCCCGACACCGGCGAGGTCACCCCCTCCCGCATCATCATGCCCCTGCTGATGTTCAACGTGGTCTGGGAAGGCACCATGCCCGTGGGCATGGGTGCTACCATCGACTTCACCACCAACGCCTATATGGAGAGCATTGTGGGCCCCGACCAGCTGCTCCAGTTCCTGAACACCTTCTCGGTAAAAATTGTCCCCGCCCTGCTGATGATTCCCTTCTGCCTGATTATCTGGAAGGTGTTCCCCAAGAAGAAGCTGAACCTGAAGGACATGCAGACCAAGGAGATGACCCAGAGCGACCTGCCCCAGTGGAAGCAGAACTTCATCTACATCAGCTTTATCCTGGTCATTGTGGTCCTGGTGCTGAACAAGGTCGCCTTCTTCGGTAAAATCATGTGGATTTTCCCCGCCGCCTGCCTGCTGGCTATGGGCTTTGCCGGCGTCATGACCCCCCGCGAGCTGACCCTGGCCGTCGGCTCCGACACCGTGTGGATGCTGGCCGGCATCATGGGCGTCACCGCCGCCCTGACCAACACCGGCGCCGCCCAGATTATCGGCAACTGGCTGCTGGCCCTGATTTCCTGGACCGACAACAGCTGGATGATTCTGTTCATCGTGTGCCTGTTCACCGCCGTGATGACCACCTTCCTGTCCAACTCCGGCGTGAAATCGGTGCTGACCCCCCTGGTGGCCGCCATGGCCGTGGCCGGAAACATGGACCCCCGCGGCATCGTGATTGTCATCACCGTGGCCTCCGGCTTCTCCTTCTGCTTCCCCACCGGATCCACCACCTGCGCCCTGGCCTACGCCTCCGGCGAATACAACCCCTTCAAAATCATGCACATCACCATCCCCCTGCTGATTTTGCTGTGCCTGGTCACCGCCACCGTAGCCAACTTCATGTTCCCCGTCTGGGGCTGACTGCTTCGATACCTGCCTCCTCTTCTTGCAATACGGCCCGGGTCCGATAAAATCGGACCCGGGCCGAACCCTGTTCAAAACGTCCCCTCCTCCGCTCCGGCGTCCGCCGGGGCGCGTGTGCGGAGGTAGTCGATAAACAGCTTCTTGCTGTGATATTTTTCAATATCCCGCTTCCAATAGACGTAGATGGGGATAGACCGTCCGCCGGTCAGGGGCAGCAGCTCGTCCTGGATGTACACCTCCCGGATGTTGGGGATGGACTCCAGATAGTCGCCGGTCATGAATCCGGCCGCCAGATTGTTGCAGATGAAGTGAAGGATTCCGGTCAGCTGAGGCACGATGGCCACCACGTTCATGCGCCGCCCCTGCTTGGCCAGCCCCTCGTTGATGCTCTCCAGCAGGGACTGGTGCCCCTCCCAGAACACAAAGGGGTAGGCGGCAAAGTCCTCCAGGGTCAGAAATCCCTTCTGCCCGGGCGCGCTGTCCCGGTGGCAGAAAATCTGCCGCTTCTCCACGCCCAGCAGGCAGCGCTCATATTTTTCCTGGGCGGCGCCGGCCATGATTTTCGGGGTGGCCACCAGGAAGTCGAATACCTTTTCCTCCAGATAGATGTAAGGCGTGGGGTTGGACATCTCGTTGACCTTCAGGATCACGTCCTTGTGCCGGAGCTCAAAGTCCTTGTAGACCTGGAAAAAGGTGGTCTCGCCGGAGTAGGGGCGAAAGCCTGCCCGAATCACGTCCTGATTTTTGGCAATCAGCGGGATCTCCCGCTCCAGCAGGCGGTAGCGGCGCAGCACCGCGTTCACATGGACCAGGAGCTGCCGGCCCTTCCCGGTGGGATAGACCCCCTTGCTCTTGCGCTCAAAGAGCTTGAACCCTATCTCCTCCTCCATCCCCGCCAGGGTGGCGGACAGGGCGGGCTGGGAGATGCAGAGCATTTTTGCCGCCATGGAGATGTTCTGACACTCGCATATGGTCGAGAAGTACTGCATCTGCGTCAGCGTCATCAGCCGTCCCCTCCCCTTTTCCGGGCGCTCAGAGGACGGCGCAGCCGCCCCGCACCATCAGCTGCACCGCTCCGGAGGCGGTTACAACGCGGCCGGCGGCGGGGGCCAGGTACAGGTGGTTGGCGGCCAGTGCGCCGCCGCTGTCCAGAGAGGCCCCGGAGGTCAGGTCCGTGAGGGCGGGCGCGCCGGAGGAGGAGACCGAGGCGCTGCCCGACCGGAGCAGCACCTCGCTGCCCGCGTCCAGGGACAGCCGCTGCCCGCCGGTGAGGGTGACCGCCGTATAGGCCGCGCCGCCCTCCCCCCCGGAGGCGCCCGGGTTCTGCTGCCTGAACTCCTCGATGGCGGTGTTGAAGCGCTCCAGCAGCTGGGTCCGGTACTGCTCCCCCTGCCGCTCCACCTGCTCCAGGATGTCGGGCGTGACCGTCCTGGTCAGGTAGCTCAGGGTAATCAGGGGGTCGTCCTGGTCCCCCCCCGCCGCCAGGGCGGTGCCGCCGCACAGGCACAGGCCCGCCAGCAGAAGGGCGGACAGGCGGATGGTCCAGGCGGTCTTTCGCTGTTTCATAAGTACGCTCCTTTTCTGTCTGTCCGGGGTGAAAGAGGGATGAAAGGGGGGCAAAGCGCCCCCGCTTTCACCAAAAAACGGCCCCTCCGGCCTGCGGGAGGCCGGTTATACCATGGTCTCCGGATGCAGGCCGAAGCTGACGGCGATGGCGTTATCCACTTTTTTCATCACAGCCTCGTCCACCCGGCCCATGTGCTCCCGCAGGCGGCGCTTGTCAAGGGTCCGGATCTGCTCCAGCAGGATCACGGAGTCCTTGGGCAGGCCGTAGCTCATGGCCGCCAGGGAGATATGGGTGGGCAGCCGGGCCTTCCCGGTCTGTGAGGTGATGGCCGCGGCGATGACGGTGGGGCTGTGCCGGTTGCCGGTGTCGTTCTGCACAATCAGCACCGGGCGCACGCCCCCCTGCTCGCTGCCCACCACGGGACTGAGATCGGCGTAGAAAATATCGCCTCGTTTTACACTGTTATCCACAATTGATTCACACTCCGCCGGAAGATAGTACGGCGTTACGGTCCTCAGGGGGCCATATGTAACGCTGTACTATGATTCTCCCACGGGTCGGCGGGGATTATACATGCCGGACAAAAAGTCTCCGCCCCCGGCCCGGCCGAGCGCCGGCGCCCGCCGTCCCAGCACATCCTATGCCGGAGGAGCTCATACGGACACCTGCTGTCCGTTTTCCAGATACAGCCGGGGAATGCGGGGGCTGATGGCGCACAGAAGCTCATAGGGAATGGTGTCCGCCAGCCGGGCGGCCTGCTCCAGCAGTCCGTCCTGTCCGTACAGGACGGCGGTGTCTCCCTCCTGCACGCCGGGCACATCGGTGACGTCGGCCATGCACATGTCCATGCACACCCGGCCCACCACGGGACAGCGCCTCCCCCGAATCAGCACCTCCATGGCGTTGGAGAATTTCCGGGAGTACCCGTCCCCGTAGCCCGCAGGCAGGACGGCCAGACGGCTGTCCCGCTCCAGCCGGGCGGTGCGGCCGTAGCTGACATAGGAGCCGGCGGGCAGCGCCCGCACGGCGGCCACCCGGCTTTTCAGGGTGAGCACCGGGCGCAGGCCGGGATCGGGAACAGAGGGGTCGGGGAGGCAGCCGTACAGGGCAATGCCGGGACGAATCATGCCCATATGGGTCCAAGGATAGTTTAACACAGCCGCGCTGGCCCCGCAATGGTAAATTTCAAAATCCGCCCCCAGCTCGTGCAGCTCGTTGACCGCGTCCTGAAAGCGGTCGGACTGAAGGGCGGTGTACTCCTGGCTGCCGTCGGCGTCGGAAAAGTGGGTAAAGAGCCCCTCCGCCTCCAGGCCGGGCAGGGCGCACAGGGCCTGAATCTCCCGCAGAACGGCGGTGTTGTCCCCGTCCCCGTACACAAAGCCCAGCCGTCCCATGCCGGTGTCCAGCTTCACATGGATGTTCAGCTTCCCCCCCGCCCGGACGGCGGCGGCGGACAGGATTTCCCCCGCCGCCAGGTCCTCCACCGTCTGGGTCACGCCGTACTCCAGCAGCAGTGGGGCCAGCCGGGGCGGCGTGCGGCCCAGGCACAGAACGGGCAGGGCAATCCCCGCCTGCCGCAGCTCGGCGGCCTCGTCCAGGCAGGCCACCGCCAGCATGTCCGCCCCCAGTCGCTCCAGCTTTTTGGCCACGGGGACCGCCCCGTGGCCATAGGCGTCGGCCTTCACCACCCCCAGGAACCGGGAGCAGGTCCGGCAGGGGGGCTTTGCGCTCTCCCGCCCGGTCAGGCCGCGGAGAAGGTGATAGTTATGGGCCAGGGCGTCCAGGTCAATTTCCGCCCAGGTTCTCATCTGTAGGGTCTCTCTCATATCGCATCCTCTTCTATGTTGATGGGCTCTCCCGGGAGAAGGAGGAGAACTCGCACAGGATGACCCGGAAGCCGTCCTGGCTGATTTCGGCCCGCACCGGAAGACGGGTGCCTGGGTCAATCCAGAGCTCGGTCTCCCGCCCCTGCCCCGGCTGCTCCTCCGGGTCCCGGGAGAGCAGGTGCAAAAGGCGGCCGGCCTCGTTTTCCTCCAGGGTGCAGGTGTCCAGGTAGCCGCCGCGCAGGGCGTCCAGCACTGCGGGGACGGCCCCCAGCGGGGTCAGCCCGGCGTCGTCCAGAGGGCCGGTCTCCAGCACCGCCCCGCCGTACTCCAGCTGGCTGCCCGACTCCCCGCTGAGGCGGGCCGTCAGGCCGGCCACCGTGTCGGGGGCGGTCAGGGACAGGACAGTCTCCTCCGCGCTCCAGGTGAAGGTCATCTCATAGCGGTACACCCGCCGGCCGTAGTCGGCGGTAACCGACGCGGTCCCCGCGCAGGACGGGGCCGCCAGAAACTCCCCGCGCACGCTCAAAGCCAGCTCCTCCGCCCCGCGTCCCTCCCCCGAGCCGCCGCAGGCGGTCAGGGTCAGGGTTATCATTAGTACGCAAAGAATCGCCTTGCGCACAGCAGTCCCTCCGTTTGATGTAGTGGCGGTCCGCTCCGCCGCCGGTCAGGGGCGCTCCGCCCACTCCCCCAGCACCTGGGGCAGGGCCTCAATCAGGTCGCCGGGCAGCATGGCGTACTCCCCCATCCGCCGGGCGCACCGGTCCCCCGCCAGCCCGTGAAGGCAGACGGCCAGGGCCGCCAGCTCCGCCGGGCCCATCCGGCCCTCCCCCCGCAGGTGCTTCTGCCCCAGCAGGGCGGCAGTCATCCCGGCCAGCACGTCGCCGCTGCCCCCCTTGGCCATGCCGGGATTGCCGGAGGCGTTGAGGCACGCGGAGCCGCCGGGCGCGGCGGTGACGGTGCCGCGCCCCTTCAGCACCAGGACGCAGCGGTGGGCCCGGGCAAAGTCCCGGGCGGCGTCCAGACGGTTCCGGATGGGCAGCGCCGCGCCGGTCAGCCGGGCAAACTCCCCCTCGTGAGGGGTGAGCACCGTAGGCGCGGAGCGTTTGTCCAGAATATCTATATGCCCGCACAGGGCGTTTATGCCATCGGCGTCCAGCACCACGGGACATTCCAGGCCGGCCAGCAGGGACAGCACCAGCCCCTCTGCCTCAGGGGAGCGGCCCAGGCCGGGCCCAATCAGGGCCGCGTCGCAGCCCCGGGCCCGGTCCAGAACGGCGGCGCAGTCCTCCGGCAGGGGGAAGGGCATGGCCTCGTCGCACTTGACGGCCACAATGGGGTAGATGTCCCGGGGCACCCCCAGGTACACCAGGCCCGCCCCGGTGCGCAGGGCGGCCCGGGCGGCCAGAACGGGCGCGCCGGTATACCCCTCGGATCCGGCCAGGATGAAGATTTTCCCAAAATCCCCCTTGTGGGCGGCCCGGGGGCGGAGGGGAAGCCGGGCGTCGGGCTGAGGCATGACCTCCAGACGGGGCAGCTCCCGGAACATCTCATGCTCCAGATCGTAGGGGATACCGATATCCACGATGCGGGCCTCCCCGGTCCGGCCGGAGCCCTCCCCGGTGTACAGCCCGGGCTTGCCCCGGGTGAAGGTGACGGTCACCGCCGCCCGGACGGCCTCGCCCAAAATCTCCCCGGTGTCCGCATGGACCCCGGAGGGGATGTCGCAGGAGACCACCGGGCAGTTTTTTCCGTTCATCAGGCGGACGGCGGTGAGAAAGGCCCCCTCCACCGGCCGGGAAAGGCCGATGCCGAACAGGGCGTCCACCATGCAGGCGCAGGTGGACAGCCACAAAACAGCCTTCTGCCCCTCCTCCGTCAGGGTGGCCTCCAGCGTCTCCCGGCTGGTCATATCGACGGCGAAGTCCTCCAGAACGCCCCCGGCGGCCAGCAGCTTCTCCTCCATGGCCCTCTCGTCCGGGGTCATCCTGCTCCGGTCCCCCACAAAGAAGGCCCGGACCCGGCAGTTCCCCCGCTCCAGCAGCAGGCGGGCGGCGGCAATCCCGTCCCCGCCGTTGTTCCCCGGGCCGCAGAAGACCGCCGCCCGGGGAAACGGGTCGGTATACTGGGATTCCACAATCTCCCGGGCCTCCTCCAGGTGCCGCTGCTCCTCCGGGGTGGGGGGAAGGCCGTCCTTGTGAAACACAATCAGGGAGGAGGAGCCGCTTTTCGGCCGGTACTCTCCCTCGGGAAAGAGCAGCTCCCACGCCGCATCGGCCACGGCCCGGGCGGCGTTCTCCATCAGGGTCAGAGAAGAAACGCCCCGCTCCTCAATGGCCCGGCGGTCCAGCTCCTTCATCTGCGCGGCGGTGGCTAGGGGCAGCATGGGCATTCCTCCTCATCGCGGGGCGCGGCCCCCGCTCACTTCAGAAATCCGTTGACAATCTGCTCCTCGGCCTCCTTCTCGGTCAGGCCCAGGGTCATCAGCTTGGTCAGCTGCTCCCCGGCAATCTTGCCGATGGCGGCCTCGTGAATCAGCTGCGCGTCCAGACAGTTGGCGGTAACCTCCGGGATGGCGGACACCACCCCCTCGTCCATGATGATGGCGTCGCACTCGGAGTGGCCATAGCAGGCGGCGTTGCCGTTGATTCGGGCCAGGAAGACCTGCTTGGACCGGTCCCGGGCCACGGAGCGGGAGATGACGTTGGTATGGCAGCCCGCGCCGTTCAGGTCCACGGTAAAGTCGGACTTGGCCAGCTGGTCGCCGTGGGTCATCACCTTTTCCTTGATAATCAGGGTGGAGGCAGGGCCCAGGACCGCCCGGGTGGTGCGCACGGTGGAGTCCACCCCCTTGATTTGGGTGGTCTCCATTTCCATGTAGCTGCCCTCCTCCAGCTCCACCACGGTGGTGGGGTTCATGATGTTCTCCCCCCGGCCGTCCCCCTCGCCGTAGTGCCGCTCCACGTAGCGCACCCGGGCGTTGCGGCCCACGTGGAAGGTGTGGATGCCCGAGTGCTCGGAGGACTGCACCCCGCAGTTGTGTATGCCGCACCCGGCCACAATGGTGACGTCGCAGTCCTCGCCGATGAAAAAGTCGTTGTACACCATGTCCTTCAGCCCGCTCTCGCTGAGGACCACGGGGATATGGACCGACTCGTTTTTGGTCCCCGGGCGGATGATGATGTCAATGCCGTCCTTGTCCGTCTTGGTGACAATGTCGATATTGGCGGTGGTGTTCCGGCCGGCCTTCTTCCCGTTGGCCCGGATGTTGTAGGCCCCTTCGGGCACCTCATGCAGGCCCGCCACCTGCTCCAGCAGGCTCATCTGAATTGCGTCCATAAATTCATTCCTCCTTGGGGAATCTGTCTGAGAAGCTGTACCATTCGCTGAAGTATGCAGATTTACGAGAGAAAATTATCGCTGGCAAGGCAAAAAACCGCAGTACTGCAAGATTTTTGAACGACTCCAAGGGCAATTTTGGCCGGAAGGATGCGTACCGAGGCGATTGGTGCAGCTTCTGAGCGCCTGTTTAATATCTCAAAGTATGCCGGACGGCAGGGGATTTTTCCGCCCCTTTATCTTACCTTCTCCGTCAGCGCGGAGCACACGGTGGGCGCGCCCCCCAGCAGGCCGGGCAGAACGTCCTTCCGGGCCCCATCCTGAATCACCCTGCCGTCGGCCAGGACAATAATGCGGTCGGCGATGTTCAGGATGCGCTCCTGGTGGGAGATAATCAGGATGGAGCCGTTGATTTTCTCATGCAGGTGCTCAAACACCTGAATCAGGTTGGAGAACGACCACAGGTCGATTCCCGCCTCCGGCTCGTCAAAGACGGACAGCTTGGTGCTCCGGGCCATAATCATGGCAATCTCGATGCGCTTGAGCTCCCCGCCGGACAGGGAGGCGTCCACCTCCCGGTCGATATAGTCCTTGGCGCACAGCCCCACCTCGGACAGGTAGCCGCAGGCCTGGCTGACGTTCAGCGCTTTGCCCGCGGCCAGGGTAATCAGGTCCTTCACCGTCAGCCCCTTGAAGCGCACCGGCTGCTGAAAGGCGAAGCTGACCCCCCGCCGGGCGCGCTGGGTCACGTCCAGGCCGGTGATATCCTCCCCGTCCAGCAGAATGCGCCCCCGGGTGGGGGTGAGGATCCCGGCAATCACCTTGGCCAGGGTGGATTTGCCCCCTCCGTTGGGGCCGGTGATGGCCACGAAGCGCTCGTGTATGGTCAGGCTGATATCCCGCAGGATATCCTTACTGGCGCCGTCCTGTTCGACGCCGAAGCTGATGTCTTGTAATTCTAACATGGAACTCCTCCGTCGCGTCCTTCCGCTTGCCGCGGCTTTCTCTGTGTCATTCTTCCCAGGGCGCGGGGCTGCAAAACGGGGGCGGCCGGTCCAAATCCCTGGAATTGCCTCTATTCTACCACCATACTTCCCGTTTGTCTAACGGTATTTTGACTATTTACCCACCATTTTACTCGGTTGAATATGGCGGTCTTGGACGAAGGGCGGCCGGAGCGGCCCCTGCCCTCGGCGTTTTCCGGAAATTCAGGCTTGCAATGGGGAGAATTTTGTGATATATATACTCTCAGTACAAATGCGAGGAACGGGAAAATAGCGGAAAAGCGTTTTTCCAGAGAGGGGCGGCCGCCGGCTGCAAACCGCCCCAAAGACGCGCCGCTTGGTTCGCCCGGGAGCGGCCCCTGAGAGGGGGACGGGTTCTCCGCCGTTACCGGAGGCTTGAGTGCGCATATCTTTCGGAATGCGAATGCGGGTGGTACCGCGGAAGGGCAGGCCTTTCGTCCCCATTGCCGGGGGCGGAGGGCTTTTTGTCTGCCCAAAAAACAGAAAAGCTGGGATTAGAAATGAAAAGAAGAAATGGCTGGGGGCTGCTGTCCGCGCTGCTCTGCCTGGCGCTGCTGTCCGGCTGCGGGCCGGGAGCGCCGGGGGCCCTGTCCGCTCCGGAGGGGAACGCTCCGGCGTCTGACGGGCCGGGCCGCCCCGCCGCCGTCTCCGTACCCGCGCCGGCCCCGGAAACAGACCCGGAACCGGTTCCCGCGCCTGTCCCCGAGCCGGAATCCCCATCCGGGCCGGAGCCCGCGTCCGTCCCCGAGCCGGAATCCCCATCCGGGCCGGAGCCCGCGTCCGCCCCTGAGCCGGAATCCCCGTCCGGGCCGAAGCCCGCGTCCGTCCCCGAGCCGGAACCGGAACCTGAACCGGAACCCGAGCCGGCCAACACCAGGCTGTATATCCTGATGTACCACCACTTTGTGGAGGGGGACGGAACGGGCTGCAACAACTGGACCATGACCGCCGCCGGATTCCGGGAGGACCTTCAGTGGCTGTCCGACCACGGCTACACCACCCTTCTGCCCAGCCAGCTCGCGGCGGGAGAGCCCCTTCCGGAGCGGGCGGTGATGATTACCCTGGACGACGGGTACGACAGCAACTACCTGCTGGCCTATCCGATTCTGAAGGAATTCGGCAGCAAGGCGGTCATCTCCCTGCTCACCCGGTATACCGAGGAGGAGTCCCCCGGCTCCCTGACCTGGGAGATGTGCCGGGAGATGGTGCAGTCCGGGCTGATTGAAATCGGGTCCCACACCAACGACTGTCACGGGGAGGGCCGGCCGGACATCAGGCGTCTTCCCGGCGAGACCCGGGAGGAGTACGAGTCCCAGGTGCTTTCCGACATTGAGACCAGCATCCGGCTGATTGAGGAGCATCTGGGCAGCGCACCCGTGTTTTTCGCCTACCCGGGCGGCCAGACGGACTCCTGGGCCAGCGATTTCCTGAAGGAGCACTTTGCGGTTACCGTCACCACCAAGCACGGCCCCGCCGACGTTTCCCAGGGGCTTTACAACCTTCGCCGGCACAACATCAGCCTGTCCGAGGGCGTGGAGGATTTCCTCCCCGCCTGAAGCGGCCGGCAGAACACAAAATAAGGAGTTGCAGTGATGAAAGAGCAGTTATCCAAAATCAAAAGCGAGGCTCTGGCCGCGTTCGGGCAGGTGTCTACGCCTGCCGCCCTGGACGAGCTTCGGGTAAAATATCTGGGGAAGAAGGGGGAGCTGACCGCCGTTCTGAAGCAGATGGGCCGGCTCTCCCCCGAGGAGCGCCCCGCCATGGGCCAGCTGGCCAACGACGTGCGGGCCGCCCTGGAGGAGTCGATTGAGCGGGCCGCCCAAAAGCTGGCCGCCGCCGCCCTGGAGGCGCGGCTGAAGGCGGAGGCCCTGGACGTGACCATCCCGGGCAAGGCGCCCAAGCAGGGGCACAGGCACCCTATGTATATCGCCCTGGACGAAATCAAGGACATCTTTGTGGGGATGGGCTTCACCGTGCTGGACGGCCCGGAGATTGAGCTGGCGTCCTACAATTTCGACAAGCTCAACGCCGAGGAGGGCCACCCCTCCCGGGACTGGTCGGACACGTTCTACTTTGACCGGGACAGCCGGGTGATGCTCCGCTCCCAGACCAGCCCCATGCAGGTGCGGGCCATGGAGACCATGCCCCTGCCCATCCGGATTATCGCCCCCGGCCGGGTCTACCGCAAGGACGAGGTGGACGCCACCCACTCCCCCATGTTCCACCAGGTGGAGGGCATGGTGATTGACAAAAACGTCACCATGGCCGACCTGAAGGGCACCCTGAATCTGCTGGCGGAGGAGCTGTTCGGCAAGGGGACGGTCACCCGCTTCCGCCCCCACCACTTCCCCTTCACCGAGCCCTCCTGCGAGATGGACGTGCAGTGCCACAAGTGCGGCGGCGCGGGCTGTCCCACCTGCAAGGGGGAGGGCTGGATTGAGCTGCTGGGGGCCGGGATGATTCATCCCAGCGTGCTGCGCATGTCGGGCATCGACCCGGAGCAGTGGTCGGGCTGGGCCTTCGGCATGGGCCTGGAGCGCACTGCCATGCGCCGTTTCAAAATCGCCGACCTGCGGCTGATTTTCGAGAACGACGTGCGCTTCCTGGAGCAGTTTTAATATGGGGGGCGCGCATCGTGCGCCCCTACAAACAGAAAGGGTTTTAATTATGAATCTATCCAGAAAATGGCTTAACGAGTTTGTTGAGATAACCGCCGGCGACAAGGAATTCGCCGAGGCCATGACCCTGTCCGGCTCCAAGGTGGAGCTGACCCGCAGTCTGGGTGCGGAAATCTCCAACGTGGTGGTGGGCCGCATCGAAAAGATGGAGCGCCACCCGGACAGCGACCACATGTGGGTGTGCCGGGTGGACGTGGGGAAGGGCGAACCGGTGCAGATTGTCACCGGGGCCTGGAACATCCACGAGGGGGATTTGGTCCCCGCGGCCCTGCACAAGTCCACCCTGCCCGGGGGCAAAAAGATTGAGCGGGGCAAGCTGCGGGGGGTGCTGTCCGACGGAATGCTGTGCTCCCTCAGCGAGCTGGGGCTGGACACCCGGGATTTCCCCTATGGGGTGATTACCGCCGCGGCTCTCTTGAACGACTACAAGCCCATTGACCCGGACAAGCCCTCCATCCCGGCGGATATCCGGCCGGGGGACAAAATTTACGGCCCTGTGGTGGCCGCCGAGGTGCTGGAGTGCATGCCACTGGGGGACGGCAGCTATCACACCTGCATGATGGTCAAGGACGCCACGGTCTGCCCGGACATCCGCTGCGACAACGTCCATGTGGGCGATATGGTGGCCTACAACGAAAAAACCGACAGCATCTGCACCCTGGCCGACCTCCGCGCCGAGCAGAGGGAGTTCCCCCACTGCATTCCCGACGGCATTTTTGTCCTCCGGGAGGACTGCAAGCCCGGGGACGACATCCGGGCCGTGACGGGGCAGGACGACCGCGTGGTGGAGTTTGAAATCACCCCCAACCGCCCCGACTGCCTCAGCGTCATCGGCCTGGCCCGGGAGGCCGCGGCCACGTTTGACAAGCCCTGCCGCTTCCATCAGCCGGAGGTGAAGGGGGGCGGGGACGGCGTTCTCACCGAGCTGCTGGACGTGGAGACCCCCGACCCGGAGCTGTGCCCCCGGTACACCGCCCGGATGGTGCGCAGCGTGAAAATCGGCCCCTCCCCCAAGTGGATGCGGGAGCGCCTGCGGGCCATGGGGGTGCGCCCCATCAACAACATTGTGGACATCACCAACTATGTGATGCTGGAGTACGGACAGCCCATGCACGCTTTCGACTACCGGTATGTGAAAGGCGGAAAGATTGTGGTCCGCCGGGCGGCGGAAGGCGAGGAGCTGACCACCCTGGACGGCAATGTGCGCCGGCTGAACTCCGGTATGCTGGTCATCGCCGACGACACCCGGGCGGTGGGTCTGGCGGGCATCATGGGCGGGCTCAACTCCGAGATTGCGGCCGATACGGCGGACGTGGTGTTTGAGTCGGCCAACTTTGACGGCACCACCATCCGCAGGACGGCCCTGGCCCTGGGGATGCGCACCGAGGCCAGCGCCAAGTTCGAGAAGGGCCTGGACATCCTCAACACCCTGCCCGCCGTCAACCGGGCCTGCGAGCTGGTGGAGCAGCTGGGGGCCGGCGAGGTGCTGGACGGCGTGATTGATATCCTCAATTACGTGCCCCAGCCCACCGTTCTGAAGGTAGAGCCGGAGAAAATCAACGCCCTGCTGGGCACCGAGGTATCGGAAAACGTAATGTACACCATCCTCCAGAAGCTGGGCTTCACCACCACCAAGGAGCGGGGCACGATTCAGGTGCCCTCCTGGCGGGGCGACGTGAAGGAGATGGCCGACCTGGCCGAGGAGGTGGCGCGGTTCTACGGGTACAACAACATTCCCACCACCCTGATGCGGGGCCAGACCACCCTGGGGGGCTACTCTCCGGAGCAGAAGCTGGAGCAGAAGCTGGGCGCGGTATGCCGCGCCTGCGGCTATGACGAAATCATCACCTATTCCTTCATCTCCCCGGCGTGGTACGACAAGATCGGCTGGCCCAAGGACCATCCGGGCCGGGAGTCCTTCCGGATTCTGAACCCCCTGGGGGAGGACACCTCCATCATGCGCACCACCGCCCTGCCCTCCATGCTGGACATTCTGGCCCGCAACTTCAACAACCGGAACAAGGACGTCCGCCTCTACGAGCTGGGCCGGGTGTACGCCCCCGGCGGCGCGGACGGCCTGGCGGACGAGCGTCAGGTGCTCACCCTGGGCGCCTACGGCGAGGGCTTTGACTTCTACGATTTGAAGGGGGCTGTGGAGGCCGTTCTCCGGGATATCCGGGCGGAAGAGGTCCGTTTTGAGGGCCCGGACGGCGTGCACCTCCCCTGCGCCGCCTATCACCCCGGCCGGACGGCCTCGGTGTGGGCCGGGCCGGTCTGCATCGGCGTGCTGGGGCAGATTCACCCCGCCGCTGCCAAAAACTTCGGCGTGGACGGGGAGCTGTACTGCGCCGAGCTCAGCTTCGACGCCCTGTTCCAGGTCCGGGGGGCCGACCCCGAGTACGTCCCCCTGCCCAGATTCCCCTCCGTCACCCGGGACATCGCCGTGGTGTGCGCCGAGGCCGTCACCGTGGGCGAGCTGGAGCGCGCCATCCGCAGCGGGGCCAAGGGCCTGCTCAAGGAGGTCTCCCTGTTCGATATTTACCGGGGCAAGGGCATTGAAGAGGGCAAAAAATCGGTGGCCTTCAATCTGGTGCTCCGCGCCGACGGCCGCTCCCTGACCAGCGAGGAGGCCGACGCGGACGTGAAAAGCATCCTGGAAACCCTAGAATCCCAGCTGGGGGCCGTCCTGCGCTGAACACGCGGCGGCAGTGCGCCCGCCCCATGACAATTCAACCAAACAGGAACCCCGAATCCCGCTGTTTTACAGGCAGCGGGATCCGGGGTTCTGCGCCCGCAAAAAGGCATACTTTTTGCGGGGACAGGCCGGGCGAGAAAAAATATGATAAAACCACTTATTTTTTTATGAATGCGTCCGATATAGTTAGCGTGAGCAGTCAGGGAAGGCCCCCCTGGGAGGCGCCCGTCCTGCGCGGAAAGCGCGCGGGAGCGGGGCGGCCGGAGGGTCTGCTGAAGCGCCGGCCCGGCGCAGGCAGAACGCCGAAAGCCTGGAGCGGCTGGCCCGGCGGAGAGAGGAATCAGGTTTTAACCGGCCCGTACAGCCGGTTGAAATATAGTAAGCGCGCCAAGCAGTCCGGACAGTCTGGCCAGATGGCCGGTCGGGGAGGCGCACAGGCCCAACGGAGCGGAAGCATGGATTGCTGATGCTTAGATAATTATGGAGGTAAGAAAATGCGTATTCAGCATAATATTATGGCAATGAACGCCTACCGCAACTACACCAACAACGTTTCCGCCATGAAGAAGAACCTGGAGAAGCTGTCCTCCGGCTACAAGATCAACCGCGCCGGCGACGACGCCGCCGGCCTGGCCATCTCCGAGAAGATGCGGGCCCAGATCACCGGCCTGGAGACCGCCCAGAAGAACGCCAAGGACGGCATCTCCCTGGTGCAGACCGCCGAGGGCGCCCTGACCGAGGTCCACGACATGCTC
>JAAWHL010000049.1 GCA_022795855.1 Lawsonibacter sp.
GCGGCGTCCTTGAAGGACTCCACCGAGCAGAACCACTGGGGGGTGGCCCGGAAGATGATGGGGTGCTTGCACCGCCAGCAGTGGGGGTAGGAGTGGACGATATCCTCGCTGGCAAACAGGGCCCCGCTCTCCTTCATGTCGGCCAGGATGACGGGGTTGCTCTCGTCGGTCTTCATGCCGGCGTATTTTCCCGCGTAGTCGGTGTGGCGGCCCCGGTCGTCCACGGGGACCACCATGTCGATTTTATAGCGCTTGCAGGTCTCGTAGTCGTCCGCACCGAAGCCGGGGGCAGTGTGGACGCAGCCGGTGCCCGAGTCCATGGTGACATACTCGGCGGTACACAGCTGGCTGGTCTTGTCCAGGAAGGGGTGCCGGGCCAGCATATACTCAAAGTCCTGGCCCCGGAACGTGGCGGCGGTCTCATAGTGCTCCACGCCGCCCACCTTCATCACCTTGTCCGCCAGAGCCTCGGCCAGGATATACATCTCCCCGCTGTCCGTCTTCACCAGCGCGTAGCTCTCTCTGGGGTGGACCGCGATGGCCAGGTTGCCGGGCAGGGTCCAGATGGTGGTGGTCCAAATCAGGAAGTACATTTTGGAAATATCGCCGTACTGCCCCAGCTTCCCCCGGTCGTCCTGCACCCGGAACTTGACATAGACGGTGGTGCAGGGGTCGTCCTGGTACTCAATCTCCGCCTCGGCCAGGGCGGTCTCGTCGTGGGGGCACCAGTACACCGGCTTGAGGCCCTTGTAGATATAGACGTTTTTGTACATGGCCCCGAAGATTTTGACCTCCTCCGCCTCGAAGGAGGGGGACATGGTCAGGTAGGGGTTCTCCCAGTCGCCGATGACGCCCATGCGCTTGAACCCCTCCCGCTGCACGTCCACATAGTGCTGGGCAAACTCGTGGCAGGCGGTGCGGAACTCGGGGACGCTCATGGCCTTGCGGTTGAGCTTGTTCTGCTTGATGATGGCGCTCTCAATGGGCATTCCGTGGTTGTCCCAGCCGGGGATATAGGGGGTCAGATACCCCCGCATGGCGGCGGAGCGGGTCATGAAGTCCTTGATGGACTTGTTCAGGGCGTGGCCCATGTGCAGCGCGCCGTTGGAGAAGGGCGGACCGTCGTGGAGGGCGTACAGGGGCTTGCCCGCGTTCTTCTTCAGCAGCTCGTGATAGAGGTCCATGTCCTCCCAGCGCTTGAGCATCTCCGGTTCCCGGGCGGGCAGCCCCGCCCGCATGGGGAAGTCGGTTTTTGGCAGATTGATGGTCTTGTTGTAGTCCATGTTTGTGTTCCTCCTTTTTATGGTAAGCGGTTATTCTTTATTTTCAAAGGAAAACCATATTGCACCACAGCTCCGGCAGATTGTACCGGAGTACTGTGGGAGTGCGGAGAGGGCTTTGGGCGAAAAAGCGGGCCTGGTGCTGTCTCCGGCAGGGCGCAGGCGAACAGCGTCTTTTGGCCGTTGGAAATTTTTCAATTCTCCCTGTCCGGATGTCCAAAACAGGTAGCCGTGAGTGGAATACACCGTTCCCGGCTCCATCCGATTGCCGCACTTGGGGCAGTTCATCCCATTTCCTCCTTAGAATTTTCTTGGAAGCCGCCAAGGATTCCTGCGAAAATTTGCCTTGCCTGGCGGCAAAATCCCCTGCCATTCGGCATACTTCGAGATATTAAACAGGCTCTTACACATAGTGCTCCGCGTGCCAGCCGCTCTCGCCGCCTAGGCTGTTCTCTATTTTGGCGATCAGCCAGCCGTCCTCAAAACGTTTCAGGGTA
Source organism: Lawsonibacter sp. (assembly GCA_022795855.1). Classification (GTDB taxonomy): domain Bacteria; phylum Bacillota; class Clostridia; order Oscillospirales; family Oscillospiraceae; genus Lawsonibacter. The sequence continues at coordinate 1,778 of JAAWHL010000049.1, forward strand.
AAGCGATAGCGGTATTCCCAGGATTTCCGGCAAGTGGTTTCCACAGTGGCCTTTTGGGCGCTTTTCATAGTGAAGATGACCCGCCCCTCCGGGCCCTCAAAGAGGGGGTCATACCGCGCCGGCTTGCCGCAGCTGCCCGCCGCGCCGTACTTCAGCACTCCGGGGACACAGCGGCCCTGAACCAGCTCCAGATACCGGCGGCGGTACTCCTCCCACAGCGCCGGGTCGTCGGGATGTATCTGATTTCCGGGTATCCCCAGCGCCGTTTTTTCCTCCTCCAGCGCCTGAAACCGCTGGTGTATTTCCCGCTCCAGCTCGTTCCGCTTCTCCAGCAGCGCCAGAAGCGGAGGGACAGCCTCCTCCGCCATAGGCCGGAATTTCTCCGGGGTATCCGCGATCTGTATCGAGACCGAATCCATTTTTGACCGCTCCTTTCCGCTCAGGCTGTCAGCCTTGCCCGTGTGAGAGAGGGGACTCCTTGCGCTCAATCGACAGTGCCACCGTACCGCAGGCCCGGCAGATGCCGGCCCCGGGCCGAGGCTCTCCTATGCCGCCCTCATAGACTAAAACGTCCTGAGCAGCCGTGAGCAGCGTCCTTTTTCGTTTGTTCCTAGTCCAGATCAGGGGTCCGCGTCCGCACCAGAGAAACCCGGGTTCCATCTCTTTTCCGCACTTGGGACAGTCCATATCTGATTCTCCCCCTCAGCCCTGGTCCAGCGCCCCGGTCAGGTCGTCAAAGCAGACCCGCACGTGCCGGGCGTCAAACCGGGGCCGCGTCTCCAGCCCGGCCCACCGGGCGAACCGGTCAAAGGGCACACAGCCCAGGGTCTGAAACTGCATCTGGCCGTTCTCCGTATAGGTCCGCCCCAGGGCAGCCTGCCACTGGGTGACGTCCCCGTCTTCCAGATGGAAGTCCTGGAGATAGAGGTGGTACAGCGGCGGCACAAAGGGCTGGGCGGGCAGGATGGTGTCCACCCCCTCGGTGACGGAGTACACCCCCATCACGTCCACCCCGTTGTTGTGGCGGAAGAAGCTGGGCTTGGCGTAGTAGCAGTCCACCGCCTGCTTCCGCTCCAGGAAGCCGGCAAAAAAGTCCAGGCTGTCCTCCTCCCTCATGCGCTCCGCCGTCTCCCGCTCCAGGTAGAGGGGGAACACCGCCCCGGTAATCAGGGGGGACTCCTCCTTGTGCTCCTCCCACTGCCGGGCCATGAAGCTCAGGAAGCTCTGGCAGCCCTTGCGCTGCTCCTCCTTCAGCCGGGGGATGTCCGAGAGGCGGCAGGACGCGCCGTCCTGCTCAAAGCGGTCGGTTTTCCAGGCCTTGCAGATGCGCTCTGTCAGGCTGTAAAGCACCTCCAGGTCCCGGGGCGTGCAGGCCAGGTTCTGGCGCAGCGCCGCCCGCTCCTTCTCCCCGGGCGCCGCCGACACATAGCACCCCCGCCCCGGCCGCCGGGGGTCGTACACCACCCGGCCCCCGGGGTCCGGGCCCTCGTCCAGCACCCCGGCGTGGTTCCAGTGGCCCGTCTGAAGGCCGGCGGGGCACAGCTCCTCCTCAGTCAGGGCGGCTTTGAACAGCCTTGTCTGCTTGATTTCAATTTCAATTGCCACAGCAATTCCTCCTCAAAGCCAGCACGTTTTCCCCATGCGCGGCGGGCCCGGCTCAGTCCCACGCAATCTCATCGCCCTCTTCCCGGACGATGCGGCACAGCTCCTCCCCGTCCCCTGCCAGGGTTTTAATGCTTTCCACAAATTCCCGGGCCCTCTCCTCGTTTTCGGGGGCCGGGTCGTAATAGGCCGCGCAGGAGCCCCCGGGTCGGACTCCAGGCCCACCAGCAGCTCCGGGGCGTGCTTGGAAAGATCGTACACAGCGCATCCCAGGGTTTGCGGCAGACGGCCTCCGCCGCGGCCCGCTTGGCGCTTTTCACGGGGCAGAATTCCCCCGGGGTATCCCGGATGACAATTTGGGCCGCAGCCGTCTCCATCCAAAATCCCTCCCTGCAAAAAATAAACGCCTCTGTCTCCCCAAAGAGACAAAGGCGCAAACCTCTGCGGTACCACTCTTCTTGCCGTGGCAAAGCCCACGGCCGCTCGTCGTCAGGCCCGGTAACGGAGGCGTCCGGAGGGGCTTACTGCCGCGTTCGGCCCCTCTGCTCCCAGGCGATGCTTCGCCGCCCCCTCTGCCGCCTCGCACCGAACCGGCGGCTCTCTGTTCAGGAAAAGGGCGGGTACTTGTCCTGTTCTGCGCAGTTTTCCCTATTGCGATAAGTATCTTATCCGTTTTTCCCGGCTCTGTCAAGGGGAGAAGTGAGATTTGCACGGAAATCGGCCTTTGAACGGGCGGGGACGGGGCGGCCCGGTGCGCCGGGACCGTCCCGCCCTCCCCATGGCAGGGCCTGCGTCCTGCTCCTCCGCTTCTGCCCTCTGCCCGCAGCGCGGGGGCCCTCCTGTCCCGGGTACGGGGCTCTCTTCCGGATCCGTCCGGTCCGGAGTCTAAAATGATTCCGGCACTCAGCGGTGTTCCCGATAGGCGTCCACAATTGACTGAAGCTGGGCCCAGTGGGCCTCCATGTCGGCCGTCAGCCTGCACTGGGTGCGGCAGCGGTCCAGATTGTGCTTTTCCCGGCTGATGTGGAAGTACTGGTCCCCCACAAGATAGTCGGTGAGGAACCGGATGCCGCACTCCAGGGTCATCAGCTTGGCCCCCCAGGGGAGGTATTCAATCTCCGTGTCGGTCAGGGCCCCGCCCGCCCCCTCCAGGAAGGCGGCGGTATACACCGAGAACAGCTCCACGTCCAGGGCCACCTTGGACAGGTCGGTCTCATCCTCGGCGCAGTGGTTGGCGCCGAAGCGGATGGAGTCGCCGAAGTCGTAGATTACCAGGCCGGGCATCACGGTGTCCAGGTCGATGATGCACACCCCTTCCCCGGTCTTCTCGTCCATCAGCACGTTGTTCAGCTTGGTGTCGTTGTGGGTCACCCGCAGGGGGAGCTTCCCCTCCCGCAGGGCCCGGAGGGCCACAGAGCAGTCGTCCTGCCGGGCCATGATAAAGTCGATTTCCGGCCGGCACTCGGCGGCCCGGCCCAGGGGGTCGGCCCGGACGGCCTCCTTCAGCTTGGCCAGCCGGTCCTCGGTGTTGTGGAAATTGGGGATGGTCTCGTACAGGGTCTCGGCCGGGTAGTCCCGCAGCAGGGCCTGGAAGCGTCCGAAGGCCCGCCCGGAGGCGGCGAACAGCTCCGGGGTGCCGGCGGACTGATGGCAGACGGTGTGCTCCACAAAGGGGTATACCCGCCAGGCGCCGCCGTCGCTGTCGGTGAAGAAGGGCTCGCCGCTTCTGGGGCGAAGCACCTCCATGGCCTCCCGGTCCCGGTCGCCGCCGGCCTGGAGGATTTTCCGGCCCAGGTGTTCGGTGACCCCGATGATGTTGTCCATCAGCTGGTCGGGCCGCTTGAAGGCCACGGGGCTCATCCGCTGAAGGATGAAGCGGCGGCAGGGGGCGTTGTCCGGCTGAGTGTGGACGCAGAACGTGTCGTTCACATGTCCGCTGCCGTAGCGCAGCGCGCCCACCGCCGGCGCGCCGAAGTCAAAGGCGTCCATGGCCTCCCGGAGCATCTCTTCCGCAGTGCGCATCTCTATGCCTCCCACAGCCGGTCCGGATACAGGCCGGCCTTTGTTTTTTCCGCGATGGCGGCCATCACGGCGGGTTTGTCCTCCCGATAGGTGACACCGTACCACTTGTCCTCGCTGCGCAGGACCCGGACCCGGGCCTTCCCCTCCCCAATCAGCTGGCTGACCACGCTGGGCAGGAAGTACTCCCCCTTTTCCGGGTTCTCCGCCAGGGTGCGGTCCAGAAAAGCGGGGAAGCGGGCCAGGGCCTCGTCCAGGAAGCTGCGGTTGAAGCCCCACATGTTCATAGATACAATGGTGTCCTCGTGCAGCTCCGTCCACGTCTGTCCGCCGTCCTCGGTGTAGCGGGGGGGCGTGCCCTTCTCGATTTTGGTGCGCTCGGTGATCTGGGACAGGAAATGCTCTGCCGTCTCCTCACACACGCCCCGGGCCACGGTGCCGTTCTCGGTGACGGTGTTTTTCAGCAGGTAGCCCACCATGGCGTACTCGTACACCGCCCCGTCCGGATGGGCGGAGAGATAGCCGTAAATTTCCCGGTAGGCCTCCGGGCCGTAGTAATCGTCGGCGTTGATAATGGCAAAGGGGCCGTCCACCACGTGCCGGGCGGCCAGGGCGGCGTGGGCGGTACCCCAGGGCTTGGTCCGGCCGGCCGGGACGGCGTAGCCCTCGGGCAGGTCCTCCTTCCGCTGATAGACATACTTCACGTCCATCACCCGGGAGACCCGGTCGCCGATGGCGGCCTTGAAGTCGGCCTCAATCTCGGGCTTGATGACAAAAACCACCGTCTCAAAGCCCGCGCGGCGGGCGTCATAGATGGAGTAATCAATAATCAGCTGCCCATGGTTCCCCACCGGGTCCAGCTGCTTCAGGCCGCCGTACCGGCTGCCCATGCCGGCTGCCATGATGACCAGAACTGGTTTGTTCATGCTGCTGCTCCTCTTCTGTATCGTTGTCATTGGGGCGGGGCCCCCGCGTTTCATCCCTTGTAGCCGTTGGGGTTCATGGACTGCCACTTCCAGGAGGAGGCGCACATGTCCTCAATGCCGTATTGGGCCTCCCAGCCCAGCTCTTCCCGGGCCTTTTTGGGGTCGGCGTAGCAGGCGGCGATATCGCCGGGGCGGCGGGGGTCCATCACGTAGGGCAGGGTCTTGCCGCAGGCCTTTTCATAGGCGTGGAGCACGTCCAGCACGCTGTAGCCCTTGCCGGTGCCCAGGTTGCACACAAACAGGCCGCACCCGGCGTCCAGCTTCTTCAGGGCGGCCACGTGGCCCCGGGCCAGGTCCACCACATGGATGTAGTCCCGCACGCCGGTGCCGTCGGGGGTGGGGTAGTCGCCGCCGTAGACGTGGAGCTTCTCCAGCTGGCCCACCGCCACCTTGGCGATGTAGGGGACCAGGTTGTTGGGGATGCCGTTGGGGTCCTCGCCAATCAGGCCGCTCTCGTGGGCGCCGATGGGGTTGAAGTAGCGCAGCAGGGCCACGTTCAGCGAAGGGTCGGCGGCGCAGATGTCGGAGAGGATGCGCTCCTGAAACAGCTTGGTGGTGCCGTAGGGGTTGGTGGTGCCGCCGGTGGGGAAGTCCTCCCGGATGGGCACGGAGGCCGGGTCGCCGTACACCGTGGCAGAGGAGGAGAAGACGAAATTCTTCACGCCCCGGCTGCGCATGGCCTGGAGCAGGTACAGGGTGCTGATTAGGTTGTTGGCGTAGTACTCCAGGGGCTTGGCCACGCTCTCGCCCACCGCCTTCAGCCCGGCGAAATGGATCACCGCGCTGATGCCGGGATACTGGTCAAACAGGGCGTCTACCTCCTCCCGGCGGCACAGCTCGGCCCGGACAAAGGGGATGGGCCGGCCGGCCAGCTGCTCCACCCGGCGCAGGGACTCCCGGCTGGAGTTGCACAGGTTGTCGGCCACCACGATGTCATAGCCCGCCTGAATCAGCTCCAGGCAGGTGTGGCTGCCGATATAGCCGGCGCCTCCGCTCACAAGAATAGACATATAAAACCACTCCTTTCGTTTGGTTGGAACGCAAAACTCACCCGAGCACCGCTGCGGGGTCAGCTCCTATTGTAAGCGGCTCTGCCCGGAATGGGAATAGAGGATCGTGCGCTTTATTTGTAAAATCGTCCGATTTTTATCGGAATTTTTCTAATGGTCAGAGGTGGAGCAGCTGCGTGGCCACGGCAAAGTAGACCAGCAGGGACAGGGCGTCCACCACCGTGGTGATGAAGGGGGCGGCCATGACGGCGGGGTCGATGCCCAGCCGCTCGGCGGCCATGGGGAGGGTGCACCCCACCAGCTTGGCGCAGATGACGGTTACCAGCAGGGTCAGGCTGACCACCAGAGCCACCGCCACGGTGACGTCCGGGTTGTGCATCAGCCACCGGTCTACCAGCATCATTTTTACGAAGTTTGTTCCGCCCAGGCATACCCCGCACAGGATGGATACCCGGAGCTCCTTCCAGACAACGGATGCCATATCGGCAAACTCCACCTCGCCCAGGGACAGGGCACGGATGACGGCCACGGAGGACTGAGACCCGGAGTTCCCCCCCGTGCCAGAGAGCATGGGGATAAAGGCGGTCAGGACCACGCAGGCGGCCAGGGCGGACTCGAAAGAGGTGATGATGATGCCGGTGACCGTGGCCGACAGCATCAGCAGCATCAGCCAGGGGATGCGGGACTTCCAGGTCTCCACCACGCCGGTCTGGAAATAGGACTTTTCGGTGGGGAGGATGGCGGCCATCTTCTCAAAGTCCTCAGTGGCCTCCTCCTCCATGACGTCCATGGCGTCGTCTACGGTGATGATGCCCACCAGCCGGTTTTCCCCGTCCACCACGGGCAGGGCGGTCAGGCCGTACTTGGAGAACATCTGGGCGACCTCCTCCTTGTCCTCGTGGGTGGCCACGGACAGGACGTTGGTCTCCATAATGTCGCTGATGCGGGTTTCATAGGTGGACAGCAGCAGGCGCTTGACGGTAACCACCCCCTGGAGCACCCGGTTGGCGGTGACATAGCAGGTGTACACCGTCTCCTTGTCCAGGCCCACCTTCCGGATGCGGGCGAAGGACTCCTCCACGGTGTTGTTGGGGTGGAGGTAGACAAACTCCGTGGTCATCAGCGAGCCGGCCGAGTCCTTGGGGTAGTTGAGCAGCTGGTTGATCTGGTGGCGGGTGGAGGCGTCGGTGTTGCGCAGAATGCGGGACACCACGTTGGCGGGCATGTCCTCAATGATGTCCACCGCGTCGTCCAGATACAGCTCGTCCAGCACCTCCCGCAGCTCCCGGTCGCTCAGCGCCCCAATCAGCTTCTCCTGGTCCTCGCTGTCCTCCAGATAGGTGAATACCTCCGCCGCCAGCTCCTTGGGCAGCAGACGGAACACCACCGCCTGCTGTTCTCCCTCCAGCTCGTCCAGGAACTCGGCGATGTCCACCTCGTTCATCTGGGACAGCCGCTCCTTCAGGCGGCGGAACTGCTTCTGCGCCGTCAGCTCCAGGAGAAGCTCCAGGTCAAAATTCTCGTGCATATGCGCGCTCCCCTTTCTTTTCGTGTGCTGTTTTAAGAAAGCGGGACAGAAAACAGCCACAGCGTCTTTCCGCTGTGGCTGCTGCGAACGCGCGGGCAGAGGGGCCAAGCCCCAGGGGCTCACCGCCGGAGAGGTCCCGGGGACCGCTCCGCACGCCCCGCGCCCGGTTCGTAACAGCGCCGTTTTCCGTCTCGCGGTCTACCTCGGCCGTCCATGCGGTCCCATCTCCTTTCCCGGGGGTGTTGTTGTGCATTCTTTTTCTTTTGAAAAAGAAAAAGAATCAAAAAGAAAACTTTGGCGCAAAACTGCGTTTTGCTTGGGGTTCTGTCTGAGAAGCTGTACCAATAGCCGAAGTGCGCAGATTTGCGAGGCGAAATGGTTGCTGGCAAGGCAAAAAATTGCAGGAATACTGGATGTATTTCAAAATTTTTTCACGCAGCCAGCGGCGATTTCGGCCACAAAGATGCGTGCTGAGGCTATTGGTACAGCTTCTGAGGACGTTGGGGTAACGCGGGGCCGGACTTATGCCCCAGTCCGGGCCGCGTTTTTGATTCAGACGATTATACCATTTTATCCGGGAAAAAGGCAAGGCAAACCTGCTTTTTTCCGGTGCCGCCGCAGTAAAAGTTTCGGGCCGCCCTTTTCAAAGGGCGGCGGGGTCCGGGGCAGAGCCCCGGCGGGCCCGGGCGGAGTCCGGCAGAACGGCGCCCTCCAGCTCCAGAAGGCGGCGCTTCAGGTCCAGGCCGCCGGCGTAGCCGGTCAGAGCGCCGTCTGCACCCACCACCCGGTGGCAGGGGATGAAAATGGGCAGGGGATTTTCGTGGTTGGCCATGCCCACCGCCCGGAACCCCTTGGGGCAGTCCGCCGCCAGGGCGATGTCCCGGTAGGAGCGGGTCTCCCCCCAGGGGATGTCCTCCAGGGCGCGCCACACCCTTTTTTGAAAGGCGGTGCCCCGGGGGGCCAGGGGCAGGTCAAAGGATTTGCGCTCCCCGGCGAAATATTCCGCCAGCTGCGTCCGGGCCGCCTCCAGCAGCGGGGTGGGATGGGAGGCGATACGGGGGGTGGGCCGGCCGGGCAGCCAGAGCCGGGTCAGGGCCCCCTCCTCCGCCGCTAGGGCCATGGGCCCCAGCGGGGTGTCAAACAGGAAAAAATCCATTCATGATACCTCCTGTCACTCCAGGGTATAAGACGAGGTGGAACCGATGATATTGATGTAGGAGGTTCCCACGCCCAGCTCCAGGGGCTTGCCCTGGGCGTTCAGGAAGGTCAGCGGAGCGCTGTCTGACGCCCGGGACCAGGTGATGTCCTCCGCCTTCCCGCCGCAGGCAAACACGCCCTTGCCGCTGCCGGTGGTGCGCACCTTCAGCCGTCCGGCGGAGTCCCCGGGGATGATGGAGACGTCGGTGTTCAGAATGAGCACGTTTTTCACCGCCACCTGCTCCCCGCTGTTGCCGTCCACATAGGGCTGGCCGTACTCGGAGACGTAGTACAGGCCGGTGTCCCCGTCGTACTGGAACACGCCGGTTTTGTAGGTGGAGAACGCTACCGTCACGGTGTCGGCCTGCTTCCCGCCGGAGGGGGCGGCCTCCTGGGCGAAGGTCCAGGGGAAGTCAAAGCCGTCCTTGTGCTCCTGGCGCAGGCGGGTATAGGTGGGGAAGAGCTCCTGAATTTTTTCGCTGGAGGTGACCACGCTGTGCTCCATCCCCACGGTTTTGCGCCGCTGCTCGTCCCGCCAGTACAGCGTCCCCTCGTAGGGGCCGTTGACACAGTCCAGCGCGGCGACGCCCCAATTGCTGATGGCGGTATAGGCCTGGGGACTGCCTCCGGCGTGGAGATAGATGGCGTCGTGGCCGCAGGCCAGGGAGACATAGTAGTCCCGGGCGGAGCGCACCGAGCCGATGGTGCCCACGCCGCCGATATCCTGGAACAGGGCCAGCATCCGGGTGATGCCCCCCTCGGCGGGAATCTCGTAGATGATATCCGCCCGGGAGACGCCCATCTGGGGCAGGGCCTTTTTCAGGTTGTTGAGCATAACGGCAATGGGCCGGTTTTTGCTGATGTCGGTTTCGCACCCCTCGCCGGTCAGCGGGTTGACAAAGGGGAGCTCCGCGGGCTCCTCCGGGACAGGCTGGGGGTCTGGCTCTGCGGGGGCGATGGCCGACACGGCGGGCTCCGGCCCGGGCTGGGAGGCGGACTCGGCCGGCGGCGGCGTCTTGGGGGAGCAGGATACGGCGCTCCCAAGCAGCAGCGCCAGAACAAAAGCGGTCAGCCGTTTTGTTTTCATGGGCGGATTCCCCCTAAAAATTTTGGTGGAGTGCGTCGATATTTCTATGATACCCGCTCTGTCATCCGGTGTCAACGGGAAAGGAACGAGAAAATTTTTTGTCCCCCCGCAGCAAAACGCCCCCCGGCATCGTCTGGACAAGTGAAAGGAGGGGCTGTGGATGCAGAAGCAATCCAACCGGCCGGTGGATTGGGAAACGCTGGTCACGGAAAATGAAAACCGCCTCTACCGGGCGGCCCTGGCCATACTGGGGGACCGGCAGGAGGCCCAGGACGCGGTGCAGGACGCCTTCCTGCGCTATTTGGAGAAGGCCCCGGAGCGTCTGGACGACCCGGCGGCCTGGCTGATGAGGGTGCTGGTGAACCGGTGCCGGGACATCTGCCGGCGCAGCCGGCGCAGGGGGACGGTGCCGCTGCTCCAGGAGCTGCCCGTCCCGGGCCCCGAGGAGCGGCAGGAGCTGGAGGAGCTGTACGCCCTCCCGCCCCCGGACCGGGCGGTGATTCACCTGCGCTACTGCGAAGGGCGGAGCACCGCCGAGATTGCCCGCATCCTGGGGGTGCGGGAGGGCACGGTTCGCTCCCGCCTGGCCCGGGCCCGGGCCAGGCTGCGCAGGCTGCTGGAGGATGCGGAGCGCTGACGTCTGTCCGGGCTCCGGATAGACAGAAAGGAGAATTTTGATGAAAAACTACGTTTTGTATATGAATCGACAGCAAATCCCCCCGGAGCTCCACGACAAGCTGCTGGCCTTGGGCGCTGCCCCCCGGGCAGCCCGGAGGGAGCGCCCCTGGGTGCGCTGGGGGGCCCTGGCCGCCTGCTGCGCCCTGGTGCTGGGGGCGGGGATGTGGGGGCTGAGCTCCGGCGGCCGGCCCGGTTCCAATCCGGGACAGCCCGCCCCCGGGGCCGTGTCCCGTCCGGAGGAGGCCCAGCGTCCGGAGCTCCCCGCGCCGGACGCCCAGCCCCTCCAGCCGCTGGAGGACAAATTCGTGGTCCACAGCCCGGCGGAGGGCGGGATGCTGGCGTTCCCTGGGATTCCCGGCATTGACTACCGGGACCCCGCCGGGCATCTGATGCTGGACTGCGCCCGGGCCTATGACCCCGGCGCTTTCTCGGTCCCCCTGGAGAAGGAGGATATTCAGAGCATTTTCTGGGGGCCGGAGGGCGGGCCGGAGGGGGAGCACCCCAAGGCGGAGCAGGGGGACCTGCCCTGGATGCTGTTCTGGGACGGCTACGCCCTGACCGGCACAGCCTGGTACAGCGGACAGGGGCAGCTGACCGAGCTGGTCATCTGGGGGGAGAAGGACCTGGCCTCCTTCCAGCTGGAGCTGCGGGTGGGAGGGCTGCCCTTCACCTGCTGTATTCTCCTGGACCGGGGGGAGGAGACCAGCGACGTGTTCGGCGTCCCGGTGACCGGCTGGCGGCAGGTTTATGACCGGGACGGGGACGGAATCACCGACTATGTCTGCTCCAGCGAGTTTATGGCCGGGGAGGTGGGCGTGCGGTTTGAGAACCGGAACAGCCCCATGCGCTCGGAGTACGGCGGGAACACGGACCTGGAGCTGGGCGGGGCGGAGCAGTTCAACGCCCTGTTTGTCCGGCAGGCCCTGACCGGCGGGCTGCACCTGGACCGCCTGGCGGAGCGGGAGGAGGTCCCCGCCTGGCGGGAGGAGCGCTTTGACACCCTGGAGCAGGCCCGGGCGGAGGAGGCGTTTGCCCCCTACCTGCCCGCCGCGGAGCCGGAGGGGTACGGTTCCGGATCCGGCAGCGCGGAGTTCCACGGCAGTCTCAGCTATCAGGAGGGGGTCCGGAACCGGCTGTTCGTGCGCTGGAGCCGGGGATATGACAGCGTGGAGGTGTGCGTCTATCTCCAGGGGCTAGGCAAGAACTGCGCCCTGGCCGACCCGGCCCGGCCGGAGACCTACGACCTGCGGCTGTACTCCATCCCCTGGTGCGACAGCGTGCCGGAGGAGTACCGGGAGACGGTGGACTGCCCCGCCTTCCGGGCGGAGGATATGTCCCCGGAGCTTGTGGAGGCCCGGGGGCAGGAGAAGGACACCGGCGGGCTGAGCTTCCGCTTTGACGTGCTCCACCCGGACGGCACCCTGGTGTCCTACCGCTGTGACAGGATGACCGCCGGACAGGTGTGGGCCATGGTGGAGGAGACCCTGCCCAAGGCCTGACGCAAACCGGGGAGGCGTGGCCGGAAAATCCCGGCCGCACTTCCTGCGCCCATGAAAAAAAACGCCCCGCTGTTTCGTGTTCTATGCGGAAGCCCCTCTTTCCGACAGAAAATCTTAATTTTCTGTAAACCCGCAATTTTCTCTTGCCGAACGGAGGGGAAATAGCTATACTGATAGACGAATCCGCCCGCTAAGGAGGGAACCGCCCTGGAACAGAAGATTGTCAACATTCCCCGCCGGGATCCGTCCCGGCCCGCCCGCAGCGGCGGCCGCCCTCAGGCGTCCGGGGGCCGGCCGCACCGGCGCCGCCCCGGGAAAAAGTCGCCGGTGAGGCGGGCGGCGTGGAGCTTTTATAAATTCCTGGTCTTCCTGTCGGCCGTGATTGTGGTGATTTACGGGGCGGGCCGCCTGCTGATTAAGCCCCCGCCCATTGCGGAGGACCCGCCCCCCGCCGTCTCCGGGCCGGACGCGTCCTCCGGCACGCCCGCCGCCCCCCAGGATCCGGACAGCTCCGGGCCCGTCCCGGTGAGCCGGGAGCGCCGGCCCGGCGTGTATAACTTCCTGCTGCTGGGCCGGGACCGGGAGAGCGCCAACACCGACACCATTATCATCGTCAGCTACGACACCGAGGCGCAGACAATCGGCATGACCTCCATCCCCCGGGATACGGTGGTGCGCCGGGACTGGAGCAAGTACTATAAGGTAAACCTGGCCTACGCGTCCAAGGGGCCGGACATGCTGAAGCAGGAGATTAAAAACACCTTCGGCATCCCCATTGACTACTATGTCCACATCAATCTGAAGGGCTTTATCGCCCTGGTGGACGAGCTTCAGGGGGTGGACGTGTACATCCCGGAGGATATGAACTACGACGACCCCTTCCAGGACCTGCACATCCACTACACCAAGGGGAACCACCACCTGAACGGCCAGCAGGCCATGGAGGTGGTCCGGTTCCGGGACAACAACGACGGCACCGGCTATACCGACGTGGGCCGGGCGGAGATGCAGCGGCAGGTGCTGGTCAACCTGGCCAAGAAGGTGCTCTCCTGGAACTCCCTGACCCGGGTGACCGCCTTTTTGGACATCTTCCAAAAGTATGTCACCACCGACCTGACGGTGGACCAGATGGCCTGGTTCGCGGGGAAAGCGGTTCAGTTTGACATGGACAGCGGCCTGACCCAGGTGACCCTGGAGGGCCGGGGCGACGGACATATCAACGGCTACAACCAGTGGTGCTATGTGTTTGAGGCGGAGGACATCCTGCCCGCCCTGAATTCCACCGTCAACCCCTACAACCAGGACCTGACCGCCGCCGACCTGGACCTGCTGAAGCCGGAGCGGTACTATTTTGACTACTGAATCCGGAAAACCCGCCGCAGCGTACCGCTGCGGCGGGTTTCCTCAGCGCGGCTCCTGGGGGAGCCGGTTCCGGTCCCCCCACTCGCACATGGCGTCCAGAATGGGCATCAGGGACCGGCCCCGGGGGGTCAGGCTGTACTCCACCTTGGGGGGGATCTGCGGGTACTCCTCCCGGTGGACCAGCCGGTCGGCCTCCAGCTCCTTCAGGGCGGCGCTCAGCGTCTTGTAGGAGATTCCGCCGATGTACTTTTTCATCTCGTTGAACCGGACCACGCCGAATTCCATCAGCGTATAGAGAATGGTCATCTTGTATTTCCCGTGAATCAGCGACAGCGTATAGCTGAATCCGGTGTCCAAAAGCTGCTCCTGTGAGATACACCGCCGGTCCATGCCGCACTTCCCTTCCCGTAAGTACCGCACCAAAAGGTGCGTACTTGTTTTTTCTTCCGCGTATGCTACCATAGTAATACAGCCCGCGCCGCAAGTCAAGCGGGCTGAAACTGCTGACAGGGAGCGTTTGATACGATGAGCAAGAAAATCGTTGTGATTACCGGCAGTCCCCGCAGGAACGGCAACACCTTCGCCATGGCGGAGGCCTTTGTCCAGGCGGCCCGGGCCAGGGGGCACCAGATTACCCGCTTTGACGCGGCTTTGGAAAACGCGGGCGGCTGCCGCGCCTGCGAGACCTGCTTCAAAACCGGGAAGGCCTGTTCCTTCGACGACGCCTTCAACACCGTTGCTCCGGCCATCCTGGAGGCGGACGCCGTGGTCTTCGCCATGCCGGTGTACTGGTACTCCATTCCCGCCCAGATTAAGGGGGTCATCGACCGGATGTACTCCTTTGTGGTGGGCGGAAAGGACATTGCGGGCAAGGAGTGCGCCGTGATTGCCTGCTGTGAGGAGGAGGACCTGTCCGTTCTGGACGGGGTGCGGATCCCCCTGGAGCGCTCCGCCGCGCTGATGAAATGGAAGATGGTGGGAGAGGTGCTGGTCCCCGGGGTGCTGCATCCGGGCGACATTGACAAAACGGACGGATGCCGGAAGGCCGCCGAGCTGGCGGAAAAATTCTGAGCGCCCGGATTCACAGGCCCAGGCGCCCGGCAGGGCAAACCGTCTGTTGGTACGCGCCGTCCCCCGGCACAGCGGGGGACGGCGCGTACCCGTGTAAACTGTTTGTATTTCTTCCCTCTCTGTGGTATACTGTGCCAAACAAACAGAAAAGGAGGGGCCTTTTATGGACCGGCCCGGCATCTGCTGCATCGTGGGGGCGCTGCCCCTGGAGGAGGCGCTGTTCCCCAGCCCTCAGCCCGGCGACCTGCTGATTGCCGCCGACGGCGGGTACGCCGCCCTGGCGGAGCGGGGAGTGATCCCCGACCTGGTGGTGGGGGACTTTGACTCCCTGGGGGCGGCCCCCCGGCACCCCCAGGTTCTGCGCCTGCCCAGCATCAAGGACGAGACCGACATGGGCTGCGCCATCGGCCAGGGGCTGGAGCGGGGCTATACCCGCTTTCTCCTGCTGGGCGGCCTGGGGGGCCGGCTGGAGCACACCGTGGCCAACCTTCAGCTGCTCAGCGGGCTGAGCCGCCGGGGCGCGCTGGGCGTTCTGGCCGGCGGGGGGCAGGCCGCGGCGGCGGTCACCGGCAGGAGCCTGGCCTTCCCCGAGACCATGCAGGGGTTCTGCTCGGTCTTCTGCCAGGGCGGGACCGCCCGGGGCGTGACGCTGGAGGGCCTGAAATATCCCCTGGAGGGGGAGGAGCTCACCGGCTGTTTCCCCCTGGGGGTCAGCAACGAGTTTCTGGGCCGGCCCGCCCGCATCCGGGCGGAGGAGGGGACGCTGCTGGTCATCTGGGGGGACCAGGTGCGCCTGCCCGCCCTGCGGGAGCTGCTGGAGCGCCAATGAAAAGCCGCTTTGAAAAGAAAAAATCCCGGGACGGCATATTTTTTCCTTTACAGAGGGGTAAAATTATGGTATCATGGTTCAGCGCGGAAACGCGCAGGCCCATTCTCTTCGTTCCGGGACAACGGCCCGTCCAACAGGTCGGGGGTTCACCCGCCCGCTACGCGGAGAATCTCGGGGCGCCGCCCCAGGGCAGACTATGTTTGAAAGGTGGAAACTCCCATGATCCGCAAGGACGAAAAGACGGCCGTCATCGAGGCCAACCGCACCCATCCCACGGACACCGGCTCTCCCGAGGTCCAGATTGCCATTCTCACCGCCCGCATCAACGAGCTCACCGAGCACCTGAAGGTCCACAAGCAGGACAACCATTCCCGCCGCGGCCTGTACAAGATGATCGGCAAGCGCCGTAAGCTGCTGGACTACCTGATGGCCAAGGACATTGAGCGTTACCGCGCCATCATCGCCAAGCTGGGCATTCGTAAATAAGATTTCAGCAAGGGCGGTGCGGGTTCCCGCGCCGCCCTGCCCGCAACCCCCGGAGCCCCGCTTTTAGCAGTTGAATCTGGGCCCGAGATTCAGAACTTGTATTCACAGCCTCAAACGCGCGCTTGGGCGTCATTTTTGGTTATGAATGCGGGTTCTCAGGCTTAGACTCAGATTCAAGTGCTAAAGGGTGGCGGCTCACAGCTGAAATTTCGACAAATGAAAGGAGCACACCCAATGTCAACCATCATCAAGCACAAGGAATTCAGCAATTTCAGAAGCTGGACCATGGACCTGTGCGGCCGCCCCCTGACCATCGAGGTGGGCAAGGTAGCCGAGCTGGCCAGCGCCAGCGCCATGGTCAAGTACGGAGACACCACCGTCATGGTGGCCGTCACCGTGGCCCCCCGCCCCCGGGACGGGGTGGATTTCTTCCCCCTCAGCGTGGACTTTGAGGAGAAGCTGTACGCCGTGGGCCGCATCCCCGGCAGCTTCATGCGCAGGGAGGGCCGGCCTTCCCTGCCCGCTGTGCTGGCCAGCCGCCTGATCGACCGGCCCATGCGCCCCCTGTTCCCCTACGACTTCCGCAACGACGTGTGCATCACCTGCACCGTTATGAGCGTGGACTACGACTGTTCCCCCGAGGTGGCCGCCATGATTGGCGCCTCCGCCTGCGTCAGCTACTCCGAGATCCCCTTCGCCGGCCCCATCGGCTGCGTGGAGGTGGGTTACTGCGACGGGCAGATCGTCCTCAACCCCACCCAGGCCCAGCGCAAGGTCAGCCGCATGGACGTGACCGTGGCCGCCACCGGGTCCAAGGTGGTGATGATTGAGGCTGGGGCCGACGAGATCCCTGACGAGATTATGTACGCCGGTATCGTCAAGGCCCACGACGAGATTAAAAAGCAGGTGGAGTTCATCAACGGCATCGTGGCCGAAATCGGCAAGCCCAAAATGGAGTACGACCACGCCCAGTTCAACCAGGAGCTGTTCGACAGGATCGTGGCCGAATTCATGGACGAGGCCACGGCCGCCATGGACACCGACGACAAGAACGTCCGGGAGCAGCGCTGGAACGCCATGATTGACCGCTGGCATGAGAAATATCTGGAGGAGTATCCGGATATGGACCAGTACCTGGAGGAGTTCACCTACAAGTTCCAGAAGAAGATTGTCAAGGCCTGGCTGCTGGAGGGCCACCGGGTGGACGGCCGCGCCAAAAACGAAATCCGCCCCCTGGCCGCCGAGGTGGGCGTGCTGCCCCGGGTCCACGGCTCCGGCCTGTTCACCCGCGGCCAGACCCAGGTGCTCTCCGTGGCCACCCTGAACACCCTCTCCGCCGCCCAGAAGATGGACACCATCTGGGAGGAGGAGGAGAAGCGCTATATGCACCACTACAACTTCCCCCCCTACTCCGTAGGCGAGGCCCGGGCCGCCCGGTCCACCAACCGCCGGGAGTACGGCCACGGCGCCCTGGCCGAGCGGGCCCTGCTGCCCGTGCTGCCCTCTGTGGAGGAATTCCCCTACGCCATCCGTGTGGTGTCCGAGGTGCTCTCCTCCAACGGCTCCACCTCCCAGGGCTCCATCTGCGGCTCCACCCTGGCCCTGATGGACGCCGGCGTGCCCATCAAGGCCCCTGTGGCCGGCATCTCCTCCGGCCTGATCCAGGACGACGACGGATCCTTCCAGACCTTCATCGACATCCAGGGCGTGGAGGACTTCCACGGCGAGATGGACTTCAAGGTGGCCGGCACCAAGGCGGGCATCACTGCCATCCAGATGGACCTGAAGAACGACGGCCTGACCCACGAGATTATCAAGGAGGCCCTGGAGATTACCCGGGACGCCCGCTTTGCCATCCTGGACGAGGTGATGCTGCCCTGTATCGCCGCCCCCCGGGCGGAGGTCAGCAAGTACGCCCCCAAGATGATTACCGTGAAGATTGACCCCGACAAGATTCGGGAGGTCATCGGCAAGGGCGGCTCCGTCATCCAGAAGATTACCGCCGAGTCGGGCGCCCAGATTGACATTGAGGACGACGGCACCATCCACATCGCCTCCCCCAACGCCGAGTCCTGCGACGCCGCCAAGAAGATGATTGAGACCATCGTCTTTGTCCCCCAGGTGGGCGAGCTGTACTACGGCAAGGTGGTGCGCATCCTCCAGTTCGGCGCCTTCGTGGAGCTGGCCCCCGGCAAGGACGGCATGGTC
>JAAWHL010000050.1 GCA_022795855.1 Lawsonibacter sp.
CGCAGGCCATGGCGATCTCCGCCGCCTTCAGCTTGGTGGCCATCCCCCCGGTGCCCAGGGCGGAGCCGGGGGTGCCTGCCAGCGCCCGCAGCTCGGGGGCGTCTTGGCGTCCTCAAACCGGTCGGCGGAGGTGGGAGCCTTCATCACCACCGCAATCAGCTCCATGCCGTCCCGCTCCGCCGTGGCCGACATGCAGTACAGCGCCGAGTCGGTGGAACCCGTCTTCAGCCCCGTGGCCCCCTGGTAAAACCGCACCAGACGGTTGGTGTTGGTCAGGCCGAACTCCCCGCCGCGGATGGAGTCCATCCAAATGGTGGTGTACTGCCGGATGGAGGGGTGGTTCAGAATCAGCTCCCGGGACATCAGCGAGATGTCGTACGCCGTGGTCAGGTGCCCCTGCACCGGCAGGCCCGTGCAGTTGACAAAGTTGGTGTCCTCCATCCCCAGCTCCCGGGCCCGCAGGTTCATCTCCGCCGCAAAAGCCGCCTCGCTCCCCGACAGATACTCCGCCATGGCCACCGCCGCGTCGTTGCCCGAGACCACCGTGATGCACTTCACCAGCTCCGACACCGGCATCTGCTCCCCCTCCTTCAGGTACACCTGAGATCCCCCCATGCCCGCGGCATAGGCCGAGACCGTCACCGTGTCCTCCGGCGATATGCGCCCGGAATCAATGGCCTCCATAATCAGCAGCAGCGTCATGACCTTGGTCACGCTGGCCGGCTCCAGCGGCAGGCGGGCGTCCTTCTCGTACAGCAGCCGCCCCGTCTCCTTCTCCACCAGCACCGCCGAGGCGGCCGTCAGGTCCAGCACCCCGGAGGCCTGCCCCTCCTCAGCCGCGCGGGCACAGGGAATCAGCAGAGCCGCCGTGAGCAGCAATGGGAGAAATCGCTTCATAAAAATGCCTCCATTATCCAAGTTCTGCTCTCAGGATGTGAAGCGCTCCGGGATTCTATACCAGGGAAAATTTGATAGCGCACCAAAAAATTTTTCCGCTTGGTGGACGGAAACGTGCAACTTTTGGCCCAAAATCCCCTATGGTTGTGAGGTGATGTGGTGGACAAGAACAAAAGCCTGGCCGGACGCCTGGAGCGGCAGATGCTTCAGCTGGCCCAGGCCAGGGTGAACGACGCGGTGAAGCTGGCCTACCTGGACGCCCAGGACCGGGACCAGATTGACCGGATGGACCTGACCGCCTTGACCGAATTCAAACGGGCGGGATCCGGCGCGGTGGAGGTCAAATTTACCGACCGGATGCGGACCATCGAAAAGCTGCTGGAGCTGTGCCGGGAGGATCCGGCCCAGCAGCTGCTGCGCCAGCTGACGGGGGACGGGGATGAATGAGTTCCCCAAAGCCCTCTCCCCCAAGCAGCGGCGGGTGATGAACTGGTGGCGGAAAAGCTCCCCCGACCGGGATAAGGACGTGATTATCTGCGACGGGGCCGTGCGCAGCGGAAAAACCCTGTGCCTGACCCTCTCCTTCTTCCTGTGGGCCTCCGCCTGCTGCCGGGGAGAACAGCTGGCCCTGTGCGGAAAAACCATTGAGGGCGTGCGCCGCAGCCTGCTCTTCCAGGCCGCCCCCGCCCTGAAACAGCTGGGCCTGCGCTGGCACGAGCAGGTCAGCAAGAACCGGCTGACCGCAGGCTTCCCCGGCCGGGAAAACACCTTCTACCTGTTCGGCGGAAAGGACGAGGGCTCGGCCGCCCTGATTCAGGGCATGACCCTGGCCGGCGTGCTGCTGGACGAGGCCGCCGTCATGCCCGAGAGCTTCGTGGAACAGGCCTGCGCCCGCTGCTCCGTCCCCGGCAGCCGCATCTGGATGAGCTGCAACCCCGAGGGCCCGGGCCACTGGTTCTATCAGAACTGGATCCTCAGGGCCGGGGAGCGGAACGCCCTGCGCCTGCGCTTCACCATGGACGACAACCCCGGCCTGGCCCCGGAAATCAGGGCGCGCTACCGCGCCCTCTTCCAGGGCGTGTTCTACCGCCGGTTCGTGCTGGGCGAGTGGGTGGCCGCCCAGGGGCTGGTGTACGACTTCTTCCGGGAGGAGATGACCCGGGACCCGCCGGAGTCCGGCTGGCTGGAGTGGTACATCTCCTGCGACTACGGCACCGTCAACCCCACCTCCATGGGCCTGTGGGGCCGGACGGAGGAGGGCTGGTTCCGGGTCAAGGAGTTCTACTATGACTCCCGCCGGGAAAAACGGCAGAAAACCGACGAGGAGTACGCCGACGCCCTGGAGGCCTTGGCCGCCGGCCGGGAAATCCGCGCCGTAATCGCCGACCCCTCCGCAGCCAGCTTCATGGAGGTGCTGCGCCGGAGAGGCTGGCGGGTCCGGAAGGCGGAAAACGACGTGCTATCCGGCATCCGCACCACCGCCCGCCTGCTGCGGACCGGCCGTATCGTCATATGCAGAACGTGCACAGACGCCATCCGGGAATTCGGCCTGTACCGCTGGGAGGACCGGGACCGCGGAACCGACCGGGTCCGGAAGGAAAACGACCACGCCATGGACGACATCCGCTATTTCGCCGCCACCGTGGCGAACAGAGGCCCCGGCGGCTTCTTCGCCGGAAGCGTGGAGCGGGAGCGCATTTGAACAGCGCGGGACAGACAACAAAAATCAAGAAAAGGCAGGCGGTGCGCTTGAAATGGTTCAAAAAACAGGAGAAAACCCCGGTCGGGACGGTGCAGCTGAGAGAGCAGGACAGGCACCCCTTCGGCCTGCTGGACGGCTATGTGCCCCTGAGCCAGGGCGAGGCCCGGCTGTACCGGTCCATCCGGGAGGCGGTGCCCATCGTGGACGCCGCCATCGTCAAGCTGGTCCGGCTGTGCGGCGGCGTGGGCGTCCGCGCCCAAAACCCGGGCGCTCAGGCCGGCCTGGATGAGTTCCTGCGCCGGGTGAACACCGGCCGGGGCCAGCGGGGCATCCAGTCCTTCCTGGACGGCTATCTGGACAGTATGCTCACCTGCGGCCGGGGCGTGGGCGAAATCGTCCTCGACCCGCAGAACCGGGAAATCGCGGCCCTGCTGTGCGCCGGGCCCGAACAGGTCGTCATCCGGGAGGGAGACAACCCCCTGGACTTCACCCTGTGCGTCCGGGACGGGGGCGGACAGGCACAGCCCCTGCCCAGGCAGGAGCTGCTGCTCTTTACCCCCTTCCAGCCCGAGACCGACAGCCCCTACGGCGCCTCCCTCCTGCGCTCCATGCCCTTCCTTACGGAAATCCTGCTGAAAATCTATCAGGCCGTGGGGCGCAACTGGGAGCGGATGGGCAATGTGCGCTTCGCCGTGGTGTACAAGCCCGGCGAGGAGGA
The DNA here is from genome assembly GCA_022795855.1 of Lawsonibacter sp. GTDB lineage: Bacteria > Bacillota > Clostridia > Oscillospirales > Oscillospiraceae > Lawsonibacter. The sequence continues at coordinate 3,318 of JAAWHL010000050.1, forward strand.
CCGCCCCTACGCCCAGGAGCGCTGCGCCGCCCTGGCCGGAGAGTGGTCCAAGGCCATGCAGGACTCCAGGAACGGCACGGTGCGCGACTTTGTGGCCGTGGGCGACGTGGACATCAAGGTCATCGGCGCGGACAACCAGATTCTGGACAGCGAAACCCCCGTGCGCCAGATCCTGGAGCAGCTGATCGCCCGGACCGGCATCCCCCCCTTTATGCTGGGCCTGTCCTGGGCCTCCACCGAGCGGATGAGCACCCAGCAGGCCGACATGATGACCAGCGAGATTACCGCTATCCGCCGCACCCTGGAGCCCGTGGTGGAGCGTATCTGCCTGCTGTGGCTGAGACTCCACGGCTTCGGCGGCAGCGTCAGCGTGGAGTGGGAGGACATCAATTTGCAGGACATCGTGGAGGAGGCCAGGGCCAGGCTCTACCGCGCCCAGGCCGAAAAGCAGGAAACGGAGGGTAAATCATCATGAATATCGTCAAGGAGGGCCAGGGCGGCCAGAGCGTCGCCGTAACCGAACAGGAGCTGGAGCAGATTAACCGCCTGAGCCGGAAAAAACTGACCGCCGGGGAGGTGTACACCTTCTCCGTCCGGCTGTGCGACAACGAAATCGACCGGGACTGGGAGTGCTTCCCCGCCGAAACCTTGGAACAGCTGGCCGGCCTGTTTACCGGCAAATCCGGCATCCTGGACCACAACTGGTCCGCCGCCGGACAGTCCGCCCGCATCTACCGCACCCAGGTGCTGGAGGAACCGGGCCGGTTCACCAGAACCGGGGAGCCCGGACGCTACCTCAAGGGCTGGGCCTATATGGTGCGCACCCCCAGCAACGCGGACCTGATCGCCGAAATCGAGGGGGGCATCAAAAAAGAGGTCAGCGTGGGCTGCGCCGTGAAACGTTCGGTGTGCTCCGTCTGCGGACAGGATATCGCCGGATGCGGACACGTCAAGGGCCGGGAATACGGCGGCGCACTGTGCTACGCCAGGCTGGAGGAGGCCTCCGACGCGTTCGAGTTCTCCTTTGTCGCCGTGCCCGCACAGAGGGAGGCCGGCGTGATGAAATGCAGCGGGCCTGTGGAAAAGCTCGCCCGGCTGGCCGACGGACACCCGGGCTGCCGCGAGGAGCTGGAACGCCTGGAAAAAGAGGCGCGGGCCGGACGGGCCTACCTGGAACGCCTCCGGGACGAGGTGGCACGCCTGGGCGGCCTGGCCCGGGAGGACGCCGACGTGGACGTGCTGCGCTCCGCCGCCGGCAAGCTGGAGGAAATCGAGCTGCTGGAGCTGAAGGAGTCCTTCCGGCAGCGCGCCGGACAGCGGTTCGGACTGAAAACCCAGCTGAAATACAGCCGCGAGGAGGAGTCCAGGCAGGAACCGGACGGGGCGTTTTTAATCTGAGAGGCGCCCCCGCGAAATCAAAACAAGAAAAACGGAATCCTGCGCCCCAAACGCTTTCTTTTTGATTCTTTTTCTTTTGAAAAGAAAAAGAACCAACAACAATAACACCCCAAAGGAGGAAACAGCGGATGAAAAAGGTTTCGTTTGAGGAAATCGGCGCGGTGACGGCCACGTTCGCGGTACAGGAGGGGACGTCCGGCGGCCAGGTGGTCAAGGTGACCGGCCAGGGCGAGGCCGGCCCCTGCGCCGCCGGGGAGGACTTCTGCGGCGTGGCCCTGGAGGGCCGGGACGGCTTTGCCGCCGTACAGGTGAAGGGCTTTGCCCAGGTGAAGGCCGCCGGAGCGCTGGAGCCGGGCTGGGTAAAGCTGACCGCCGACGGCCAGGGCGGCGTACAGGCGGCCGCCGGAGAGAGCGGCGGCCGGGAGTTCCTGGTGGTGGAGACGGACAGCACGGCGGGCACCGCAGTGCTGTACCTGTAAAAAAGAAGGGAGCGGTTCACATGGCATATCCGTATGAAAATCTGAGGCTGGACAAGGGAATGTACCGTCAGACGGGACAGTCCTTCACCCAGACCCTGGAAAAGGAGGACCCCAGCGAGCTGTACAGAGGCACCGCCCTGGAGGGGCTGGACGCCTTTCAGCGGCAGCTGAAGCGATTCGACATCCACGTGAAGGGGGCGGCCAGCGATCCGGTGGAGAAATTCTTCCGTACCGCCGACTCTGCCGTCCTCTTCCCCGAGTACGTGGCCCGGGCCGTGCGCCAGGGCATGGAGGACGAAAACCTGCTGCCCTCCATCACCGCCGCCGTCACCCGCTTCGACGGCATGGACTACCGCCCCGTCACCGCCCAGGCCGGCGGCGACAGCAAGCGCCTGCGCCGGGTGGACGAGGGCGCCGCAATCCCCAGCACCACCGTGAAGGTCCAGTCCAGCCTGATCAAGCTCCACAAGCGGGGCAGAATGCTGGTGGCCAGCTATGAGGCCGTCCGCTTCCAGAAGCTGGACCTCTTCTCCGTCACCCTGCGCCAAATCGGCGCCTACATCGCCCGCCAGCAGCTGGAGGACGCCATCGAAGTCCTCCTCAATGGCGACGGCAACGACAACCCCGCCCAGGTCCACACCCCCGCCCAGGCCGGCCAGCTCTCCTATGACGACCTGGTGGACTTCTGGTCCAAATTCGAGCCCTACGAGATGAACACCCTGCTGGTGGGCAACGACGTGATGGTCAAAATGCTCAAGCTGCCCGAGTTCCAGAACCCCCTCACCGGCCTGAACTTCCAGGGCACCGGCAAGCTGGCCACCCCCCTGGGCGCCAAGCTGCTGCGCACCGGCGCCATGCCCGCCGGCACCCTCATCGGCCTGGACCAGCGCTTCGCCCTGGAGATGGTTCAGGGCAGCGACGTGATGATTGAGTACGACAAGCTGATTGACCGGCAGCTGGAGCGGGCCGCCATTACCGTCATCAGCGGCTACGCCAAGCTGTTCGGCGCGGCCAGCCAGGCGCTGAAGCTGTGATGACCCGGCAGATCAAAGAGCTGGTGCGGGCCATGGGCCGGGACGACTGGGACGAGGGCCTGTTAAACGGGGTGTGCCAGGCGGCGGAGCTGCGGCTGAAGCTGCGGCTGAAACCCGGACTTGCCCCAAAGGACTGCGGCGGGGCCTTCCCCATCGCCGCAGCCTGGCTCGCCCTGGGCGCACTGGAGGACAGCGGCGGACTGGAGGGCGTGCAGTCCTTTACCGCCGGGGACCTGACCGTCCGCGCCGGAACCGCAGGCCGCGCCGGAGCGCTGGAGGAACAGGCCGAAAAGCTGATGGCCCCCTTCTGCACGCCCTCCGGCTTCGCCGTGCGGGGGACACCGGGATGAGGGCGGGGACCGTGCGGGACCTGATGGCGCGGTACGGCCAGCAGGTCCAGGTGCGCCGGGACGGAGCGCTGACTCCCGCACGGGCCTTCCTGCGGCCCGTCACCCGCAACCGCAAGGAGGAGCGGCAGTACCTGCCCACCCCCCTGGGGCTGAAAAGAAAAGACCGCTTCCTCTACCTGGGCGAGCCGGGAACCGGACTGCAGGCGGGCCGGGACCAGGTGCTCTGGAACGGAACGGCCTTCCAGGTCGAAACCGCCCAGCCCATCTATCTGGGACAAACCCTCTGCCACTGGTGGGCCGTCCTGGTCCCCGCAGACAAGGAGGAGACATGAACACAGGAATCGAACGCATCCGGGAGGAAATGGCGCACTACCTGAACAGCCAGGGCGTGCGCGCCCTCACCGCCTGGCCCGGACAGGAGCGCTCCGCCCTGACCGGCCCGGCCGCCGCAGTCTCCCTGCGCAGCTGCCAGGCCGGCCCGTCCGGCTTCCAGGACTATCTGGGCGAGCGCTTCAACCCCGACAGCGGACGCTGGGAGGAGCTGTACGGCAAACGGGCGGAGCTCCGGCTTGGCCTGGACCTGTACGCCGGAGCAGGAACGGACGGCCAGGACCTTCAGTCCGCCTTCGACCGGTTGGTGCGGGCCCTCCAGCAGGGAGGCCCCCAGGGCGTGCAGGTGCTGGAAATCTCCGGCGGCGAAACCGCCTTCGACAGCGCCCAGGGCCTGCTGCACAGGCCCGTGGAGGCCCTGTGCCGGGTCTGGCTCTGCGCGGCCGCCGAGCCGGGCGGGGAATTCTTAGACTTTGACATCCGAGGAGGGGTCCAATCTTGAGCATCACAAATCACGAGCGTCCGGGGGTGTATTCCAGCTATGACGCATCCTCGGTCATCAGCGGAAACGACGGCAGAAAAACCGTGGGCCTGGCGGCGGTGAACTCCGCTGCCCCCGCAGGCGTGCCCGTCATCATAACCGGCATGGAGCAGGCCGTGTCCGCCTTCGGCGACAGCGGCGGGGAGGGCATGACCGCCTTAATCCGCCTGGCCCTCCGCAACGGCGCCGCCCGGGTAGCCGCCGTCCCCGTGTCCGGCCAGAAGAACTACGCCCAGGCCTTCGCCCAGCTGGGCGCCATGGACGACATCCAGCTGTGCCTCTGCGACAGCACCGACCTGTCCGTTCAGCAGGCCCTGCGGGACATGGTCTGCCAGGCCTCCCAGTCCCGCATGGAGCGGCTGGCCGTAATCGCTGGCCGCTCCGGCGAGTCCCCCCAGGAGCTGGTCCAGCGGGCCAAGGCCCTGAACAGCGAGCGGACCGTACTGGTCAGCGGCGGGCTGACCGCCGCCGCCGCTGCCGCCGGGGCCATCGCCGGAGAACGGGACCCCGCCCTGCCCCTGGGCGGCGCTGTGCTCAGCGGCCTGTCCGGCCCCGAGCTGCGGTACGACGACAACACCCTGGATCTGCTGATCCAGGGCGGCGTGACCCCCATTGAGCGCAGCGGCGGCCAGTCCGCCGTGGTCCGGGGCGTCACCACCCGCACCTCCACCGACGGCTCGCCCGACAAAAGCTGGCGGGACCTGTCCACCATCCTGGTGGTGGACGACGTGATTCCCGGCATCCGCGCCGCACTGAAAAGCCGCTTCCCCCGCAGCAAAAATACCGCCCAGACCCGGGGAAGCATCCGCGCCCAGGTGGTGCTGGAGCTGGAAAACAAGCTGGCCCGGGAGATTATCACCGCCTATGACAACGTGAAGGTCTCCCAGAGCCAGGAGGACCCCGCCGTGTGCCTGGTGGAGTTCTCCTTCACCACCGCCCACGGACTGAACCAGATCTGGCTGACCGCGCATATCACAATCTAAGCGCAGAGCGCCCGGAGCAGGCTGGCAGTGAGACGCGCAGACGAAAAAACAGGCCGGCCAATGGCCGGCGGCATTTTTCGCGGAGCGCCGAACAGCCGGCCGCCCGCGCAGGGCGCGGAAGCGCAAAGCGCCCGGAGCAGAAGCGCGAGAAGGAGGAGACATATTGAGTATCGCGGGATTTCCTACCAGCAGCGACATCTACCTGGAGATTAACGGCGTGAAGGTGGCGGTAGTGCAGAGCTACTCCGCCCGCGCCTCCAAAACCAGCAAGGCCGTGGAGGCCTTCGGCGAGGCCGAGCCGGTGGCCACCGTCCCCGGACAGACCACCCACACCCTGGAGCTCACCCGCCTGTATGCCACCGACGAGGCCATCCGGGACGGGCTGGACTTCTACAGCCTGAACGGCTTCTCCCTGGTCATCTGCAAGCCCGACCGGAAGATTATCTACTCCGACTGCCAGTGGAGCAACATCAGCGAGGCGGGCACCCTGGGGGATATGGTGGTGGAAAAGGTCACCGTTGTGGCCACCAAACGCATCGAAACGGGGGTGTAAGCCGTGGAAAACTCCATTTTGGCCCGCTCGGACCGGATGCCCCTGCCCAACGGCATGGAGCTGCGCCTGCTGTCTGCCCTGGAGGTGCTCCAGGCCCGGCGGGAGGCCGCCGGACTGGCCGGGGAAGACAGGGAACGGGCCCTGTGCTCCAACGCCTGCCTGCTGGCACGGGCCCTGACATGCCAGGGCAAGCCCGTATTCGCCAGCGGCCGGGAGGCCCTGGCCGGACTGACCGTGGCCGAAATCGCCGCCCTCTCCCAAAAGTGGCAGGACTTCGACCGCCGGGAAAATCCCGGCCTCACCCTGGACGGGGAGGAGCTGGAGCGCGTAAAAAAAAACTGAGCCGGAACGACGGGGAGCGGCTGCGCTGGCGGGTACTAAAGCAGTTTCACGCCCTGCCCTCGGAGGCCCGTGCGCGGGAGATGAAGGACCGGGACTACCTGTGGTGCCTGGTCAACCAGCTCCTGGACGACGAGGAGGAGCTGGAGCGGATGTGCCCCGCCTGCCGGGAGCGGGCCGGCGAGGACCGGTGCCCTGTGTGCGGCGCGCCCGCCGGTCAGGGGGCGGTGAACACCTCCTTTGACCTGGAGCACTTTCTGGCCCTGAAGGAGGGACGAACGACATGACAGACCAGCTGGAGCTGCTGCTGGAGCTGGTGGAGGAGCAGGAGGAAGAGCAGGAGGCGGCGGACCTGGGCCGGAGGCCGGACGCCGGACCGGGTGCGGGGCGGACGCGACTTCCCGGGGCACGGGAGGAGCGGGGGCCCTCCCCCTCCGGGAGGGCGGAGGAACTCCGTCCCGCGCCGGTGCGGGCAGGCCGGGCCCCCCGGAGCGGGGAGGCGGAGGCCCCCCTCCCGCCGGACGGGGCGCGGGAGCCTGCCGGGACGGAGGGCCGGAACGCCCTGGCACAGGCCGCGGCCCGGGAAGGCAAAGCGCAGTCCACGCCCCCCCAAGCGCTCCGAAAGGCGTCCGCCGCCGGAGCGCGGGCCGCCGGAGCGGAGACCGCCGCCGCCCCGCTCCGCCGGCAGGCGGCCCAGGCCGCCCGGGCCGCCCGCTTCCGGGTAACCGCCGGGGGGAGCGCCCCTCCGGAAGCGGCGGGGGCAAAGCGCCTCCCGTCTGCCCCGGAGGAGGCCGCACCCCTCCGGGCGCGGAGCCTGGACCGGGTCTTTGAACGGGACGCACGGCGGTATGACGGGGTCTTTACCCTCTATTGACACAGACGAGAAAAGGGGGAATCGGCATTGATTTTGGCGCCTATGCGGTACAGAAATTTTATCTGGCCCCACAACCCCAGAATCTATTCCATTGAATTTGAACGGCACGTGGCGCTCCACAAGGTGCCCTTCGGCACCTCCTACCTCCAGGATCTGGGCCGGAGCAGGAGAGTGATGCGGGGCGAGGGGGAGTTCGCGGGACAGGACGCCTACGCCCAGTTCGGACAGCTGGCCAACACCTTCTATGAGGAGGGGCCGGGCACCCTCATCCATCCCCTGTGGCAGACGGCCAGCGCCTACTTCGTGGAGCTGCGCCTGGAACAGGAGCCCCGGCCCGACTATGTGCGCTACTCCTTCGCCTTCTGGGAGGCGGACCCAGCCTACAGCGGCCGGGTTCAGACCCTCTCCCCCGCCCCCGCCGGCCAGGAGAGCCAGAACCAGACCGAGTCCCGGCGGCCCGGCCGCTGGCACACCGTGGTCAGCGGAGACACCCTGTGGGGGCTGTCCATCCGGTACGGCGTGAGTTTGCAGGAAATCATCGGCATGAATCCCCAAATCAAAAACCCCAACCTGATTTTCCCCGGAGACGAGGTGAGAGTGAATTGACCGCCCTGATTACAACCGCCCGGGGAAGAACCCTTCAGCTGCCCGAGCCCCTGGCCTGGGAGATGTGCTATACCGCCGGCGTCCCCTGCGACAGCTTCTGGCTGCGCTGCCCCTGGGAAGAGCCCGGAGAGGACCTGGGACAGTGGAAATCCTTTGCCGCCGACCACCAGGGGGAACGGGTGTTTACCGGCGTGGTGGACGAGTGCGAGGTGACCTGGGACCGGAACGGCGCCGTCCTGGAGGTGTCCGGCCGGGGCATGGCCGCCCTGCTGCTGGACAACGAGGCCCAGGGCCAGGACTACGAGACCGCCGCCCTGGAGGACATCCTCAGCGGGCACGTCTCCCCCTACGGGATCCGCCTGGCTCAGCCCGCCGCGCTCCCCCCGGTCAGCCGCTTCTCCGTGGCCACCGGGAGCAGCGAGTGGTCCGTGCTCTATGAGTTCGCCCGCTACCACGCCGGCGTCTCGCCCCGCTTCGACCGGGAGGGCCGGCTGGTGCTGACCGGCTGGACCGGCTGCGAGAACCTGGAGATTACCGACGCAACCCCCGTGACCGGCCTGGTCCTGCGGGAGCGGCGCTACGGCGTGCTGTCCGAAATCTGGGTCCGGGACCGCACCCGGCAGGCCGTGGAACGGGTGGAAAACACCGCCTTCCTCCAAAACGGCGGCACCTGCCGCCGCATTATGACCATGCCCGGCCGCAGCGACTTCAAAACCATGCGCTACAGCGGGCAGTTCCAGCTGGACAAGTCCGCCGCCGGACTGGTGCGGCAGGAGATTGCCGTTCCCATCCTCTTCTACGGCAGGCCGGGCGACCTGCTGAGCCTGCACCGCAGCGGCTGGGGGAAAAACGGCAGCTGGCGGGTGGTGGGGACCCGGGTCACCTGCGGCAGTCAGGGCGGGCAGACCGTGCTGGAGCTGGCCGCCCCGGACGTGGTCATATAATCAGACAACAGGCCCGCCGGGAGGCGGGCTGAAGCTTGAGAAAGGAGGCGAGAGGCTGTGTGGACCTCGGAACGGAGCAGAAAACGCCCGGTGGAGGAGGCCGCCGCCGACACCGGCGCCGTCACCCTGGGGGAGAGCCCCGCGGGCGTCTACCTGGAGGGGGAGCGGCGGGGCGCGCAGGTATACAGCCCCGGCGGCTACCGCTGGAGGCCCGCCCAGGGCGACCAGGTGCTGGTGCTGAAGGCCGGAGGCGAGCGGGAGAGCCCCTGCGTCATCGGATGCAGGCAGGAGGACGGGCTGGGCCCGGGCGAGGTGGAAATCGCCTGCCAGGCAAACCGGGCCTCCATCCGCCTGCTCCCCGTGGGGGAGATCGAGCTCAACGGCGGCGTGGTGGTCAACGGCAAACCCCTGGAGGAGCTGATTGCCGAAATCGCACAGCGGTACGCCGGAGGATAAACCATGGAGCTTTTTATCGAAAACGGAGACTATGTGCCCGACGGCCTGGGCGGCCTGACCGGGCTGACCGGCGCGCAGGAGGTGCTGCAGCGGGTGCTGTTCCGGCTGAAGGCCCGGCGGGGCGCTATGCCCTTCCTGCCCAATCTGGGCAGCAGCCTGCACACCCTCGGCCGGGAAAAGCCCGCCGCACGGCCCGCCCTGGCCCGGCGGTACGTGATGCAGGCGCTGGAGGACGAGGACGTGGAGGTGACCGGCGTGGAGCTGGCCGAGGAACAGGACGGGCGGTTCAGCCTGGCCGTACACCTGCTTTGGCAGGGAGAGGCCCTGACCGCCCGGACCGGAGCGCTGTAAAAAGGGGGACGCCATGAAAAGCGTGGAGGAAATCTATCAGGAGATGCTGGAGACCTACCGGACGGCCACCGGCATGGAGGTGCGGGAGGGCTGCGACCTGTCCGTGCGGCTGTACGCCGCCGCCGCCCAGGTGTACGGCCTGTATGTCCAGGCACAGTGGGCCGTGCGGCAGTGCTTCCCCCAGACTGCCCAGGGGGAGTACCTGGACCGGCACGCCCAGCTGCGGGGCCTGAGCCGCAAGCCGGCCGTCCGGGCGGAGGGGAGCCTGCGGTTCTTTGTGACCACCGCCGCCCAGACCAACCGGACCATCCCCGCGGGCACCGTGTGCATGACCCCGGACCTCATCCGCTTTGAAACCACAAAAGCGGGCGTGCTGGCCGCAGGGAAGCTGCAGGCGGACATACCCGCCCGGGCCGTGGAGCCGGGCAGCGCGGGCAACGTGCCCGCCGGCAGCGTGGTCTCCATGGCCGTGGCCCCGGTGGGCGTGGCCGGGTGCGGCAACCCCAAGGCCTTCGGCGGCGGCGCCGACGCGGAGGGGGACGAGGACCTGAGAGAACGGGTGCTGGCCACCTTCCGCCGCCTGCCCAACGGGGCCAACGCCGCCTTCTATCAGCAGGGCGCGCTGTCCTTCGACCAGGTGGCCGCCGCCTCCGTCCTCCCCAGGGCCAGAGGAAAGGGCACCGTGGACGTGGTGGTCTCCACCCTGTCCGGAACGCCGGGGCAGGCCCTGCTCAAGGAGCTGGACGACTACTTCCGCCAGCGGCGGGAGATCGCCGTGGACGTGCAGGTGCGCGCCCCAGCCTCCGTCAAGGTGCCGGTGACCGTGAAGGTGGCCGCCGCGCCCGGCCAGGACCCCGCCGCAGTGCAGCAGCGGGTGCGTCAGGCCCTCACCGCCTGGTTCGACGGACGGCGGCTGGGTCAGAACGTCCTGCGGGCCAAGCTGGGCAGCATCATCTTCGGCTGCGAGGGCGTGGAGAACTATACCATCACCGCCCCCGCCGCCGACGTGGCCGTCGCCAGCGACCAGCTGCCCGTGCTCAGCGGGCTGAACGTGGGGGCGATGTGACATGCACGGAGCCTATCTGCGCCAAATGCTGGAGCCCCTGGGGATCTACAGCCCGGACGCCCCCTATTCGGGCGGGGAGCTGGACGCCCAGGGCCTGGCCCTGGACCGGGTGGAGGCCCTGCTGGACGAGAACCTGCGGGAGGCCGACCTGACCGCCGCCGAGAGCTGGGGGCTGGAAAAAATCCTGGGCCTGCTGGCCTGCCGCCCGGCCGCCTCCACCCCGAAACGGATGCGGGAGGCGCTGGCCGCCCTGCTGCGCATCGGCGGGGACAGCTTTACCCTGGAGGCCATCAACGACACCATCTCCGGCTGCGGCGTCCGCGCCCGGGTGGACGAGACCGGCACACCGGGCGAGGTGGAGGTCTCCTTCCCCAATATCCCGGGCATCCCGGACGGCTTCGAGGAAATCAGCCGGATTATTGAGGATATCCTCCCCGCCCACCTGCTGATCCGGTACGTCTACTGGTATGTGACGTGGGCCTATTTGGAGGGGGTCATCTCCTGCTGGAAGGAGATTGAGGACAGAAAACTGAACTGGAAACAGCTGGAGACCGTTATGGCCGAGGAACCGGACTGAAAGCTGTACCAATCGCCTCAGCACACATCTTCCAAGATTGCCCTTAGCGCCGTTCAAAAATCTTGAAGTACATAAAGGATTCCTGCGATTTTTTGCCTTGCCAACGGCAATTTTCTCTCGCAAATGGGCATACTTCGGCCCATGGTACAGCTTCTGAATATAAAAAACGCCCTCCGGCGCAGTCTGCGCCGGAGGGCGTTCTGATATGGCGGGGGAATTACTTCCCGGCCACGTTCTGGCAGAAATTCTTCAGAATGGAGGCCAGCTGGGCGCGGGTGGCAGTGCCGGCGGGGGAGAGCGCTCCGCCTGCGCCGTTAATCAGGCCCGCGTGGTTGGCCCAGCTCAGGGCGTCTCTGGCGCCCTCCGAGACGCTGCCCGCGTCGGAGAAGGCGGACAGGTCCGCCCGGCCCTGGGTGTCAAACTCCTTATACCGGGCAAAGTTGTACAGGATAATGGCCATCTGCTCCCGGGTCAGGGGGGTGTCGCCGCTGAGCTCGTCCTCCACAACGCCCTGGGCCAGGCCGTTGGCCTTGGCCCAGGAGGCGGCCTCGGCGAACCACTGGCTCTGCACGTCGCTGTAATTGACGGCGGCGTCCGTCTCGGGCCGGTCCTCAAAGTTATAAAGAATGCTCAGCAGCGCGGCCCGGGAGGTCATGCCGTCGGGGTTGAAGGCGGTCTCGCTGCTGCCCGACATCAGCTTGTTGTCAAAGGCGTACTTCACCGCGCCGTAAAACCAGCTGTCCTCCGGCACGTCCAGGAAGGGCAGATCGCCCTGGGCGGGCTTCTCCGGCTCAACCGGCTTTTCCGGTTCGGCGGGGGTCTGGCCCTTCAGGGTGCCGAAACCGAACAGGCCGCTGGAGGCCTGATAGACGAAATCGCCGTCCTCGGTGGGCAGGGAGGCGCGGTTGGCCAGGGTTCCGGCCACCTCGCCGGTGTTGTAGTCGGCGTAGACGGTGGCGTAGCTGCCGTCGCTGAGCCTGTAGCAGAAGGGCAGGACGCTCTTGTCATAGCCGTCGTACTCCTTGGCGTACCAGTTGGCGCGGGTGATGCCGGAAGAGAGGTCCTCATTCACAGCGGAGCGGAACAGATTGATGGGCTCGGACGAGGCGGGGACGACCGTCCGGTTGTTCAGGTCCACCACGCTGTAGCTGGTCCCGTCGTACAGCTCGATGAAGTCCAGGGTGTGCAGGCGCATGTCCACGTACTTCATGGGCACCACGGCGGAGCCGCTCAGGGTGGAGATGCCGTAGTGGGCGCCGTCATAGAGCTGGTACTTGTTGTCCCGCAGGTGGTTGATCAGCTCATAGCCGTCGGAGAAAATCACCTTGCCGCTGTAGTCGTACAGGCCGCAGGTGTAGGTCCAGCCGCCGCTGTCCCGGAAGGCCAGCAGGTTGCCGTTGCCGTCGCCGTTAATCCAGGCGTATTCGGCGGGAATCAGGACCTTGCCGCTTAAATCCATGATGCCGGCCTTGCCGCTGCTGTCGGTAAAGCCCAGGTCGCGGTAGTAGGCCTCGGTGGCCACGTGCTTGCCCTCGAAGGTCTTGACCAGCTCGCCGTCCTTGTAGACCAGGGACGCGCCGCTCTCCTCGCTGTAGGCGGCAATGTAGCCCTGCTGGTTCAGGCCGCCCACCCCGGCGTAATGGCCCAGGGGGACCAGCACCTTGCCGGTGAAGTCGATGGCGCCCGTCTGGTCATCCTTCTGCACCCACAGCACGGCGCTGCCGTTCCAATCCTGCTGGACGCTGTCATACAGGCCGGAGAAGGAGACCTCCTGGCCGGAGGTCCCGTACACCTTGTCGTCGGCCAAAAACAGGGTGGTGGCCCCGTCAGAGACCACGGAGATGTAGCCGTCCTGCATGGGGACCACGGTCTTGAAGCTGCTGTCCAGCACGCCGTAAACCCCGGCCCAAGAGTCGCCGGCCTGCCGGCCCTGGACTACGTAGTAGCCGTATGCCTCGGTGTACCAGTCGTAGGCGGCCAGCTGGGCGGCGGCCTTGCCCTGGCCGTAGAAGGCCTCGCTGGTGGAGGGCTTCATGTCCAAGGTGTAGTAGTCGCCGTCCACCTGGATGGTCTGATTGCGGCTGCTGATGAAGTGGTTCCCCATGGGGAGCACCTCTTTGCCGGTGGAGTCGATGATGCCCTGATTGCCGCCCAGGCCCGTGGCCTGGTCGCAGACCTTGAACAGGCCGCCGCCCAGCGCCCACACGCCGGCGTACTGGAAGGGCACCACCACGCTGCCGGCGGCGTCAATCAGGCCGTACTGCTTGCTGGCGTCCGCCGCGGCTACCACGCCGTTCTGGAACATCAACATCCGGGAATAGCTGGCCACGGCGATGTCATAGTAGCTGGCCTCGCCGTAGGCAGGGTTCAGCTCCGCCGCCGAGACGGGGAGCGCCGCGCCCAGCATCATGCACAGGGCAAGCAGGACGGCAAAAAATCTGCGGTTTAGTTTCATGAATTTCTCTGCCTCTCTTCTGTTATGATTTGGAGCCGCCGCAGGACCTCCCCGCTGAATTCCAGCTGGGGCTTGTCCGCAATGCGGTAGGCCAGGGGGCTGGTAGTCCGGTTCACCTCCTCCAATTGCTGTATCACATTCTGCGCCAGGGTCTGATATCGGGAAAGCTCTTCAGGGGAGCCTTGCGCACAGGCGTTTTCCAGCAGCGAGACAAAGTCTAAGTACACCCCGCCCCGGTAGCGGCTGAGACACAGGTACTGGTACTTGGCCTCCACCATGGCCGGCAGATCCGCCCGGGCGGCGGCCGCCGCGAATTTGCAGTCCCAGGCCACCATGGACAGGGCGGTGCGCTCCGTAATCCGGTCGGCCAGGGGCTCGGCCTCCTCTGCCGAGGTGAAGGTCTGAAGATAGTTTTCCGCCAGGGACAGGTCGGCGGGATACATGGCGTAGGCCTCCTCCGCCCGCCCGGAGAAGTCCAGGAAATACACTGCGGAAAAGTACCCGAACACCAGGGCGGCCGCCGTCCCGGCGGCCAGCAGGGGCCGCCGGCCCGGGCGGAACACCCGGCACTTCCCCCCCGTGCCGCACAGCAGGAGCAGAAAGACGACGGAGGAGAACTGGAAGTCAAAGTCAATCAGGGCGTGGGCGCAGACGGCAAAGACCACCGCCCGCTCCCGCAGGGGAGCGCCCCTCCGGAGCAGGAGGGCTATGGCCAGGCCGGCGGTGAACACGCCCGCCGGGATCCCCCCGTCCAGGGCCGCCTGGAGGTATTCGTTGTGAATGGCCCGCAGGGTATAAACCCCCGTCTGCTCCAGGGGCTGGAGGTAGAGATACCCGCCCCGGCCCAGCCCCAGAGGGTGGCGCAGGAGCATCCGGATCCCGTCCAGATAGTACAGCAGGCGTCCGTTCAGGCTGGAGGAGGACAGGGTGATGGCCCGCAGGCGGTCCAGCACCAGCCCGCCGCTGAACACCACAGACAGGGCCCCGATGAGCACGGCTCCGCCGCCGGCCAGGGCGGCGGGCAGGATTTTTTTCTCCGTGCAGACAGACCGGGCCCCCCAGGCCAGGGCCAGGAACAGGAACAGCAGGAAGATGCCGCGGGATCCGGACAGGTAGATGCCGCATACCAGCACCCCCATGGCCGCCCAGTCCAGCCGGCGGCGGCGGTCCTTCAGCAGCAGGAGGATCAGGCACACCAGCTGGAACAGCGCCCAGGTGTTGGCATACTGAAACAGGCCGTCAATGCGGCCGTTTCGGCTGGCGGCCCCCGCCGCCCGGTCATAGAGGAAGGCCGCCGTGGCCAGCAGGGACAAAAGGGCCCCCTCCCAGGCGACCGCGTCCAGAATCAGGCGGCGCTCCTCCTGGGAGTAGGCGGCGGCATAGACGAAAAACAGCGCCCACACCGCCGTGCGCAGAAAGCCGGTGAAGGCCATGCCCGGGCTGACGGCGAAGGGGACGGTGAGCAGGCGGCAGGCGCAGATGCCGTACAGGCACCAGGCCTCCGGGCCCGCGGGCAGGCGCAGCACCCCGGAGCTGCGGGCCGTCAGAACCAGCAGAAGGGCCAGCGCCGCCCCCCACAGCAGCACCGAGAAGTTGTAGTACCCGCCGTACAGGGGAATCAGCAGCAGGAGGAGAAACAGCAGGGGCGTATTGGTCCGGGGGCGCTCCGCCGCCGGGAGAGTGCGCTTTTTAGCCATGCCCTTCCTCCCCGAACAGGACGTCCACCACGGTTTTGGCCTCGGAGAACCGGGTGCTGTCGTTGTTGCTGTCCAGCAGGACAATCAGATAGGACCGCTCCCCCTCCCGGGCCAGGGTCACCAGGTTGTAGCCGCCAATCAGGGTGGTCCCCGTCTTCAGCCCCATCACCCGGGCATCCCGGCCCACTAAGCGGTGCATATTTCGGAACTCCCGCCCCTCCACCGTCAGGGAGGGGACCGAGGTGAAGTCCAGCAGCTCCGGATGGGCCTCCACCAGCGCCCGGGAGAGTACCGCGATATCCCGGGCGGTCATGTAGTGCCCCGAGGCGTCGATGCCCGTGGCGTTGACAAAGCGGGATCCGTCCAGCCCCAGCTCCTCGGCCTTTTCATTCATCCGGCCCACGAAGGCCTCCTCGCTCCCGGCGCACATCAGCACCAGGCACTGCACGCAGTCGCAGCCGCTGGCCAGCACCGTGCCCGCCACCAGCTGCCGGACGGTGAAGACCTCCCCGGGGTTCATCCCGTACTTGGAGCCCTGGGTGCGGGCCTGGGCCGGGGTGACCGTGAAGGTGTCCTCCCAGCTTAAAGCGCCGCTGTCCAGGTCGTCCAGGACCAGGAACAGGGTCATCAGCTTGGTCAGGCTGGCGGGAGAGCGGGGGGCGTCCGCGTCCAGCTCGTACACCAGCCGCCCCGTGTTGTAAAAAAGACAACCACAGGCTATGCCTGTGGAATAAAAAAGGCTATGCCTATGAGTAGAAATGATAAACCTCCAACGATACAATAGGAGATGG